>CALAWP010000086.1 GCA_937895345.1 uncultured Paenibacillus sp. | reverse complement strand
GGTAATTTCCAATTCGACCGAATTAGGGACTTGACATTATACCGCTGGACTTTGGATTTATAAAGTAGGGTTGCTTCTGGAACGCTGGAGCTGCTGCAGCTGCCGCCATCGAATGAGCCGAATGCCTTCGTCCTGCAGCAGGCGGCCGATATCCGGGTCCCGGAACAGCCTGTATTCCATTTCACGCTTCTCCGGCTGTCCGTGAAACGAACGCAGCTCGCCGGTCAGCAGGGACGGGTGAATAATCAGCTCCGTAACGCCCGGCTGCAGCCGTTTCAGCAGCTTGATCATATCGGCCTTGAAGCTGTCATACGTCTCGCCTTCGCCCAACTGGAACGGCAAGCCGACCAAATAATCGAGGATGACGACGCCTTTGGCATCGGCCAGCGCCGCAATTTGCCGCGCCCTCTCCGCCATTTCCGGAGGAGCGACCCCGTCGTCGCCGGTCACATGGCGCGGCAGCCGAAACGGGAGGCCGAATGCGGCGCACACGTCAAGCGCCTCGACAACAAAATGGCGCCCCGTTTGCAAGCCGTACAAACTGCCCATATGATTGTCGGCGTGCGTCGGGCTCATCCCGTGCGCAAGCGCCATCTCGATCTGGCTGATCATTTCCTTCTTCACCTGAGAGGCGTCCGCCGTCTGCTCGAACGTCCTTGCGTCCCGGGGGAAATAGCCTTCCCTGGTAACGAGGGAGGAAACGTCCCCGTTCCGAGTTACCGGTCCCCAGGCATACGGCCCCCACTCGCTCGTAAACGTCAAATGGACGCCGACGTCGAATTCCGGGTGGGCGGCGCTCCATTCCGCGCCGTCCTTCGCCCAGGCGCAAGGCATCATAATCGTAGCCGAGCTGATGACGCCTTCCGTCAGCAGCTGCCTCGCCGCCTCGTTGACGGATCGGCAAAGCCCGTAATCGTCCGCGTTGACAATCAGCAGGCGGTCGTTCTCTCTATATCCAAGCTCTTGTGCCAGGTTCATATGTCACCCTCCGCAATCATAATTGGAACAGCTTCGAATCTCCGCCTTCCAGCCACTGCAGGCCGTAGGCGGCCCCGTCCATAATGCCGCCAAGGACGCCGGCATCGTCAAGACCTTCCCGGTAACGTCCGATAAAATGCAAGGCTACGTCAATGATGCGCAGCCTCATCAAATACGGAAGCAGCGCCAATTCCTTCTGCTCAAGCCTGACTTCCGACATAAATCGTTCCGTCAGCTCGCCGATCCGCCCGGCATGATCGGACAATTCCGGCTTCAGCGCGTCGACGGCGACAACGGCCAGCTCCATGGCGCGAACGTCGACGGTGGCGAATTCAAAATCCAGCAGTCCGACAATGGAGCCGCCCTTGCACAATGCGTTATGGAAGACGAGATCGCCATGAATCCATTGCTTCGGCAATTCGGCAATTTCGCCGCATCTCCGCTCCGTTTCCCGGCGGGCCCGCTGCAGCAGACGGAAACTGTCCTCCCTGGCCGCCAACGTTTCGGCCGATGCGGCCGTCCTTCCGACAGCCTCCTCGTCCAGCGCCGCATACGTAAGTCCAATCGTATAATACGGATCGTATATCGGCTTGCGCTTAGGACGCAGGGAACCCATTTCCCGGCTCAGCCTGCCCGCGGCAGTACCGAGCGATGCGACATGCTCCGGATTGGCCGGGCTGGGCCTTTCTCCATCAATATACCGGAATACGGCGGCAAGCGCTCCGTCGGGCATGATCGTCACCGTGTCGCCCTGACGGTTCGGAACGGGCTCCGGCACTTGAAAGCCCGGGCTCCGGCCGCGAAGCAGTGTCAGCACTTCATGCTCCAGCAGCGCGGCGTCCCGGTCCCGATGGTTGTTGTAGATCCGCATGACGTATTGCGACGGGCCGTCTGCAAACATAACGGTCGTATTGTTCATCCCTTTATCCCCGTCAACGGGCTTCAGAGGCCTGCCAAAGCCGTACTCGCTTTCAAGAATGCCGCATTCGATTGCCGCCTCCGTCTTCAACCTTGCACTCACCTTTCTACCCTTGATGCAATCTATTCATTTTATGATGCAATCTATCAATTTTGAATCATGACTCCCGTTCGATTCCTCATTCCGCTTGCTTCGTGTAATTCAGTCGTTCAGCTTATATAGTTCGATATATTGCAATAGTTCTATTATAAGCTTCGAAGACAGATGATGGCAAAAAAAGATAACCTCATTTATTATTAATGAGGTTAATCTTATTGGCGCTTCGGACTCTCCCGTTTCGACACAAACCTTGCCGGCGAGCCGCCGTACCTTGTCGAAACGGTATCGTTTCTGTTGTTTGCTGCGCTTGCCCGGGAAATGTCAGAATATTTCCTATATAGAATGACGGTACCGGATCGCGGCGGCCGTCGAGAGTGCGAGTGCGCAAGCGGCGGCCGCGAGACCGGCCGAATGAACGTAAACCGCCGTCAGCATGGAGCTGGCGATCAGCCAGACGAACGCCGCCGCGTTCAGCGGCAAGCCCCATCGGCCCATCCGCCACGGTCCGTCTCCGGACCCCGGCCGGTTCCCCGCGCCGGCGGCTCCGGACTTCAAGCGGCGCAGCCGTTCACCGAGCTTCAGCCCGATCGGAACCGCATAAGCGATATGCAGGGAGATGACCGCAACGGACAGCAACGCCGGCAATGCGGCGCCGCTCGCGGCCGCCGCCGCCAGCGCTCCCGCGGCTGCGGCGGCGCAGCTCCATATCGACCAAGCCGGAACCCGATGCCGGACGCTCACCGCCGACAGCCGGTTACGCAGCGGCACCGCCTCGTCCCTGGCCATGCTGAACAATGCTCTAGATACGACGGCCATCGATTGCGCGCCGGAGCACCACAAGCACACAAGGACTAGCAAATCGATCAGCGGGGCTCCCCCCCACCCCGCCGAGGACGCATGCATGAACAGCTCCAGGCCCGGCATCCCCATCGGTTGGTCTCCCGCGTAATTGCCCGCAGCCGGAAGCGCCGACGGCAGCACCAGCGCCATAAACATATATAGAATGAAAGCGGCGGCAAACGTATAGCATACCGATAAAAAGATCGACCAAGGAACAGTCGTGCGGGGCTCCACCGTTTCTTCCGCTCCGTGTGCCGCGCCGTCCATTCCGGCAAACAGCTTCAGAAGCAACAGCGCGCCCAGCATAAATCCGCCGGCCGTTGCTTCTCCCCCATAGTCGGCCGTCCTCCATTGATACAGCAACGCGGAGGAATAACTGGCGTCCGGCCAGAACGTCCACGCCAATCCGCCTACGATGACCGCTCCAACGCCCAGCTGAAGCCACACGCCCGCCGCTTGCGCGCGGGACGACCATCGGGCTCCCCAATGATTGGCGGCCGCCTGGCTTGCGGCAATCGCGGCGGCCAGAATCCAGAACGAAACGGAAGAGCCGCCGTAGCCGAATCGGGCGGAGGCAAAGCCGTCCGCCAACTGCGCGCAGGCTCCGATATACAACGCCAGCATGGCTGTATGGCCGAACAATAAATAATATCCGGTCCGATTGCCCCATTTGCGGCCGCCCTGCGAGAAGGCGGCATGCGCGGCCCCTCCCGCGGTCGGCACGGCGGAAGCGAGTCCCGCAAGCGAAGCGCCGACCGCCGCCGACAATAAAGCGATAACGGGCAAGCCGTAAGCGACCGTCGAGGGGCCTCCCGCCTGCAATGCCGGGCCAAACGCGACGGCGGCGCTGCCGATGAGCCCCATGGCGTTAAAGGATGCGCCCATGGAAGCGATATGACCGTGCTTTCTGTTCAGCAGCTGAGCCAGACCGAAACGTTGCAGCTCGTACCGGTCCGAAGACAGCTGTGACGCAAGACCGAAAGGCAGCATGCTCATATATCCGGATTTTCGGATTTCGCCTTGCGCCTTCGCGGCCGCCGCAAGCATAAAGCCGAACACGGCGGCAGCGAACGCGTAACCGATCCAAGCCGCTGACATTTGCCTCACCCCCACACCTTATAAGTATGAGGATGTCCTGCCAGACATGCCGCCGCCGGCGCAATCGGTTGACGCTGTCCTTGAGAAGAATAAAAAAAAGAGCCCGAAGGCTCTTGTCCGTTATTCGGATTGCGCCGCTGCGCCGATCGTTTCCAGCACCGCTTGCTCCAGCCGCTTAATGTCAAACGGCTTGTCCATTACGCGCGCAATGCGCAGACGGGTTGATTCATTCTCCAGCGCGGCGTCGCGATAGCCGGTCATAACGATGACCGGCGCCGTTCCGTTCATCGCTCTGTAGCGGCGCAGCACCTCGAGTCCTCCCATATCGGGAAGCTTCAAATCGAGCAGCAGGCAGCCGAGCGGACGGCTTTCCATCAGCTCCAGCGCTTCGCTTCCCCTCGAAGCCTGCCAGACGGTCAGCCCTCTCGCCTGCAGCACCTCGGCGATTAATCCGCGTATAACCGGCTGGTCGTCGACGATCAAGACGGCAGCCTCGTACCCCGCCGCGGGGCGAATGCCCGCCGGCGCGGCGCCGTCCGTCTTCACCTGCCGGCCGTTACGACTGCGATGATCGCGGCAGCCCTGTACTTGCGGCGCCTTCCTCTTCTTCCGCACGGCCGCCCCGGCAAGCAGCGCTGCGGCAGCGGCAAGTCCTGCAGTCAATAAAACAACGTAAATGTCATCCAGCCCCTTACGGTACCGCTCAATTTCCGGCAAGCATCGGGCCGAGCGGCCCTTCTTCATCGATGATATCCTGCAGCTCGTATACCGAAATCGGAAAATAAATAAACCCGTACACGTACGGCGCCAGCTCATACAACTGAAAATAAACGACCAGCGAACGGTCCGCGACATAGAAGCTTTGGTCGGGCGAGATCGACTTAAACGGCTCCAACGTCTGAATATCCCGCTGCCGTATGCCTTTGGCCACCAAATCGCTGATCCTTTTGATATAGGGGCTCCCCGGCTTGAACAGCTGCTCGAGCTCGTACAGCTGCCCCGTCGATTGCTTCATCGTCAGCGACTGCTGCAGCGTCATGCCGTGGGCGCCGCCGGTATAAGCATAGTTGAACAGAGAAAGGCTGAGCACATCCTTCTCGTTCGTTTTGACCTCGTAATACCCGAGCATCTCGGCGTTCGGCGAGTCAAGGCTTCCCTGACTCGACGCCAGACGCCTCACGTGGGCCTCGATCGTATCGTTAATGATACGGTCGGCCCGCCCGCTGGGTCCTCCGCTTACTTGAGGCCAATACAACTCCGTCTTCGGATAGGCGGCTCTGGCCGTCTGTACGATTGCCGGCGGTTGAAAGGTCATGTCCGGACACCATCCCGTTTCCTGGAATGGTCTAGTCTATGCGCGGCTTGGCTTATCCCATGACAGCCAGAACGGCCGGCGGATTACAGCAGCATCTTTTCCCTCTCGGTCAAGCGTCGTCCATACACGTCGACCGCAAGCTTTCCGCCGTTCAGCCCGATAATGCGGTCGGCGAACCGTTCCGCCCAATCGCCTTGGTGGAGCGCCGCAATGACGATCATGCCCGTATTTTTGCACAACTCCTTAAGCTCGTTAAGGACGATGTCCGCCGCGTGGGGATCGAGACCGGAGACGGGCTCGTCGGCCACAATCACTTTGGCGCCGTGCACCAGAGCCCTCGCGATCGCGATGCGCTGCCGCTCGCCGCCGCTCAAATGTTTGGCCTTCGTATGCGCTTTGTCCAGCAGGCCGCGCTTTTCGATCAAGTCCATCGCGCCCATGTAATCGTCGCTGCGGACCATGCCCGTCCATCTTCGCCAGGCCGGCGTCTGGCCGACCGCCCCGATAATGACATTTTTAAGCGCCGTCTTGTCCGGATATAGAAACGGTTTTTCCTCCAGATAGGCGACCTCGCGCCGCACCTTCAGCTTACCGGTCCAGCCTTCCTTGAAGACGTCCTTCCCGTTGAACTGGTAGGAGCCCGACGTCCAGCTTTCTTGCAGCGCCAAACATTTGAGCAGCATGGACTTGCCGCTGCCGCTGCTTCCTTTGACCGCTATAAAATCGCCTTCGTAAGCGTCGAAGGTAATCCCGTCCAGCACCTTGGGTCCTCCGGGGATCCGCTTCGTCAGCCCTTGCACTCTCAGCATATTCCGCTCTCCTTCTGCTTAAGGGATCCGATCCCTTCATTCTTCGTTCGCAAACGCTTTAATTCTATAAATCTAGTTTAAAGTAAATAAAAATATCTTTCCACCCGAACAAATGTTTGCTATAATAAAATAAGAACAAACGTTCCTATTTCGTCTTTTAACCCAATCGATGAAGGGAGATGGATCACCTATGAAAACTCCATGCGAAAATTTTCGTTACGTCGGCAAGGCGGCGCCCCGAAGGGACTTGACCTTCAAGTTTTATGCGGACGGAAGGCTCGTTATTATCGACAACGATACGGAGGAGGTGATCGCGCCCAAGGATCTCCGGGGAGACAGCCGCGACTTTTACGTCCGCAAGAGAATCGCTTTCATCAAGGAACGCATAACCGCTTCGCAACTGAAATACGCATAATGCTTAACGGGAGGAGGCCGCTTATGGCCTCCTCCCCTTTGCTGCGGCGGACCGATTAAGGCGTCTGCTTGTTTATATGGTTCAAGCTGGGAGGACGGTCGGCCATCTTATCGTTTTTCGGCGTTACGGCCTCTTCCCTAAGGCTTGAATCGTTTTGCAGATTTTCGGTTTTTTTGCTTTTGTTAAACGGCATGCCTATCACCTCCCCTAACATTATGCGGAGAGGGAGACGGAACTATGTGGATGGCCTGCCCGACATTGACTATTCGCTCCCGTTTGCGGTAGATTGAACATACAGCCGACTTCGCTGCCGCAAAGGAGAACATAGCCATGAAACAGCAAATCATGTTTGATTTGGACGATACATTGATTTATTGCAACAAATATTTCTTTCATGTCATCGAGCAGTTTGTCGATGCCATGACCTCCTGGTTCGGCCATCGCCCGCCCGTTACGGCTCAAGCGGTTCGCGACAAGCAAACCGAAATGGACGTCGCGTTGATCGACCAGACGGGCTTCAAGAGCGAGCATTTCCCGCAATCTTTTCTGGAAACGTACGCTTATTTCAGCGATCTGACGGGAAGAGCGAGAGCGAAATCGGAGGAACAGTTTTTGTGGAAGCTCGGCTTGGGCGTTTATGAGCACGAAACGGAGCCGTACCCCCACATGAAGGAAACGTTGGAGCGATTGGCGGAAGCAGGTCATGAGCTGCATTTGTATACGGGGGGAGAAACGAAAATCCAGAAGCGCAAGATCGATGCGATGGGGCTGGAGCAATATTTCGGACCGCGCATCTATATTCGCCAGCTGAAGAACAATGAAGCGCTGGAGCGAATATTGGCCGAAGGCGCCTTCGACCGGGAACGAACGTGGATGATCGGCAACTCGATCCGGACCGACGTCGTGCCGGCGCTGAAGGCCGGCATTCACGCCATCCACATCCGGAGCCAGCAAGAATGGCATTACAATGTGGTCGGCATCGACGTCAAGCCCAAGGGCGCGTTTCTGACGCTGGAGAAGCTGAAGGAGGTTCCGCCCGCTATCCAACGTTACTTGCGCCGTTAAACGGCATAACGTTTATAAGCCCAAGCTGAAGGCCGGCATCCGATGGATGCCGGCCTTTATACTTCGATGGCGAGCTCGCCCGTATTTCGGTCGGCCAACACGATGCGTCCCTGCTGCTGGGCGCCATCCTTGTCCGCCAGCTTCAGCTTGGCCGTCTTGCCCTTCTCCACAAGCGCTCTGACCTGCGCGTCGGTCAGGCGGCGGCCCATGCTTTCCTTCCAAATGACGAAGCGGCAGCCGCTTTTGTAATTGGAGCAGCCGTAGCCCTTGCGTCCGAGAAAGACGGTGCCGCCGCAGCCGGCGCGCGGGCAGGTGCCGATGATCACTGGCTGCGGCGCAGCCGGTGAGGCGGCGGCAGCCGAGGGCGCGGCGGCAGCGCCAGATGCCGCCTTGCGGCCGGCTCTCGGCTTGCCTTGGCCGCCTGATGCCGAGCTTCGCGTACGGGTCGAGCCGCCGCGCGAGCCCCGCTCGCCGGGGGATTCCTCGCCCTGGAACAGCTCCATCGACGCCCGCTGCTGACGGCGGACCTTCTCCACGATCATGCTGGCAAATTTTTTGACATTGTCCATAAACTGAACGTCCGAAGCCGATCCGCGGGCAATTTCGTTTAACCGCTTCTCCCACATGCCCGTCATTTCCGGAGACGTGAGCAGGTCGACGCCGGCGTCGCGAATCAACTGGATCGCCGCTCTTCCTTTGCCCGTTAGGACAATTTGCTTGCCCTTCATGGCAATATAACCGACCGTCTTCAGCCGCTCGATCGTCGCCGCCCGGGTGGCCGGCGTGCCAAGACCCGAATCCTTCATCGCGTCCCGCACGTCCTCGTCCTCAATCTGCTTGCCGGCGCTTTCCATCGCTTTCAGCAGCGTGCCTTCCGTATAAGGCTTGGGCGGCTTCGTCTCCTTCTCCTTAACGGACGCATCCCGGCATAACGCCTCCTTCGCCGGATCGACGGCAAACGGCTCGCTCACTTCCTCCTCCGGCTCCGCGTCGTCGTCCTTGCTTGGGCGCCCGCCTTTCTTCTCCTTGCCTCCGGGAAGGTCGGCGTAAATCGCCTTCCAGCCTTCGCTGACCAGCTCCTTCACCGACGTCTTGAACAGCTCGCCTTCGGTTTCGGTTAGCACCGTATGCGATTTGTATTCGGCCGGCGGGTAAAAGATCGCCAGAAATCGGCGGACGATCAGATCGTACAGCTTCTTCTCGTCCGGAGACAATCCCGCCGCTTTGCGCGGTGTCGGAAGAATGGCGTGATGATCCTCCACCTTGGCCGGATTGCACACGAATTTGTTGCCTTTATGAACAAACCGCCGGTCCGCTCCTTGCACCCATGCGTCATATTCCGTCCCTTGCAGCGCGGACAGCGCCTTGTGCATGTCCGGAATGTTCTGCTCCGTAACGTAATTGGAATTGGTGCGGGGATACGTAATGACCTTATGCTTTTCGTACAACGCTTGGGCCGTATCCAGCGTTTTTTTGGCGGAAAAACCGTATTTGCCGTTGGCTTCGCGCTGCAGCAGCGTCAAATCGTACAGCTTGCCGGGATATTCCTTGGCATCCTTAACCTCATAGGAGGCGATGACGGCGGGTTTTCCTTTCACCTTTTGTGCGATGCTCTCCAGCGTTTCCCGTCCCGTTTCCTTATCGCCCTGCCACATCCCTTTGTATGTCATCTCATGCTGGGCAAAATGCGCCTCAAGCTCGTAATAAGTATGCGATTTGAACGTTTCGATTTGCATTTGGCGGTCGTAGACAAGCGCCAGCACCGGCGTCTGCACGCGGCCGACGGACAGCAGCACGTTATGCTTGGTCGTAAACGCTCTCGAACCGTTCATTCCGATCAGCCAGTCCGCCTCGCTGCGCGCCGAAGCCGCTTTCGTCAAATTATCGTATTCCGTCCCGTCGCGAAGCTCGGCAAATCCCTTCCGTATCGTTTCCGCCGTCAAATCGGAAATCCACAGCCGCTTGACGGGATGGCGCAGCTTCAAGTACCGCTGAATAAGGGCAAAAATATATTGCCCCTCCCGCCCGGCGTCGCAGCCGTTGACTATGTCGCCGCACCGCTTCGCAAGCTCCCCGATCACCTTCAGCTGATCTTTGGTGCGCGGGTTTGCAACCAGCTTGAACTGGTCCGGCACGATGGGAAGATGTTCGATATTCCACTTTTTGTAACGGTCGTCGTAGGCGTCGGGTTCGGCAAGACCGACGAGATGCCCGATCGCCCAAGTGACGATATAGGTGTCCCCTTCCAGATAGGTCCGATAGTTTTTGGCTTTCGGCTCAATCGCGGCGGCAATGTTGCGCCCCATATCCGGTTTTTCGGCGATGACCAATGTTTTCATGGCAGGCTCCCTCCTTCGATCAGACCGTCAATGTCCGGTTGACGCTTCCGTATGGTTCAGCAGCGCGTTGAAGATGGATCTGACGCCCTTGTGCCAATTCGGGTCCTCGGCGTATTCCCGGTTGATCCATTGAATCGGGTCCATATCCGCAGGCTTGTCCTTGCTTAATCTGACGATCGTTCGGGAAGCGATTTCCGCCGATTCGGCAATCGTCGTATTAAAATCCTTCCAGCTGTGAAATACGTTAAACGGGTTGTTTGCCATCTCGTTCGCCTGCCGATGCGTCAGAGGAACGAAGCCCTGCTCCTGGCCCGTAATCGCAAACAGCAGCAGCGGATGGATATCAAATTGCTCAGCGGCATCCATAATGGGGTTCAAATAATCCTTGTCGGCCAATATGGAATTTTTGCCGTTCAAATAGGAGATCAGCTTATCCCGGTTGACCGGATGATAGCGAAGCTCGGACGGCAAGCCGTTAACGGCGGCTGTACGGACGGCAACAGGCGGAACCTGCAAATAAGCCGCCGCGGGCGACAGGATCGATGCTTGTTGCGGGTTGGACGGCATGCCGTAAACGAGCATGACCGCCGCCAGCAAAGCAAATAAGCTACCGTACACCATCCACTTCGACCGGTTGACCTGGCCTGTCCATCGCTTCGCCGCCTCGTTAGGCAAGGCTGTCGTCTCCGCACCCGCCGGCAGCCGAATGACCTCCGCCTGATCGGACGGAAAGGCGGTCAGCCTTTCCCTATGGCTGCGCATCCACGCCTGCAGCGGCATAAACACCGCGTCGTCGCTCATGTCCAGCTCCAGGCACAGCCTGTAAATATCGTCCGTGCCAACCGGCCGCTGCCGCTCCGCGGCGGCTTCCCGAATCAGCTTCGAGGCAAGCTCCCGCTTCAGCTCGGGAGGGAATTCAGGCAGCTGCCTGGCGACGATTCTGGCGACGGCGTCCGCCACGATTTCCGCGCGCCGCTCCGACGGCATCGTCGTATATTTGGTTTGCACGTAAGCCCGAATCCGGCGGACATCGGCCGGCGACAATACGTATGCGCGTTCGGCGGACATGAGTGATCTCTCCTTCGGCTCATCTCACACCGATTTTACCACATCTTTCTATCCATTGGTCGATAGACTTGCAATTTGTTGCTGGATATCCGGCTGCTCGATATAGGCTCTAATCTGCCCCTTTTCCCCTGCCGTAAAGCCGTATTCGCAATCGCAGCCCTCGTCTTGCGGGATCATCTGGACAATGGTGCCGTCCAGTGTACAGATGACGTAAACTGTAAAGTCGATCAAATCGCCGGGAACGATCGAACCGGCCTCCAGTTCAGGCCGCAGCACAATATCGACCCATTGCTCGTCCCGCTTCTCGATGACGGGATGAAACGCCGCAAACTTCAGCTCCTGTATCTTGTCCGATCCATATTTGATCATCGTATTCCGTCCTTTCATCATCGAATTGCGTCGAAGCTGCCTAGTCGGCCGCAACGGCTGCCGATAGCGCAACAAAAGCGCCCGAAGGCGCTTTATCGTCATGCTTTGACGCATGTTGCTTGTATTTCACGGTCTTTACCGATTCGTTTGTTAAGGAAGCATCGTGCTTCCCATCAAATATTTGTCGACCTCGCGGGCAACCTCGCGTCCTTCGTTGATCGCCCAGACGACAAGGCTTTGGCCGCGGCGCATATCGCCGGCCGCAAACACTTTGTCGACGTTGGTCGTGTATTTGCCGTAAGCGGCCTTCACGTTGGAGCGGCGGTCCTGCTCCAGGCCAAGCTGCTCGATCAATGTCTTTTCCGGACCTTCGAAGCCTACCGCAATCAGAACGAGATCGGCCGGCCATACTTTTTCGGTACCCGGAATTTCGTTATAAACTTTGCGGCCGGTTTCCGGATCGACGATACGCTCGATTTGCACCGTGTGCAGCTCTTTCAAGTTGCCGTTTTCGTCGCCGACGAATTTTTTTGTCAGCACCGAAAAGGCGCGCGGATCTTCGCCGAACAGCGCTTTGGCTTCCTCATGCGCATAGTCGAGCGTATATACGTTAGGGAACTGCGGCCATGGATTGTTCACATTGTCCCTTTGAAGCGGAGCTTTGCCGACAGTACCGAATTGCGTAACCGACTTGCAGCCGTGGCGCAGCGCGGTCGCGACGCAATCGGAGCCTGTGTCGCCTCCGCCGATGACGATGACGTCCTTGTCCTTGGCGGAAATATAGTTGCCGTCCTCCAGATTGGAGTCCAAATAACTTTTGATCGTGCCGTTCAAATAATCCATCGCCATATGAATGCCCTTCAGCTCGCGGCCTTCCATGGACACGTCGCGCGCCCGCGTCGCTCCGCCGCACAATACGACGGCGTCAAACTTCTCGACAAGCTCGCTGGCCGGGATGTCTTTGCCGATTTCCGTGTTCGTCACGAACTCGATGCCTTCTTCGATCAACAGATCGACGCGGCGCTGGACGACATGCTTTTCGAGCTTCATCGTAGGAATGCCGTAAGTCAGCAAGCCGCCCACGCGGTCGGAGCGCTCGTACACGGTAACGGTATGGCCGGCCTTGTTCAGCTGAGCCGCCGCCGCCATGCCTGCCGGTCCCGAACCGACAACAGCTACCCGTTTGCCTGTCCGCACCTTCGGCGGCTGAGGCACAACCCAGCCTTCTTCGAAGCCGCGGTCGATGATAGCCTGCTCGATCGTCTTGATCGTGACCGCATCGCCGATCAGGCCGACGGTGCAGGAGCCTTCGCAAGGAGCCGGGCATACCCGGCCCGTAAATTCAGGGAAGTTATTTGTCTTATGAAGGCGTTCCAGCGCCTCGCGCCACAAGCCGCGATAGATCAGGTTGTTCCATTCCGGAATCAGGTTGTTGACCGGACAGCCCGAAACGGAGCCCGCAAGCTCGATGCCCGTATGGCAGTAAGGCGTTCCGCAGTCCATGCAGCGAGCGCCTTGCGTACGGAGCTGCTCTTCGGACAGATGCTTGTGAAATTCGTTCCAGTCCTTGATGCGCTCGAGCGGATCGCGGTCTGCCGGCAGTTCGCGTTGATATTCCATAAAACCTGTTGGTGTAGACATGCTCGCATTTCCTCCATCCCTATTTCCCGTAAGCTATTCGAACGATGCTTCATCACACTATATCGGGATTGCTTGTATATTTTTATAAATGTCGCGCAGGAAGGCGCAAGAAAGACCAACTTCAACGTAGGCGACTATCATTATATCATTTTAGCATCCGTTTGTTGAGATGGGTAATGGATTATCCGCACATTGATTTGCACTTTCTGCATAATCGTTCGTACAATTGCCGGCATATTCGACTAAATATCGAGGGGCGCATCCAGTTGTTCTATACGCGAATATAGGTATGGAACGTAAAATCGTAACGATTTTTTTCGTCCTTCGGACGAAACGCGCTGTCCGCAAGACGCCACTGTTCAGGGGAGATTTCGGGAAAAAAGGCGTCGCCGCCCGCAATTTCGACGTCCACTTCGGTAAGCAGCAGCTTGTCCGCATAAGGCATCATCAGCTTGTACACCTCGGCTCCGCCTATAACCATCAGTTCTCCGGCGCTGCCGTAACGCTCCAGCGCCTCCTCGGCGTTATGCACGATTTCGCAGCCTTCAAGCTTTAATCCGGGTTGCCGGGTCAGCACGACATTGACCCGGTCGGACAACGGCTTTTTCAACGATTCGTACGTTTTTCTGCCCATCAGCACGGTCTTGCCTTTCGTTTGGGCGACGAAATACGCCATCTCGGCCGGCAGCCTCCAAGGCAGCCGATTGCCGATCCCGATCGTCCGGTTTCGGTCCATTGCCGCGATCATTGTAACGGACATGTCAGCAGTTCCCTCCTATCGGCACCGTTCGACCAGCGCGCCCGGTACGCTTAACAAGTGTTAACTTATACGGCGACCGGCGCTTTGATCGCCGGATGCGGATCGTAATGCTCAAGAGTCAAGTCTTCCAGATCGAAATCGAAAACCGACCTTTTGTCCGCGTTCAGCTTGAGCCGCGGCAAAGGTTTCGGTTCGCGCGTCAGCTGCTCCCGAATTTGGTCGAGATGATTCGAATAAATATGAGCGTCGCCAATCGTATGAACGAAATCGCCTACTCCCAGCCCGCATTCGTGGGCGATCAGGTGAGTCAGCAGCGCATAGCTCGCAATGTTGAACGGAATGCCGAGAAAAATATCGCCGCTGCGCTGATAAAGCTGGCAGCTCAGCTTTCCTTCCGCCACGTAAAACTGGAACAGCGTATGGCAAGGCGGCAGCGCCATCGAAGGCACGTCCTCCGGATTCCAGGCGGAAACGATCAGCCGGCGGGAATCGGGATTGCGCTTGATCGAGTCAATCACATCCTTTAATTGATCGATCGTATCGCCCCGTGTCGTTTTCCACGCCCGCCATTGCTTCCCGTACACGTCGCCAAGCTCCCCGTAGACGGCGGCGAATGCATCGTCGTTCAGCACTTTCCGCTTGAACCGCTCCATCTGCTCCCGGTATTGCTCCGCGAACGCCTCGTCGCGCTGCGAACGCAAGCCGAAATCCGTCATGTCCGGACCGTCGTAATCCGGGCTCTCCACCCAGCGCTTGAACGCCCACTCATTCCAGATTTTATTGTTTCGCTGCAGCAAATACCGGATGTTTGTATCTCCTTTTATAAACCACAGCAGCTCGCTGGCCATCGTCTTGAAAGGAACGCGCTTCGTCGTAAGCATCGGAAACCCTTCCTCCAGCGGAAACCGCATCTGATAACCGAACAGCGACAAGGTCCCGGTGCCGGTACGGTCTTGCTTGACTGTTCCACTCTCCAGCACATCTCTCAACAATTGCAAATAAGCTTGTTCGCTTTTGCTCATGCCAAGACCCGCCTCCTAGCTTTCAAAATAACTATTATTATATCATCACTTGACCATTCTGTCGCCCTTTCGCTGCAGCCGAAGCCGATGCCGCTCCGGAGCGCCGTCGTACAGCCTCCGTTCCAGCTCCGTTTCGGGAATGACGGCCGGCACCGGGGTCGGCTTGCCTTGATCGTCCAGCGCCACGAACGTAAAGAAGGCCGTAACCGTCACCGTCCGGGTGCCTGCGTACAAATTTTCCGACGTAACGGTAACGCAAATTTCCATCGAGCTCCGGCGGGTCCACGATACGAACGCTTCCACCTCGATGACTTCTCCGACCCGAATCGGAGCCAAAAAATCGAGGCTGTCCGTCGAAGCCGTAACGACGCGGGTTCTCGCATGGCGCATAGCTGCAATAGCCGCCGTCTTGTCCATATATTCCATCAGCTTGCCGCCGAACATCGTCTCGTAATGGTTCGTATCAAGCGGGAAAATCAACTGTGTCATTAACGTTCGGGACTCCGACGCGCGTTTGCTTTCGGCAGCCGTCATAGGCAGATCGCTCCTTTGCGGTTTCCGCCGTTCCGGCGGAGCTTCGTCTTGTAGTTATGGGCATTATATGCGCAAAGAGGCCGCGCAGACTCTGCTTGAGCTGCGGCGACCTCTCTCCATGAACGATATTATTATTTTACAAAAGTGTGGATCGGATGGCCGAGCGCCACTTCCGCGGCATCCAGCACGATTTCCCCAAGCGTTGGATGCGCGTGGATCGTCAGCGCGATATCTTCGAGCGTAGCGCCCATCTCGATCGCAAGCGCAAGCTCGGCGACCATGTTGGATGCTTCCAAACCGACGATTTGCGCTCCGAGCACCAATCCGTTGTCGGCGTCCGCCACGATTTTGACGAAGCCTTCGTTCGCGTTCAGCGACATAGCGCGGCCGTTGACGGCAAACGGGAATTTGCCGACCTTCACGTTATGGCCTTTGTCCTTCGCTTCCTTGTCGCTCAAGCCGACGCTGGCGCATTCCGGATCGGAGAAGCAAACGGCAGGCACGCATTTGTAGTCGATCACGCTCGGCATGCCGGCGATCGCTTCCGCCGCCACTTTGCCTTCGTACATCGCCTTATGCGCCAAAGCCGGACCGGCTACAATATCGCCGATGGCGAAGATGTGCGGAATGTTCGTACGGCATTGTCCGTCCACTTCGACCAGACCGCGGTCGGTCAGCTTCAGGCCGATCAGATCGAGACCAAGCTCTCCGTCCGTATTCGGACGGCGGCCGACCGTCACGAGCAAATATTCGGCCGTCACTTTTTCTTCCTTGTCGCCGACGGTATACGTAACCGTTACGTCGTTATCCGTTTGCTCGGCGCTCTTCGCTTGCGCGCCGGTAATGATATCGGCGTTCGAGCCTTTCAGCTTTTTCGCTACGACGGCGGAAACGTCCTTGTCGAAGCCCGGCAGAATCGAGTCGGAGCCTTCGATGATCGTCACCTTCGTGCCAAACTTGGAATACATTTGGCCGAGCTCTACGCCGATGTAGCCGCCTCCGATGACGACCATGCTCTTCGGCACTTCCGGCAAGGACAACGCACCGGTGGAGCTGATGATGCGGCCGCCGAACGGGAATGCCTTCAGCTCGATCGGACGGGAGCCCGTAGCGATGATGCAGTTTTTGAAACGGTAGCGCGGAGCTTCCTGATCGTTGAACACGCGCGCTTCGTTTTCGTTGATGAACATCACCTCGCCGTTGAAATATTGGATCTTGTTTGCCTTCAACAGGGAAGCGACGCCGCCGGTCAGCTTTTTGACGATGCCGTTTTTGAACTCCTGCACTTTGCCGAAGTTCACCTTCGCTTCGCCGGCTTCAATGCCGAAGGCGGAAGCGTGCTGCACCGCTTCGTATTGATGCGCCGCCGAGATAAGAGCCTTGGACGGAATGCAGCCGACGTTCAAGCATACGCCGCCTACGTTTTCCTTGTCGACGACCAGCACGTTCTGACCGAGCTGAGCCGCGCGGATGGCGGCTACGTAACCGCCGGGACCTGCGCCGATGACCAGAGTATCGATATCGAGGGATGCGTCTCCTACTACCATCGTTTATACCTCCATGATGAACAGTTCAGGCTGCGCCAGAAGCTGTTTAATAAAGTTCATAAAGTTTTGGGCTGTAGCGCCGTCGATCAGACGGTGGTCGAAGCTGAGCGACAAGGCCATGACCGGAGCCGCGACTAACTCGCCGTTCCGCACGACCGGCTTTTCGGAAATGCGGCCCGTACCCAGAATCGCAACCTCAGGGAAGTTAATGACCGGAGTAAAGAACATGCCGCCGGCGGAACCGATATTCGAAATGGAAATCGTGCTGCCTTTCAGCTCTTGCGGCGTCAGCTTGCCGTCGCGGCCGCGGGCGGCCAGATCGCGGATCTGATCGGCGATCATAAAGATGCTCTTCCGGTCCGCGTCTTCGATAACCGGTACGATCAAGCCGTTGTCCGTATCCGTCGCGATGCCGATATTGTAATATTTGCGGTACACAATTTCTTGATTTTGCTCGTCGAGCGTCGAGTTCATGATCGGGAACTCGCGGCAGGCGGCTACGAGCGCCTTCACGATAAACGGCAAATACGTAAGCTTCGAGCCTTTCTTCTCGGCGTAAGGCTTGTATTTGGCGCGCAGCGCAACCAGCTCCGTAACGTCCACCTCGTCCATGATCGTCACATGAGGAGCCGTGTACACCGACTTGACCATCGCGTTTGCGATCGCCTTGCGAATGCCCTTGAACGGCACCCGCTCTTCGGGACGGAAAGCCGTGCCTGCGGAAACCGCCGCCGGTTGGGCCGTTTCCTGGGCCGGCGCCGCCGCTTCGGCTTGCGCCGCCGGCGCGGCCGGAGCTCCGCCGAAGCCGTCGACGTCCTCGCGCGTAATGCGGCCGTTTTTGCCCGTTCCGGCTACTTGCGTCAAGTCTACGCCTTTTTCGCGGGCGTATTTGCGAACGCTAGGCGTCGCCAAGACGGCGGAGCCTGCCGCTTTCGGAGCTTCCGCCGCCGCAGGGGCTGCAGGAGCCGCCGGCGCCGCTTCTGCGGCCGGAGCCGGAGCTTCGGCTTTCGCAGGCTCGGCGGCCGGTTGAGCGCTCTCCGGAATGTCGCCTTCCGCTTCGATCACCGCTACTAGCTCGCCGACGTGGCACACTTGTCCGTCCTTTACGAGCACCTCGAGCACTTTGCCGTTGACCGGGCAAGGCACTTCGACGATCGCTTTGTCGTTTTGCACTTCCATAATAATGTCGTCATCCGTCACCGTTTGGCCGGGCTGGATGAGCACTTTGACGATTTCGCCCTCATGCAGGCCTTCGCCGAGTTCGGGGAATCGGTATTCGAATTTAGCCACCGCTGGCAACCTCCTTTAACTTTATCCTTCTGCAAACCCTATAGATTAAAAGTTCAGTACGTTATTGACCGCCGTGATAATGCGGGCCGGTGTCGGCAGCCATTGATCCTCGATTTGCGCGAACGGATAAACGGTGTCAGGGCCGGCTACGCGCAGCACGGGAGCCTCAAGATGCAGAATCGCTTTTTCGTTGATTTGGGCGATCACTTCCGCCGCCACGCCGGACGTTTTTTGCGCTTCCTGTACGACGATCGCACGGTTCGTCTTCTGGATGGAAGCGACGATCGTGTCGATATCGAGCGGCATAAGCGAGCGAAGGTCGATCACTTCGGCTTTAATGCCGGATTTCTCGAGCTCTTCCGCCGCCTTGACCGCCGTATGCACCATCATGCCGTACGAAATGATCGTGACGTCGCTGCCTTCGCGCACGACATTCGCTTTGCCGATTTCAATCGTATATTCGCCTTCCGGCACATCGGCGCGGAATGCGCGGTACAAGTTCAGATGCTCCATGAAAAATACCGGATCATTGTCGCGAATGGCGGAAATCATCAGGCCTTTGGCATCGTAAGGATTCGAAGGGATGACGACTTTCATGCCCGGCGTTTGCACCGCCAATCCTTCGAGTGCATCCGTATGCAGCTCGGCCGCTTTGACGCCGCCGCCGAACGGCGTGCGGAAGACGATCGGCGAGTTATAACGTCCGCCGGAACGGTAGCGCATGCGCGCCGCTTGCACGAACATTTGGTCGAGCGCTTCAAAGATAAAACCGACGAACTGGATTTCGGCGATCGGACGGAAGCCCTGAATGCCCATGCCGACCGCAAGACCCGCAATGGCGGACTCGGCCAGCGGCGTGTCGAATACGCGCTCTTCGCCGAATTCCTCCTGCAGTCCTTCCGTGACGCGGAATACGCCGCCGACTTTGCCGGCATCTTCGCCGAAGATCAGCACGTTAGGATCACGTTTCAATTCGATTCGCATCGCATCGCGAATTGCTTCCAACATATTCATTTGTGCCATGGTCGTTTGCTCCTCCCTGCTTATTGAAAATCGGCTTTCTGTTCTTCGAGATGCTGCGGCGTCGTTTCGAACATCGAGTCGATCAATCCCGCCACCGTCATTTTTTCCGTCGCCTCGGCTTTTTTGATATGCTCGTTAACGGCGGCTTTCGCTTCTTCTTTCACGCGGTTCGTATCTTCTTCCGTCCAAAGCCCTTTGTTCTCCAAAAACTTGCCGAACCGGATCAGCGGGTCTTTGAGCGCCCATTCCGCTTCTTCTTCCTTCGTGCGGTACTTCGTCGCGTCGTCCGCCATGGAGTGCGGGCGGAAGCGGTACGTCAGCAGCTCGATCAGCGTTGCGCCGTCTCCGTTGCGTCCGTGCTCGGCCGCGTCGCGAACCGCCTTGATGACGGCCAGTACGTCCATGCCGTCCACCTGCACGCCGCGGATGCCGGCCGCAACCGCTTTATGCGCGATCGACAACGCCGCCGTTTGCTTGGAGAACGGCGTCGTAATAGCGTAGCCGTTGTTTTGGACCGCATAAATGACGGGCAGCTTGTATACGCCTGCAAAGTTCAAGCCTTCGTAGAAATCGCCCTCGGAAGAACCGCCGTCGCCCGTATACGTAATGACGACGCGCTTCTCGTTTTTCTTCTTGAATGCCATGGCTACGCCGGTCGCATGCAAAATTTGAGCGCCGATAATGATTTGCGGCATCAGAACATGCACGTCTTCCGGAATTTGTCCGCCGTGCTGATGGCCGCGGGAATATAGAAACGCCTGGTACAACGGAAGTCCGTGCCAGACGAGCTGCGGCATGTCGCGATAGCCCGGGCAAATAAAATCGTCCTTGTTCAGCGCGTATTCGCTGCCGACCATGGATGCTTCCTGACCCGACACGGGAGCGTAAAAGCCGAGACGGCCCTGACGGCCGAGATTGACGGCGCGCTCGTCCCATGTGCGCGTAAACACCATGCGGTACATAATTTCTTTCAATTGCTCATCCGTAAGCTCCGGCATCAGATCCGGATTGACGACTTCCCCGTCAAGCGACAGAACGGAAAGCGGGGTCACCGGTTCCGTATAAACTTCGTACGGCAGTTTGCTCATAATGAACGCTCACCTCGATCGAAATATTTGAAAATCGAATGCCTCTGTTATAGAATTATTATAAACCTGTTTAACGAAAATGGTCAAAGCAAAAAACAAAAAAACCGTTGTTTTTTCGCTTCTTTCGTTGATTCTGTTAAGAAATTGTATATGCTACAGAGTGTTAAATCGACTGTAACAGAATAATACAAGTCGCCGCCAGGCAACCTATCCTTCTTCACCTTCTATTGTTTGCCCACAACGGCGGCATTCCATTCAATTGCCAAAAGGAGCTGCAACCGATGACTGACGACCGTTATTTGAAACGAACCATTTTGCGGGAAACCGTGCCGAGCCGGCATTTGCCGGAAGGAAGCCGCCCTCTCCGCATTTTTTTGCCGCCCGGCTACAACGAGGTGCTCAGTTATCCCGTCGTCTTTTGCCAGGACGGCGAAGATTTCTTCAACTTCGGACGCGTGGCGACGACCGCCACCCGGCTCATTCTGGACGAAGGGCTTGAACCGTTCATTATTGTGGGCGTCGACGTCGACAAAAAGCTGCGTACCGAGGAATACGCTCCCGACGGTTCGCGGCACGACGCCTACCTGAAATTTTTTGCGGAAGAGCTTCTCCCTTATATTGAAGAAAAGTATCCGGTCAGACGCGAGCCGGAGCACCGGCTGCTCGCCGGCGATTCGCTGGGCGGCACGGTTTGCCTCCATCTGGCGCTGGCTTATCCGCAGCTGTTTCACCGTGTTCTGTCTCTGTCCGGCGCCTATTACGGCGCTTCGCGCGACATTGTGGCATCCTACCGCGATCTGGAAGGCATCGAAATCTACATGATCGTAGGACTGCAGGAAACGGCTTACGAAACGGACCGCGGCGTATACAATTTCGTCGAGCTCAACCGCAGCGCCCGTTCGCTGCTGGAGCAGCGCGGAGCGTCGGTCTATTACGAGGAAAAGGACGGCAAGCACCAGTGGGGCTTCTGGCAGCAGGAAATTCCGGCGGCGCTCGCCTATTTTATCGACAAGGAATAAAAAAAGCCGGTCCCGGCAAAGGCTCAGCCTTCGACGGAACCGGCTTTGATACGTTCGAGCAGCTTGCAGCAGCCATCCTGCACCAATTCGAAGACATATTCGAAGTTGCCGCTGTAATAAGGGTCGGGCACGTCGGCCTCTCCTCTGTCCGGCAGCAGCTCCATAAACGCGAACAGCTCGGCGGAAGACTCGCCGCCCTTCGTCCGGTGCGCTTGCAGCAGCTTGCGGGCGTCGCGCAAATTATTCGTGTCCATGCATACGATATGCGTAAACCGGTCCAAATCGCTTGCCCGAATTTGGCGCGCGCTTATTCCATCATAAGAGATCCCGTTTGCGTCCAGCTGCCGGCGCGTCCCTTCGTGCGGCGGACGGCCGATATGCCAGTCGCCCGTTCCCGCGGAATCGACTTCGATTTCATCCGCCAACCCTTCCTTTGCGATCAGATCGCGCATGACCGCTTCCGCCATCGGCGATCGGCAAATGTTGCCGAGACACAAAAACATAACGCGCGCTTTCACCGTTCATTCTCCTCTTTTCCCAGCAGTTTTTGTTTCTTCTTTTGACTTGCGGCGGCCGAAGCGGCAAACGCCCCTTTCAGCGAACGCCGCGGCAGCTTCCACTTGAAGTAGACCGACAGCATGCGGAACAAAATGACCAGCCCGAACAGCAGCAGCAGCTCCATCGGCGTCCGAAACCAGCCCATGCCGACGGCAAGACCGGCCAGCATCGCCCATACCGCATAAATCTCGTCCTTGAGCACCAGCGGCTTCCGTCCCGCCAGCACATCGCGAATGATGCCGCCTCCAATGCCTGTCAGCATCGCGGCCACAAGAACGGCGCTCAGCGGATGCCCCATCTCGGTCGCATACAGAGCCCCTTGAATCGCAAACGCGGACAAGCCGATCGCGTCAAAAAACGCTTCGCTCCTTCTCCAGCGCAAAATCCATCTGACGGGAAGCATAAACGCGATCGTCATCGCGATGATCGCCGTCTTCAGCAAATATCCTTGACTCCACAACGTCGTCACGGGCATGCCGATCAGCAAATTGCGCACGACGCCGCCGCCGAATGCGGTGACCAAACCCAATACGTAAACGCCCAAAATGTCGTATTCTTCTTCCATCGCCACAACCGCGCCGCTTACCGCAAACGCGATGGTGCCGATCAAGCTGAAGACGCTGAATATGTCCATGTTCACGGCCGACTTTCCTCGCTTCCCGTCCTAATAACGCCCTGCCGGACGCCATGCATCCTTTCTCATTTTATCCGCGAGCCCATGCCGGCGCAACGACATTTTTCCGCATAGTTTTTAACTTGCCGCGGAAATTCGGATTTCATCAACGGAACGATGGCCGAAAGCGGCCGTTGTCCGAGGTCGCCGAACGCGCTATACTTGTCGATGGGAGCCGGAAAACGCATTTTGCAGTTCCGCTCCCTCATGCAGCGACCGAAGGAAAGGAAGACGCAAGAGCATGTACCAACGAATTGTCATATGCAGCGGCGGCCGTCTGGGCGAATGGGCGCTGGACGTGATCCGTGCCGGACATTACTTGATCGGCGCCGACAGCGGCGCCGCTTTTTTGCTTGAACACGGATTCGTTCCTGACGCGGCGATCGGCGATTTCGATTCCGTCTCCGATCCGCAATTGCAGCTCATCCGCGAGCGAAGCGTCCGATTTATCGGCTGCGACGCCGTCGACAAAGATTATACCGATACGGAGCTGGCCTTCCGCCACGCCTTGGACATGAATCCGTCCGAGATTGTAATGCTGGGCGCTCTCGGCAGCCGGTTCGACCATTCCTTGGCCAATGTGCATCTGCTCGCGCTGGCTCTCGACCGAGGCGTCCCGGCAGCTATAACAGACCGCAACAACCGGATCCGGGCGACCGACGGCACTCTGACCATCGAGCGAAGCGGCTTTACCCATATTTCTTTGCTGCCGCTGTCGCCGACGGTCGAAGGCATTACGCTGCAGGGCTTCCGCTATCCTCTAAACGATGCGACGCTCTCAATCGGCCAGTCGCTCGGCATCAGCAATGTGCTTGAGGAGGCGCAAGGAACGATCGGCATTCGGGAAGGCCGGCTCCTAATCATCGAAAGCCGGGATTAGGATGGACGATCGGGCGGCATAACAATCTGCGCTCCCTCGACGTGCTTGCGCTTCATCGCATGGCGAAGCTTGCGGTGCTCCTTCGACTCGAACACGATATCCAGATCGTAATCCTCGCCCGGATACAGCTTATGCCTTGGAATATACGGCTTCAGCCGCTTCCGGTTGAATACGAGCTTTTCCCCTTTGACCTGTACGGTCACGTTGCCGCGTTCGTCCTCGGGCACATAGACGATGCCGGCCCTCTTGAGCGGGTAGATCCACACCGAATCCCCTTTTTGAAAAGACCTCCGCACCGGCGCTTCCGCCTGCCCGGCACCGGGACCGGAATCGCCTTCCGGCGTGCGGCTCGCCGGAATGTCCGGCCCTTTCGACCCCTTCGACGACGGCGTCAAGCCCGCTTGCATCCCGTCATCGCCCTTGTCGTCTGCGTCGATGCCGGAGACGGGAGCTTCGCTGCCGTGTTTGCGGCGGAGCAGCTCCTCGGCGCGCTGCAAGACCGATTCCGGCAAGCCGAAGCGGCGGGCGATCGCAAAGGCGTGACTGTCTCCCGCTTCCCCGATCTCGAGCCGATATAGCGGCCGCAGCGTATCGGGATCAAACGCCATTTTGCCGTTTTGACAGCCGGGCGTGCGGGAAGCGAATTGCTTGATTTCGTTAAAATGCGTCGTCGCCGCCGTCAAAGCTCCCCGTTCCAGCAGCGTTTCCAGCACCGAGATGGACAAGGCGATCCCTTCCGACGGATCGGTCCCGGCGGCAAGTTCGTCGAGCAGCAGCAGCGAACGGGGGCCGGCGCATGCCAGCATTTCCCTCAAGACGGATATATGGGACGAAAACGTGCTGAGCGACTGCTCCAGACTTTGCCCGTCGCCTACATCCGCCACAACATGCTCAAAGACGCCCAGCTCGCTGCCCGGATCCGCGGGAATGAGCAGTCCGGACTGCGTCATCAACGCCAGCAGACCGATCGTCTTCAGCGTAATCGTCTTGCCTCCGGTATTCGGTCCCGTAATGACTAACTGCTTCCAGTTCAGGCCGAGCTCCGCGTCAAACGGTACGCAGCCCGCTCCGAGCAGCGGATGGCGCGCCCCCTTTAGACGAATGACGGCCCGATCGGACAGCTTGGCCGCCTGTCCTTCGTAGCTTCGCGACACTTTGGCTCTTGCCGTAATAAAGTCGAAGGAAGCCATAGCCTGCATATTAATTTGCAGTTCCGGCTCGCGGCGTTCGGCCAGCTGCGACAAACGGGCCAATACGGCCGTTCTTTCCCTTTCCTCTGCCAATTTCCATTGCTGAAGCTCTTCCTGCAAATCGGCAACGTCCACCGGCTCCACGAACAGCGTTTGGCCGCTCGCCGATTCGTCCAGCACCGTGCCCGGCACCGCCTTGCGATGTTCCCGCTTGACCGCAAGCACAAACCGGTTTCGCCGTTTGCTTATGACAGTTTCCTGCAGGAACGTACGGTATTTGCCGAGCGCGTGTTCCATGCGGCGGCCGATCTTGTCCTCCGCCGCCGCCATGTGACGGCGAATATACGCCAGATCGGGGCTCGCCTCGTCGGTTAACGCGCCGAAACGGATGCACCGCGCGAGCTCTTCCCGCAAATCCGGACATTCCTGCATCGATTCTGCGTAGGAGGCAATAACGGGAGCGAGCTCCCTTTTTGCTCTCATATACTTTTTCATTTGCGCGATGGATGTCAACCATACGGCCAGCTGTTCCAGCTCTTGCTCCGAGTAGATTTTCCCTTTGCCCAGCAGCGCCATGATCGGGTCAATCCCTTCCATCGCGGACAGCGGGATGCTGGCGCCTCCGGCCAGCAGTCCGGCCGCTTCCGACGTTTCCGTCAACCAGGCGCTTACTTGCTTGGCGTTGACGCTGGGCCTCATTTGCGCCGCCAGCGCGCGGCCCGCCGGAGATACGGCGTATTGAGCCGTCATTTCGATCAGCTTGTCAAACTCCAGCCGTTGCAACGTTTGTTCGTTCATGTTTCTTCCTCCTTTTGTGGCTAAAAAAATAAGGGAGGAAACGCGAGTGCGTTTCCTCCCTGTTGGTGCGTCGACGGCCCGCCTTTCCCGCATCGACCGCATCGGCTAAGCGATTCGGATCGACAACGGGAAAGGTCCATGCCAAACCGCAGTTCCGTTTCGACGTCATCGAAGCGGACGGTTCGCATGGACGCATCGGCAAATCGGCATGGTCATGCCGGATTGCACGAAATGCGCAATAAAAAAACCGTGCTGCCAGAGCACGGTGATTGGGCCGTCAACATAAATGCATGTAGGCGGAAATCCTCATGTTCTCAACTCTAGGATTCAGACCTCGAAGCTAAGCCTCCATGACAAAGCACTCTACGCATGCTTCGCACAGGACCCGAATCGGTCTGAAAATATCCAATTAAGAGTTAAGAACACCTGCAAACATTAAAATTTCCCCTTTCGGAAAATGGGATGTAGCTTTTGCCACTTGGATTTATTATACATAGTTTCGTCCTATTCGTCCAGTTCAATGTTTTGAATTTCAACTCCATGCTGCTGAGACTGCATACTTGTCCAATTCAAAACGATCGTAAACAGGGGAGTTTGATACTCTGCATGCACTCGGAAGCCCATCTGCTGCATCAGACCTTTCACAACCGCCAGCCCCAATCCGCTATTGCTCCCTGTCCGTGCCGGGTCTGCTGTAAAGCTTCGCTCAAACAATAGCGGCAAAGCTTCTTCCCGAAACGTTGACGTTTTGTTGGATATTATAGTTACGATATTGCCATCCTTTTCGCCTTGAAACACGTACAAATAACGGCAACCATGCTTGAGCGCATTTTGCAGTACGTTCATATAAATTCGCGTGACGATTTCTTCATCCGCAATAACGGGACAGACGCCCTCCGCAAGGTTAAGGGTGACTTGAAATCCCGCATCCGTCAATTCCGGGTAAAAATCTGCCATGGCCCGCTTAAGCAATACTTGTAAGTCGACTTGCTTTAAATGAATAGGGTATTCACGCGCCTCAATCCGCGACAGGTCGTACAATCCGTTGATCAGCGACCGCAAAGCCTTGGCGCGGCGTTCTATGACGTCCAGATAGGGATGGGCTGCCTCATTCGCAGGATGATCCTCCCTGAGCAGTTCGATGTAACCGAGTATCGAAGTGAGCGGGGTACGCAAATCATGCGTCATATTGGATATCTCCCTGCGAAGCTCTTGCTCCCTTCTCTCATGAGCAATTCGGTCAGCCTGTCTGGCCGACAAGATTCGGTTCACCTCGATCAGCAGCGCTTCCAACGGTTTGTCCGGGGAATGCAAGTGGATATGCCTGTTCGTATCAGGATCGGAGACAATTTCCTTGATATGACGAGCAGCCAATCTAATGGACCTGCGGAGCTGCATATAAAGCGCGACAAACAGGATCGCCACACCAGACAATACGACAACCCACATCTCTGTCACGCTCCGTTTGGTTTACTTGAACTCTTTTCTCATAACCGGCTTTGTACTGACCAAAAAAGCAACTATCATATACCCCGTTCCGACCGCCCAGCATAGAAGCATACCGTTTGACTCTGTCCAAGCATGATCATTTGCGGCAGCGTAAGGAAATAGCGGCACATGGTTCACAATCTCTTGCAAGGCAGGCATTCCCTTAGCCAACATATAATAAAGCTCAGGCAGCACGATGATCAGAACGGCATATGAGACCAAATGCGTCAACGAATTTTCGATCAGAAAACAAAGGCAATGAGAGACGGCCAACGCCGCCAGCGTCAACGGCAGCACGCCCAGGATGGAACTATTAAATTCCATAAAATGGGACGTTCCATTGTTCGTCAGAAGCAGAAACACGCTCGTTATAAGCGAAATATAGGTCACGACCCACGCAACGGCCAGAACCGCAAGCTCCAGGATCCACTTTCCATAGAAAACCTTATTGCGCGATATTCCGTATGCTGCCGTATTTTTCAACGTTCCATCTGCAAATTCATCCATGAGCAACAGACTGACGACGAGAGGAACAACGAAAAAGATCAAACTCCAACTGCTCGTGGCCACCTTAAACACGAATTCCGTATTGGCATAACGTTCCGTACCATAGGCAGCTATGAACATTGTTATGAGGACAGGTGCTAGGGCGCAAACCGCCCATAACGCATACAGCGCTCTCTTGCGCGCAAGCCGGTAGATTTCGCTCTTTAAGTAATTAGCCATTTGTTGCAGGCCCCCCCACTAAAGAAACAAAATAATCCTCCAAGTTCATTCCTTTGGCTTCCACCGAGAACAGCCGAACGTTATTGCTCACCAACACTTGATTCATTTCGTCCACCTTGTCCAAGAGGTTAAAGACATGGATGGATTTGTCCGCCTGAACGCAATATCGAATTCCATGAAATTGCTTCTCAAGGAGGGCAACGGCTCGGGCTTCCCCATCGACCACAAACCTGACGAATTGACTGCAGTTCTCCTCCAACTGCTGCGCCGTCATAATTTGGACGATTTTCCCGCGAT
Source organism: uncultured Paenibacillus sp. (assembly GCA_937895345.1). Classification (GTDB taxonomy): domain Bacteria; phylum Bacillota; class Bacilli; order Paenibacillales; family Paenibacillaceae; genus Pristimantibacillus. Next base: position 40,956 of record CALAWP010000086.1, on the reverse strand, counting down.
CAATGAAGACATAAGAAGTCGCCAGATTTTGCATTTCCGCCAGCACATGGCAAGAAATCAGCATGGTGATTTGCTTCTCGCGGTTTAATTTCAACAACAGCTCTCTAATCTCCACTATTCCCATCGGGTCAAGGCCGTTGATAGGTTCATCGAGCACGAGCAAATCCGGGTGGTTCATAAGCGCAAGGGCAATGCCCAGCCGTTGTTTCATCCCAAGCGAGAAATGCTTGAATTTCTTGCGGCCGGTATGGAACAGTCCTACCTCTCGCAGAGCGGTATCGACCGAGTCCTTACCCGGAATTCCTCTCTGAATCCTGTAGTACTCCAGATTCTGCCGCGCTGTCATCTCGCTGTAAAAGCTGGGTCTCTCCACGATCGCCCCCATGCGCCGCCTCGCTTGCGTAAGACCTTCCGGCGTCGACTCGGAGAACAGCTGCAATTCCCCGTCCGTGGGCAAAGTCTGACCGGAGATTAATTTCAGCAAGGAAGTCTTGCCGGCACCGTTCTTGCCAACCAGCCCCACAATTTCACCCTTGGCGATGGACAGACTGGCGGGATACAAAGCGGTAAATGACCCATACTTCTTAGACAATCGATTGGCAATCAATATTTTATTCGCCTGCATCGTGTAGTCACCTCGTCAACCACTTTACCTGAAAGGCCGCCAAAAGTCCTTAACGAAGCGTAAAGGGAATTAAAGAAAACGTAAAGTCAAACCATCTTAAACCCGATTCCCCATACCGTCTCGATGTAGTGAGCGTCCGGATTGTTTCTGGCTAGCTTGCTGCGCAGGTTGCTGATATGAACGTTAATCGTGTTATCCTCAATGGCGTAGCTTTCCTTCCACACGGTCTGATACAGATCCTCCCGAGTGAACACTCTGCGGGGGGAACCAACAAGAATCGCCAATATTTCAAATTCCTTCGAAGTCAGCGCTAATGGCTTGCCTCCCGCAACAGCGGACCTAGAAGTTAAGTCCAGAATGAGATCCCGATAAGCGAGCGACGATGAGGCCTGCTCGGTCGAACTGAATTTTGTGTAACGCCTCAAGCATGCGTCGATCCGGGCCAGCACCTCTTCTTTGACAAAAGGTTTGGTGATATAATCGTCCGCACCGCTTCTGAGCGCTTCAACCTTCCCTGGCGTGTCCGATTTGGCCGATATGACGATGATCGGAACGACGGACCGGGTGCGAATGTCGTTAATCAGCGCCTCGCCGGAAATCCCCGGCAGCATCAGATCAAGTACGATCAGATCGTATTTCCTCATCGACAACAGCAGCTTCGCTTCGCTTCCGGAATAAGCCGGCTCTGCCACATATCCGTGCTTGGTCAATAAGATGCATAACAATTGATTAATATCCGCATCATCTTCAACGACTAATATCGTAAAAGGCATCGGTTTCCCTCTCTTACGGTTCGGTTGCATAATTTGTTTCTTCACCTGGCTTAGCGAATGCGCAATTTGGACTCCAAACGATACGGTTTACCTTGAACGAAAAAACCGCCTTGAAGCCGGCGGTCAATGATTTTTTTGAAAAACCTTACACATTTACAAAGCGTGGGCCAATGACAAATCCGCGAAACGGCTTCGTGGACGTCAAGCGATTACAGCGGAAGCAGATCGAGGCGAGTTTCGCCGCGAAGCCGCTCCATCATCTCGAGCCATTCCTTCGGCTTGTCGGGCAGCGCCGAATAATACGTTTCAAGAAACTCGGCAACGAGCGAAGCGTCGATCCGGTCCATTTGCTCGTCGGCCGGCAAAAAGCCGAGATCCAGCTCGGATACGGCCTTCCCTTCAAGATCCCAGGAAGGATGCACGTACGTCATATTCACCTTCTTGTAGCCGATATGCGACAGCACCTCGCGGCGGACGTACGGGTTCATCGGCGATACACCGCCGAATTCGTGGCCGCCTGCCCGGTACGGATCGTAAATTTCGGCGAACATTCCGAGCGGAACCGTTCCGGATTGCTCCGCCAATCTTTGCAAATCGCGCTCACGGTTGCGCATCAGGAAACGTCCGATGCCCATGGACGGCTTGCCGATAATCGTAAAGTCCGTCATGGCGACCCGCATTTGCGGATAGTAGCGGTATTCCGTCGCGCCGACCACTTCATTGCCGTGCACCGCGGCATAGACATGAATGCCTTCATCCTGCAGAGGCTCCTTCCACAGCTCAAAAGCCAGCACTTCTTCGGGCGGGAATATGGTGCCGAGCAGATCGTGAAGCGATTTGAAATGCGGATCGTCAATCGATGTGATGCGATGATAAATTAGGGACATTGATATTCTCTCCTCTTTATATGTAATTAGATCGAACGAGCGTCCTGCCGGAACGGATTGCGCCATTCCATCAGCACGGCATAGTTCAGCGACTGTTCGTCCTCCAAATAATGTTCGGCGATGCCGACCGGCATCCGGCCGCAGCGAAGCAGAAAACTGATGACGGGATCGTTCCATTCCCCGCTCAGCACCTTGGCCACATACTGCTCTGGCGTCGCTTCGCCGGCCCTGGCTCCGTAGCCCGGCATCCGTCCGCCGCCGAGCAGCCTTGCAAGGCCGAGATGTACGACCGTCTCATACATCGTCTGCATCATCCATTTGCCGACGCCGGATTTGCGCCAGGCCGGCACGACGCAAATATCGACGACATACAGCGTGTCGCCGGACGGATTATGGTTGCGTATGTAGCCGCCGTCCGTCACGTCCTCCCAATGATGTTTCTCCGCGTAATCGTTCATGTCGACGATCAGGCCGGTCATGGACCCGACGATCTGGCCGTCGGCTTCCGCGCACAACGCGCCTTCCGGAAATCGGGACACATGCTCCCTCAGCTGATCTTCCTTCCACCACAAATCGGATGGAAACGGCGGAGGGAAGCTGGCCTTCTGCACGTCGACCAGCGCGCGGAAATCGTCTTCGCCATACCGGCGGATAACTACCTTGCGCGGTTTCCCCTCCATCTGTACATAAAGCTCTTTTTTCATCCCGCTGCACCGCCCTCCGATTTAACTCCAATCCGTATACAGATCGGTTCTCCGGTCGCGCCAGGTCATGACCGAGCCTTTCGTTCTCACTTCTTCCAGCAGCGACAAATCCAGATCGCCCACCACTAGCATATCGTCGTTGACAAGTCCTTCCGCAATGATGCCGCCCGGAGGAAACGGGATGTCGTTCGGCGCGATAATGGCGGCTTGGCCGTAATTGGCCCTCATGAAATCGACCCGCCGCAGCGAACCGACCGTGCCGGTCGTCACGACGTAAATCTGGTTTTCGATCGTGCGGGCGTGACAGCAATAGCGGACCCGGTGGAAGCCGTGACGGTCGTCGGTGCACGACGGGCAAAATACGACGTCGGCGCCTTTGGCGCGAGCCATCCGCACAATTTCCGGAAACTCGATATCGTAGCAAGTAAGCAACGCGATCGTGCCGAATTTCGTTTGAAACACTTCCACGCCGTCGGCGGGCTTCAGCTCCCACTCTTCCACTTCGGTCGGTGTAATATGAATTTTGTGCTGAATGTCGATCCGGCCGTCCGGATGGAACAGAAAGGCGGCGTTTCGGCGCTGCCCTCCTTCCACGGAGACGACATGGGTGCCTCCCGCAATATACATATCGTATTGCTTGGCGAGGGACCGGAACAGCTCTTCGTACCGGTCGGTAAACGAAGGCAGCTTGTCGATCGTAAGCGGATGACCGTTTGCGTCGCCGATGGACAGCAGCTGCGTCGTAATAAACTCGGGAAAAAGGATAAATTGCACGCCGTATTCGGATGCATTGCGTACGTAATGGAACACTTGGTCCGCAAATTGTTCAAACCGTTCAATATCCGCCAGCTTGTACTGGACGGCCGCCACGCGATATTTCATCGTTGTCCTCCGTTTCTTCTCAGCGGGCAAGAACAAGAGCCTGCCCCCGTTACCTGCGCTGCTTGAATTGCAATGTAATCGTCGTGCCGAGATCCGGCAGACTGAAAATGTCAATTTTCCCTTCGTGCAAATCGACGATCCGTTTGGCGATCGACAGGCCAAGGCCCACGCCGCCGGTCGAACGGCTTCTCGCCCCGTCTACGCGGTAAAACCGCTCGAACAAATGCGGAATTTCTTTTTCCGGAATGCCGATGCCTTTGTCCTTCACTTCGATCTTCACGATATTCCGCATCAGCGTAATCGAAATGTCGATCGGCTCCTTCGAATATTTAATCGCGTTGTCGAGCAGGATGACAAGAAGCTGCCGGATTTTGTCCTTGTCGCCCATCATGCGCACTTGTCTGGAAAGCGCCTTGATGCGTATGGGCCGCTGGAACGTCGTTTGCATCATCGTGGCAAGCTCGTCCACGACCTGAACGACGTCGAACATTTCGAGCTCCAGCCAGTTTTCCTGCTCCGCCTCGGCCAGCGTCAGCATCGACTTCGTCAAATTTTGCAGCCGGACGGATTCTTTGGCGATCGCGTCGATCGCCTCGTCCCGCACTTTCTCGTCGTCCCGGCCCCAACGCTTCAGCATATTCGCATAGCTGCTGATGACGGTTAGCGGCGTCTTCAGCTCATGGGACGCGTCGGCGACGAATTGCTTTTGCCTTGCGAACGTGCTGTCGAGCCGGTCGATCATTTGGTTGAACGCCCGGACCAGCTGCTGCAGCTCCGCCGACTCGTCGCGGTTGCTGACCGCGATCTTCCTCAGCTTGCCGCTTCGGTCGATCTCCCGCATCGTGTTGACCATATGCTGGATCGGCGCCGTCAGCCGGGAGGTGAACCAATAGGTTCCGAAGATGGCGAACAAGATCGCGCCGCCGCTGGTCACGCTGAGCGCCGCGACAAGGATTTGCAAATAATCGTCGAGTTCGTCCAGTATCCGGTTTACTTCCAGCATCGCGATAATGCGCCCGTCTTCATAAAGCGGCACCCGCATAAACAAGATGCGCTCTCCGCTTTTTGTAATCATGCCCGTATGATGATGCGATTCGAATTGGGCCGGCAGCTCCATCAATACAGGATGATCGCCGATAATGCTGACGACGCGGCTGTTGGGCGCAATGATGCGGATCATTTCGTTGACGTTGTAATATTCCACGAGCAAATCGGCGGAATTCAATCCCCGGCCGCTCGTAATTCTCGGATTTTCAAGCATTAGATTGACTTTGGTGGAAATGACCTCTTCTTCGCTTTCCGTCGTAATTTTAATGACATAAAAATAGACGAATATATTAAAAAAGATCAGAATGAGGATCAGCCAAAAAATGGTGAACAGCGTAAACCGTTTACGCAGCGTCATGCATCCGGCTCCTTAATCATATATCCGACGCCGCGTATTGTATGGATCAGCTTATGGCGGTAGCCCTTGTCCAGCTTCTGTCTCAAATACCGGATATAGACGTCGACCAGATTCGTTTCGCCGATGAAATCGTATCCCCATACCTCCGACAAAATATCCTCGCGCGACTTTTCCTCGTTGCGATGCTCCACCAAATAGACGAGCAGTTCGAACTCCCTTGGCGTCAGCTCGATCAAGATATCCTTGCGGAATACCTTCCGCGTTCTCAGCTCGATCGTCAAATCTCCCAGCTTGATGACATCGGAGCCTTCCGCTTCCTTCGGATACTGCTTGAAGATGCGCAAAATATTGCGCACTCTGGCCAGAAGCTCTTCCATCGCAAAAGGTTTCGTTATATAATCGTTGGCTCCGTGTTCGAAGCCGCTCACTTTATCCGGCACGGTATCTCTGGCTGTCAGCAAAATAATCGGCACCGGGTTTCCGCTTTGCCGTATAAGGCGCAACACTTCTATGCCGCTCATTTCGGGCAGCATGACGTCCAACAGCACCAAATCCCATTCGCCGCTTGAAGCCTTCTCGTAACCCGTGCGTCCGTCCTCCGCCACGCCGACCGTATACCCCTCATGCTCCAGCTCTAGCTGAAGGATGCGGGCGATGCCGGCTTCATCTTCTACGACGAGAACTCTTTCATTCATAGCTGCGACGCACCTGCTTTCTGATGAATCTTTCTTTCATCATAATGAAGCCGCCCGTCAATTGCAAGCAAGGGTATTCTAATCTAACCGGCGGACGGACTGCTCGATCAGCTTGCACAGCGGCCTTAACGAACGGCCGACCCGAAAGTCCAATCTCGCGGCATCCGTTACCCACCGATGGCTCCAGATCGCGTTCAGAACGGCTTCCTGCTGCAACAAAGGAACCGCCGCCACCGGCCGTTCGGGAAAGAGGGACATCCACTCCCTCCGTCCCCTGAATCTGGTATCCTTGTTGGCCACCCAATGGATCGATCCGCCCGTCTCCTTCAACTCCTCCTGAAGCTTTTTCAGCTTTTGCAGCTGCGGCACTTGCCATCTGGAAATAAACGGATCGCCGACGGCGATAATATGCCTGGACTGTCTGAGCCAGCGCAGCGCCTGGGGATCATGCCATCGGCTGGAATAATCGATCAATTGAATATCGCATCCAAATTGATTCAGCTCGTGCTCCAGCCTCCTGTCGTCCTGTTCCCGGCCATACAGGCTGTGACTGTTGACCGACAGCCAATGAATGTGGCGGTCGCCGCTGATGCGGCGGACATACCGGTCCGAGAAGCTCACGATATCGTCGCGGCGGCTCTCGGGCATAAACGACCGGGACGGCAGCAGCTCCATCCATTCGGGCTCCAGCCCGTAATATTCCGCCGCCGTCACCGTCTTGCCCCGTTTGCTTAAGAGCAACGCAAGCGTAACGGCCAGGAAGGTCGCGCCCGAGCCCGGAGAAATCGACAAGACGCCGATGAGCTGCGGGCTTCGGCGCAATCGGCGGTCTTCCCCTTCCGACGTCCCCCGTCCGTTGCCGCCGGTCCCGCGCAAAGCCAGCAGCGCCTCCTCTACCTCTTTCATGGAGGCGTACCGCCGCTCGGGGTCGGGCTGCAGCATCCGCTCCAGCACATCGGCAAACGGAGCGGGAAGCCGTTTTGGAAGCCGGCTGCGCACATGCGCTCCTTTGCTGCCGACGCTCTTTCCGAATAACTCCCCTCCCGTCGCCAAATAGTACAACAACGCCCCGAGACCGTATATGTCGGTGCGCGCATCGCTTTGCCTTCCTTCTTGCTGCTCCGGCGCCGCAAACCCTTCCGTACCGAGCCGCACCGTATCGAACCGCTGCCCTTCCTTGTACTGCCTCGATATGCCGAAGTCGATCAGCTTCACATGGCCGTCCCGGTCCAGCATCACGTTGGAAGGCTTTAAATCCCGATGGATTAGGGGCGACGGCAAGCTGTGCAAATAGTGGAGCGCGGAGCTCAATTGCAGCCCGATATGAAGCAGCTCGCCGAACGAAGCGGGAGCGGAGGCGTTCTCAGCGGCCGCGGCCAGCGTCTCGCCTTCAATATAGTCCATGACCAGCGCTTCCCTGCCGTCTTCGTCAGGCGGGAAATAATCGGTAATGAGCGGAAGGCAAGGATGGTTCAGCTTCATCAGCGCGCTTGCTTCCTCCGAATAGGCGCCCGCCGCTCCGTAACGGCCATAGGTGACCTTCATCGCCCGCAGCAAACCGGCCAGCCTCAAATCCTCGACGGCATACACCACGCCCATCCCCCCTTGTCCGATGACGGACAGAATGCGGTAACGGTCGCCAATAACGGTGCCTCTTTCCCATTGCGGCAGCTCTTTGTAAATGATGAGCACTCCTTTCTAAAGCAAAAAAGCATGCCGACAGAACCTTCCGCTTCGGAAGATCTGCCGGGATGCTTTCCCTTGGCCGTTATTCATTTGACCTTATCGTACCACACGACAAGGATACGCACAACCTCATGACGAGGCGGTCAAAACAACCGATTTTGCAGCCATAACGTAATTTCCTCGCGGTTATGGAACAGCTGTTTCGCCTTCATCACTTCAAACCCGGTTTCCAGCCGTTCCTTAACCTCCCGGATCGTTTGCAAAGGCTTGCGATGCATCAGTTTGACGGTGACGACGGCGGTCGCCTGCGGCGCGAGCGCTTGGCGCACATCGAGCACGAGCCGCGCCATCAGCATCGGACTCCAGCTCATATCGCATACAAGAAGATCGTAAGCGCCGCGCTCCAGCTTGACGTCGGAAGCATTTTGCTTCAAGTGGGTCAAACGGGGATGACCGGCCAGAGACGGGTGCATCTCGGCGGGGTCGATCGCCGTAACCTGAAGACCCCTCTCCAGCAGCAGCGAGCTCCAGCCGCCGGGAGCGGCTCCGATGTCCAGCGCCTTCCGGTAATCGGCATACTGCAAGCCGAAAGCCTGCTCCGCCTCCAGCAGCTTGAACTTAGCCCGGGAAATTTGGCCTTCTTCGCGCTGAAACCGGATCGCTCCGCCGGGCCAATCCGACAGCATATCTTCCGGCGTCCCGAAACCCGCATAAATCGTCGCGGCATCAGCATAAATGGCCACAATTAGATCCGGGCGCTGCACGGCCGGCTCCGCTTCGATCTCTTCGAGCACGGCGTCGAGCAGCGCCTTCGTATCCGATGCCGAATAATGAAACGGCGAGCCCGGGCTTCTGCGCACATGAACGGCCGTCCGATTTCCTTTGAACGCCAGCCTTGCATGACGGATCATTTCCGCCAGCTGGTCCAAATCGTCGGCATTGCCGTTAATGGAGATCGTTCGGTCCGCCGGCTGAATGTGCCGCAAAAAAACGGGCTCGCCAAGCTTGACGGCCGCAAGCGTCTCTTCCTTCCCAAGAGGACAATCCATCAAAAACACTTCGCCCGGAGCCAACGGGGAAAAGGAGACTCCCGCAATGGTTCTGCGCAGCTCTTCCATTGCATAGGGCGCAAAGCCCGCGTTAGCGGTACCGATCCATAAACTCAATTGTCTGCTCCTCTTTCTGTTTCTGATTCGGGATTACCGTTATTTCCGGTCCGCTTCGGCGGCGGCTATCTCGTCGAGCAGCCGCTGGGGAAGCGGACCGGCGTGAAGCCCGACGCCGTCCGGGATGTGCGCCGCCAGCAAATGGTACATTTGGTTCCGGCCCGAGATACTGGACGTATGCAAATAAATTTGGCGGGGGTATTTGCCGCATTCCACCAGATGGCGGGTCACTTCGTAGCCGGTCGGCTGGCCCCAGCCCAGGTCGAAATCCAGCGACAAGATGTCGATCGGTTCGGCATCGATCAACGCTTTGCATTCCATGGCGCTGGCGGCCAGGACGAAGCCTTTGGGCGGCTTCCGGTAATCGTCCAAATAAACGTGAATCATGCGGCGTTCCCTCCTCGTATTCGGGCCGGTCATTTCGTTCAGCCTTCGCTTTGACAGCCGCGGCATGCGAAAGCTTTGCGGCCCGACACGGTCAGCTTCTCCACCATGCCGCCGCACCGCTCGCACTGTTCGTTCTCGCGGTCGTACACCTGCAACCGGTCCGCATAACCGCCGGTCAAAGCATCGCCGGCAAACAACGGCCGGTCCCCGATGCCTCCATGCGAAATCGCTTCCTTCAATACGGTTCCGATCGCTTGATAGAGCCGCTCCCAAGCCTCCGGTGAAAGACCCGCAATCTTGGCGCCCGGCAGCAGTCCGGCGGCAAAGGCGATTTCATCCGAATAGACGCTGCCGATTCCCGCCAGACTTGCCCGGTCGGTTAATGCGGTTTTGAGCGCGATTCTTCTCTTGGCGAACAGCTCCTTGAACCGGCTTAGCGTAAACCGTTTGTCCAACGGATCGATGCCGCTCGTCTTCAGCTGCGCTTCCACTTCCTTAACCGTCCGCACCCGGATTCGATCCGGGGTGAAACCATGCAGTCCCAGCATGCGTTCTCCGAAATGGATCGCTGCGGTTGCCAGGGCGATCGGCTTCTCTTCCGCCGTTCCGCAGTACAGATAGGATTTAGGGGCAACTTCCAGCATCAGCCGCTTTCCGTTGTCCAGATGAAATATCAAATACGCGTCGCGGCGCTCGACGTACCATACGGATGCGCCGACAGCCGCTTCCGCCTGCTCGGCCCCCTCTTGTTCCGTTGTGCGGGCGCGGGCGGTTCTGACCGCCGTAATCCGGGCTCCCGCAAATCGTTCCGCGAGCAACGCCCGATAGATTTCCAGCTCCGGCAATTCCTGCATCGATGTTCGAATCCTCCCTGTGTCGCTGCTGCAATTTATAACCTCATTCGTTCATATTCCAGTTCAATTTCCCCGTGACGCTTGATTCGAACGATTCTCTCGTTCCAGCCGCTTTAGATCGCTTGCCGATGCTTGCCAATGACTTCGATCAATTCGTCCAAATCGCCGCAAATCAAGTCCGGACGGCAGCCGGCCTGCTCCGCGTAATGCTCCAGATTGTCCGCCGTCGTCAGCCCGGTCAATACGAGCAGCGTGCCGCAGCCGGCCGCGCGTCCCGCGGCGATGTCCGTCGCCATATTGTCCCCGACGACCCACGTATGCTCCGCCTGCCGGCCGAGCCGGCGCAGCGCCTCGTTCATTAGAATGGCGGATGGCTTGCCGATCAAGACGGGTTCCGTTCCGCTTGCGGCCTTGATCATCGCGCCGATCGAACCTGCGCCGGGAATAAGGCCGTCCGAGGAAGGCAGAAGCAAATCCGGATTGGTCAGTACGTAGGCCGCCCCATCCCGGATATAGCGGACCGCTTTCGCCAAATCGTCGTAACGGACGTTCCGGTCGATCCCCTGAACGACGAAATCGGGCCGCGAATCCGTCAAGGCAAGTCCTTCCTCCTCCAGCGCCTGCTTAAGCCCCGCTTCTCCTACCGCATATACGGAAGCCTGCGGATGCCGTTCCGCGACATAACGGGCCGCCGCTTGGGCGGACGTGCAGACGTCGCTTGGCGATGCCGGAATGCCCATGTCCGTCAGCCTTTGGGCGACCGTCTCCGGCGCGGCCGACGAATTATTGGTTACGAACAAATACGGAATTTGTTCCGCTTGCAAATACCGGATCAGCCGATCGGCTCCTTCGATGCGGCGATCCCCGTGATACAAAGTGCCGTCCAAATCGATCAAAAAACCGCTCATAGCGGATATGGCGTCTATGCTCATGATTTCCCTCGGTTTCCCGTTGTTTTATGCATGCTTCAGCTTACGTTTCAGCCGGTCGATCCGTTTGCGAATGCCTTCCAGCTCCGCCCTTCGCTTGGCGTCGCCGCGCACCGGCAGCATGCGTGCTTCGGCCATTTCCAAGGCTAGCCCCGCATACCGAAGCGCCTCTCCGTACCGCTTGCTCTTATGCTCGTAATACATCGCAAGCTCCGTACAAGCTTCGACGACGGCGCGGTCGTAAGCCGAATGGGCCGAAAACGCCGCTTTCTGCCACAATAACACAGCGCGCTCCCAATTTCCAGCCTTCTTATCCCGTTCGGCCAGCAGCAGAAGCGCGGACAAGGCAGGGCTGCGGGCTTCGGCTCCTCTGCGCTGCAGCTCATCGGCAAGCGAATGTCTGCCCATCCGCTCCAGCCACAAGCCGGTTCGAATCAGTTCTTCCGCCTCCTCCGGCCAAGGCAGCCTTTCGAACAGATCGCCAGACAGCAGGCGCCCGAATCGTATCGCCAGACAGGCGAGCGACAGCAAATCGGAAGCGTTATGACGAAAGACGCCTTCCAGCGGAGCGGGATCGCCGTCCGCCAAATATTGGAAGTATAGCTGAGGGGCGAGCGAACCCGGTACGTCTTCGCCGCGCTCGATGCCAAGCCGTTCCTCCTCGATATGGCTCAGCTTGCAGGACGCAAGCGTATTCCTCCAGATCGAACGGGACGGATGCAAAAAATCCAGATGCAAAAACGACAGGCTCTGCCTTTGAATGCCGTTCATAATGATTCTGTTCTGCATCAAAGGCCAATCGAACGTTTTCCCGTTGTACGTAGCCAAATAAGCGAAGCGGCTTGCCTTTTCCGTCAAATAGCGCAGCATCGCGTATTCTTCGCCGGGATGGCGGATCAGCGCCTGCTCCACGACGAAGCCGTCCTCCGATAAATATGCGATGCCGGTCATAAACGGCACATTGCCCGCCCCGACTCCCAGTCCGGTCGTTTCCAGGTCGAGAAACAAGATGTCCTCCGCCCTTGGCTGCGGAAGGTTCGGATAAAAGCCTCCCAGCCCGGCAGCGGCGGCATGCAGCTCCCCGAGCGCATGAGTGCCGTGACGGTAATCGATGCGGTAAATATCCTTGCGCAGCAAAAAATCGCCGTGCGGCGTATGCATCGCTTTCACGCCAAACGCCGCCCATGCGGGATGAAGCCGTTCTCCGCTCTCCTCCGCTTCTTCCCGCTCCCCCGAATTAGGCGTACGTCCGGCCGCTCCTGCGCCGGCATCCGCCGCCTCCTCCGAGGTCGTTCCGCGCAGCCGGTTCATCCGTTCCCTTAGTCCGCTCATCGCATAACCTCCGCGTCTTTCAGAAGCTCGAGCGCCATCTCCTTGCCCAGCAATCCGACCTCTTCGATCGGCCCGACGCAGGCGGGACAGCCGCTCAGACAGGTGCACGACCGGATCAGGCTCCGGGCCCTTTCCATCAGCTCATCGTGCACGTAGTACAGTTTTTCGCTCAAGCCGATGCCGCCCGGATACCGGTCGTAAAAGTAAATGGTCGGCCTCATCGTATGCACCGCCTTGACCTGCGGGACGACGCGGATGTCGAACGGGTCGCACATCAGGTACAAGGGGGCGATATGAACGAGCACGTTCGCAATGCCGAGAAGCGCAAACTGCATCTCGTTTTTGCTTTTGCGGGCGGCCGCTTCCTCGCTGAACGAAAACCAATAGGCGCTTGTATGGAGTTCTTCCTCCGGCAGATGGATCGGCCCCGAGCCGATATTTTCGTGAGTGCGAAGTTTTATTTTTTTGAAAATGGTCGCTTTGGCGTTGACGGTAACTTCGCCGTATTGACGGAGCAGCTCGCCCGATTGGATTTCCTTGTCCACATGAAGCACCTTCAGCTCCACAGCCATGTTGGCGTCCGTATAATAATCGACGTCGACCTCCCGCACATACGCTTTTTTCTCGGAATAGTCCAGCTTTTCCACCTGATACTGCACGCCTTCGTGAATATAGATCGCTTCTTCGTGAATAAGCGTCGGCGCGCTGAACCGGTCGACCTCGCCAAGCACTCGGTGGCCGTTCGTCATATCGATTATAATGAAGTTCTCCTGAGCGGCCGTGCGCAGCGATATGCCGTGCGCCGGGAACGACTGCTCCATCCAGAACCAGCGCCCGCCGGCCTTGTGCAGCACTTTCTCCTCCGTCAAAAATTCCATCATGTCCTCCAGCGGCTCCGAGCCGAACGTTTCGCCTTCCCGGAACGGCAGCTCATAGGCGGCGCACTTGACATGATCGATCAGAATGAGCAAATTGTCGGGTTGAATAAGAGCCCTTTCCGGCGGACGGTCAAAAAAGAAATCCGGATTGTTGACCATATATTGGTCCAGCGGATTGCTGCTGGCCACCATAAACGTGACGGAGCTTTCCTGTCTCCGGCCCGCGCGGCCGGACTGCTGCCAGGTGCTGGCGATCGTGCCGGGATAGCCGTTCAGCACGCATGCCTGCAGCTGGCCGATATCGATCCCGAGCTCCAAAGCGTTCGTGCTGACGACGCCGCGAATTTCACCGGTGCGCAGCCCTTTCTCGATTTCGCGCCTCAGCTTGGGCAAATAACCGCCGCGATATCCCCGGATGGACTTGTCGCCTACTTTGTCCCGGACCAGTTCCTGCAAATAAGTGAGCAGCAGCTCCACCCGAACGCGGCTTCTGGCGAAGACGATCGTCTGCACCCCTTGCTTCAGCAGCATCCCCGCCAGCTTGCGCGTCTCCAGAACGCTGCTCCTCCGTATGCCGAGCTGACGGTTGACGACGGGCGGATTATAAAAGATAAAATGCTTCTCGCCCATCGGCGCGCCGTTGTTGTCGATCAGCGTCGCCCGCTCCCCGATCAGACGTTCGGCATGCTCGCGCGGATTGTCGATCGTGGCGGAAGCGCAAATAAACCGGGGATCGGAGCCGTAAAACCGGCAAATCCGCTTCAGCCGGCGGATGACGTTGGCCACGTGGCTGCCGAAGACCCCCCGGTATGCGTGCACTTCGTCGATGACGATATATTTGATGTTCTCAAACAGCTTGACCCACTTCGTATGATGAGGAAGGATGGCGGAATGCAGCATGTCCGGATTCGTCACCACGATATGTCCCGCATTGCGGATGGCCGTTCGGACCGCCGGAGGCGTATCGCCGTCGTACGTATGCGTCTTGAGATCAGCCCCCATGGCGTCGGCCAACGCTTGCAGCTCCGCCACTTGATCCTGCGCGAGCGCCTTGGTCGGAAACATGTAAAGCGCCCGGCCCTCTCCGTTTTCCAGCAGGCTCTGCACGACGGGCAAATTGTAGCATAACGTCTTGCCGGACGCCGTCGGCGTAACGGCAACGACATGCTCGCCCCGGCGGACCGCCTCGAAAGCTTCCGCCTGGTGGACGTACAACTCCCCGATCCCTCTTGCGCGAAGCGCCTCGCGCAAGCCGGGATGCAGCCCGTCCGGCAGCGGGGCGGTTCTCGCCCCGCGCGGAGGAATCGTCCGCCAATGCGTGACGTTGCTCATGATTTCGTCGTTGGCCTTCAATTCCTCCAGCCACTCCTGCAAATTTTCCGCTCTCCCGGTCCATCGGTTCATGCCGCTCTCCTCCGTGCCCATGCGGCGCGTATGTATGCGCACCGCTTCACTTCTATCGTTATTGATGTCGGTTATTATTGTACAGAATATACGTTCGCCCCGCAATGCCCGGATCAGCGATCCTCGCCGATCGTCCCGGCTGCGGCGGGGATATGCTTGCGTTCGATATCGATCCGGAGCAAGTCCGCCGCGGCCGTCGCAGCGGCGAAGACCGTACGGGCCTCTGCTTCGAGCCGAAGCAGCGCCTCGTTATCGTACCGCCCGCTGAAATGCGTCATGACGAGCCGGCGCGCTCCGGCGTCCGCCGCGGCCCGGGCCGCTTCGACGGTCGTGCTGTGCCCGAACTCGTGCGCCTTATCTTCCAGGCCTGCGGCGAATGTCGCCTCGTGAACGAGCACATCGGCGTCCTTGGCCAGCCGCACCGCTTCGCGGCAAGGGCTCGTATCTCCAAGAATCGTCACGATTCTTCCCTTGTACACGCCGTCAGTCACGTCTTCAGGCCGAATAACGGTCCCGTCCTCCGTTTCGACCGGGCACCCTTGCTTTAACAAGCCGTAGGAGGGGCCGGCCTTCAAGCCCAGCGCCGGCAGCTTGTCCGCCAGCAACGGTCCCGGAGCGTCGCGCTCCGACACGCGGTATCCGTAACACGGAATCCGGTGCTCCAGCATGCCCGCTTCGACGGACAGCGGCCCGTCGACATGCACCTCGGCCGGAAGGCCGCTCAATTCCTCGATCGCAAGCTCGTAATCGAGCGACGTTCCCGTCAAGCCGAAGACGGTTTCGATATAGGTCCGAATGCCGGCCGGGCCGATCAGCTTCAATGGCGTAATGCCGCCGTCGAAGGAGCGGCTGCTCAGCAAGCCGGGCAAGCCGTACAAATGATCGCCGTGCAAATGGGTAATAAATACGGCCGACAACCGGTTCAGCTTCAATTGCGGAATTTTCATCAATTGGTGCTGTGTCGCTTCTCCGGCGTCGAACAGCCACCAGCCCGCGTCCGAAGGCAGCTGCAGAGCGACCGAGGTAACGTTGCGGTGCTTGTTGGGCCTGCCGGCCCCCGTTCCCAGAAACCATAGGTTCATCTTATTCACCTCGCATTTTCACGGTGAGATATAAGCCAAGTACAAAGCATAACTTATAAAGGCATACACGGAAAAAGCCCGCCGGCGCGTCTGCTCGCAAGCATGAACGCCGGCAGGCTCATCTACGCCGTCCGCATCGCAGTTCCCGAATCGATTATGCTTTGTCCACGTTGAAATATTGCGCTTCCGGATGGGCAAATACCATGGCGGATACCGAAGCTTCCGGCTCCATCATATAGCCTTCCGTTAATTGCACGCCGATATCCTCCGGCTTCATCAAATCGAACAGCGGTTCCTGGTCTTCCAGGTTCGGACAAGCCGGATAGCCGAACGACACGCGAATGCCTTGGTATCGGGCGCCCAGCCGCTGCTTCATCGTCATTTCGGGCGGATCGGGATATCCGCAGACGTCCCGCATCATATGGTGCACGCGCTCGGCAAGCCCTTCCGCCACTTCCAAAGCGACCGATTGCAGCGCATGGGAGCGAAGATAGTCCCCGTTATCCTTCCATTCGTTGGACAGCTCCCGAATGCCTTGGCCGGCGGTCACGACAAGAAATCCGACGTAATCCATAACGCCGCTGTCCGCCGATTTCAAGTAATCCGACAAGCACAGATACGGCTCCACCTGCTGGCGAGGGAACGTAAATCGTTTGATTTCCTTGGAATGATCCTGCGGATCGTAAATGATGACGTCGTCTCCCGACGATTGCGCCGGGAAGAAACGGTACATCGCATGCGCCTTGATGAACCCTTCCGCGCTGCCCTGCTGCAAAATGCGGTCCACCGTCTCCTTCAGCTGAACGGCCTTATCGTTCCCTTCGGCCAGCAGCTTCTCGACCGAGCCTTTCAAGCCGAGATGGTGGCCCAGCAGCATTTGCATATTAACGTACGGAATAATGTGGGGCAGCGGCACGTCGCGAATAATGTGGCGCTCCAAATCCGGCGGCGCAAATACCGGAGCGTCCTTCGAAATGTTGGACCGGACGGCGCGCGTCAGCTTCGGCAGCTGCTTCCCTTGATCTTCTTCGGCGGCGCCGGCCGCCTTGAAGGCGGCAAGCTCTTCCTCCAGCCGTTTGCGATGCTCGGGATCCATCAGCTTGTTCGCGATATCCAATCCGTCCATCGCGTCCTTGGCGTACAGAACGAGTCCGTCGTATTCCGGGCTGATTCTCGTCTTTGTAAACTTTCTCGTCAAGGCCGCGCCGCCGACCAGAATCGGCGCGTCGATGCCGGCCGTACGCAAATCCTGAGCCGTCACGACCATTTGCTGGGCCGACTTGACGAGCAGGCCGGACAGTCCGATCGCGTCCGCCTTTTCGTTACGGTAGGCTTCGATCAGCTGCTCCGGCGGCACTTTAATGCCGAGATTAATAATTTTGTAGCCGTTGTTGGACAAGATGATCTCGACAAGATTTTTGCCGATGTCATGCACGTCGCCTTTTACCGTCGCCAAAATGATTTTGCCCTTGACGGACGTTTCCGTCTTTTCCATAAACGGCTCCAAATAATTGACGGAAGCTTTCATCACCTCGGCGCTTTGAAGCACCTCGGCCACGATCAGCTCGTTGTTGTTGAACAAACGTCCGACCTCTTCCATCCCCTTCATCAGAGGACCGTTAATGATTTCGAGCGGCGAATATTTTTTTAACGCCTCGTCCAGATCCGGAATCAGGCCTTCCTTGGTGCCCTCGATAATATAGGAGCCAAGTCTTTCTTCCAGCGTCAGGTTCGATATTTTTTCCTTTTTCTCGACCTTCTTGTCCCGGAAAGCGGCGACAAACGCGGCCAGCGTTTCGTCGTTCGTATCGTAGATCAACGCCTCGGCGAGCTTGCGCTCCTCTTCCGGTATGGAAGCGTACCGCTCCAGCTTCTCCGTATTGACGATCGCGTAATCGAGACCCGCCTTCGTCGCATGGTACAGGTAGACAGAATTGAGCACCTCGCGTCCCGCTTCGGGCAAGCCGAACGAAATGTTGCTGAGGCCCAAAATCGTCTTCGTGCGCGGATATTTTTCCTTGATCATCCGAATGCCTTCGAGCGTCTCGACGGCCGAACCGATATATTGCGGGTCGCCGGAACCGATCGGAAACATGTTCGGATCGAATATAATGTCTTCCGGATTCACCCCGTACTTGTTCACCAGCAAATCGTAAGCGCGGTCGGCCACTTCCATCTTCGCCTGCCGTGAAACCGCTTGTCCGCGCTCGTCGATCAGAATCATGACGACCGCGGCGCCGTAGCGATGGATAAGCGGAACGATCTTTTCAAATTTCGATTCGCCGTCCTCCAGGTTGATGGAGTTGATGATCGCTTTGCCTTGCGAATATTTCAAGCCCAGCTCGATAATATGGTCGTACGTGGAGTCCAGCATGAGCGGCGCTTTGATCTTCTTGACGACTTGCGGCAAAAATTGATGAACCGCATATTCTTCGTCGATATCGGTGTCCTGCAGGTTGATGTCGATGACATGGGCTCCGCCCTTCACCTGGGATCTGGCGATTTCGGAAGCTTCGTCGAATTTTCCTTCCTTGATCAGCCGCTTGAATTTGCGCGACCCGGAAATATTCGTTCGTTCGCCGATCATAATTGGACGGTTGTCCGCTTCGATAAACACGGTGTCGATACCGGAGACGGCATCGGGGTGCTCGCCCAGCTTCGTCCGCGGCGCGTAGCGGGACATCGTTTGCGCCATGGCGCGTATATGCTCCGGCGTCGTGCCGCAGCAGCCGCCCGCAATGTTAAGCCAGCCCTTCTGCGCAAAATCTTCCATCTTCCTCGCCAGCGATTCGGGCGATTCGTGGTAGTTGCCGTTCTCGTCCGGCAGCCCGGCATTCGGATAACAGCTGACGGCCGACTTTGCGATTTCGCTTAACGTCCGAATATGATCGCGCATAAATTCCGGTCCGGTCGCACAGTTCAATCCGATCGAAATCGGCTTCAAATGCTCCAGCGAAATATAAAACGATTCGATCGTTTGGCCGGCGAGCGTCGTCCCCATCGGCTCGATCGTGCCGGAGATCATGATCGGCAGCTCCGTGCCGGTCGTTTCGAACGCTTTGCGGATGCCGATGCTGCCCGCCTTGACGTTCAGCGTATCCTGCGACGTTTCCAGCAGCAGCGCGTCGACCTTTCCTTCGATGAGCGCGACGGCCTGCTCGTAATAGCTGTCGACCAGCTCGTCGAACGTGACCCCTCCCGTCACGGACAACGTCTTCGTCGTCGGTCCAAGCGCGCCCGCGACAAAACGAGGTTTGTCCGGCGTGCTGTACTTGTCTGCCGCTTCCCGGGCAAGCTTGGCGGCGGCCAGGTTTATTTCCCGCGCCTTCTCCGGGATATCGTATTCGGCCAGTACGACGCTTGTGGCGCCAAACGTATTCGTTTCCAGTATGTCCGCGCCGGCTTCCAAATATTGCTCATGAATCGTCCGGATCACGTCAGGGCGAGTCAGCACAAGCATCTCGTTGCATCCGTCCAGCTCCGGCCCGCCAAAATCGTCCTCAGTTAAATCGGCTTGTTGTATCATCGTGCCCATCGCGCCGTCCAAAATCAATATGCGCTCTTGAAGCAGCTGTTGCAGTGTCGGTCTTGACAATTTGCTACACCCTTCCCGAAATCGTTAACCAATAGTTTAGCAGAATCGTCACATACTGAAAAGGACCATCCATCGACATAACGTTTCGTTTGTTTTATAATAAGCATTATATCATTTAATTTCTATTGGAAAAGAGGGAATGGACATGGCTGAAATTCGAATCCGCAATACGGAAGAGCGTATTAAGGGCGAGGAAAACGTACGCGCGTTTCTGGAGAGCCAAGAGGTATTGTACGAGCATTGGAACCCGGCCAAGCTGCCTCAAGAGCTGCAAAATAAATTCGTTTTGTCCGACGAGGAAAAAAATCAAATTCTGGCTACTTACGATGAAGAAATTCGCGATTTGGCCAACCGCCGCGGCTACAGAACATGGGATATCGTCGCCCTTTCCGACGCGACGCCCAATCTCGACGAGCTGCTGAAAAAATTCGAGAACGTGCATACGCACACCGAAGACGAAGTACGCGCCATTACAGCCGGTAAAGGCATCTTCATTATTAAAGGCACGGACGACGTAGGCTACTTCGACGTTGAGCTCGAAGCCGGCGACGTCATTTCCGTTCCGGAAAACAAACCGCATTTCTTTACGCTGATGGAAAACCGCCAAATCGTGGCGGTGCGCCTCTTCATCGAAACGGAAGGCTGGATTGCCCACCCGTATGCCGACGCGGCATTCCAATCGAAATAAGGCAAGCCGAACAACTTGCAAGCCCCTCTCCGACGGAACGTCGGCAGAGGGGCTTGTTTCGTATCTCAACCCGTTATTTCTCCAGAATTTGCAGCAGCTCGTCCAAGCTGGCAATCTCGTAGGTCGGCACAATTTCGTCGCTGCGTTCCATGCCGTGCCGATTGATCCATACGGACGTCATACCGATCGTATTCGCGCCCAAAATGTCGGTTGTCAGCTTGTCGCCGACCATAATGCCGTGTTCGGGCTCGATGCCCAGCTTCTCCAGCGCATGACGGAAAATGGCGGCGGCGGGCTTCCCTTGACCGAAGTTTCCAGATATGACGATATGATCGAAATAAGGAATCAGTTCGGGGACGCCGTCCAGCTTCTCCTGCTGCAAATCCGGAGAGCCGTTCGTCAGCAGCAGCAGCTTGTATTTGCCCTTGAGCGCATCCAGCACGCGAAACGTTTCGTCATAAACGATCGGTCTTGAACGCCGTTCCGCGGGAAACCGCTCCGCCAGCTCCGCGCCCAGCGCCTCGTTGTCCACGCCCAGCGACTTCAGGCCTTGCGTCCATGCCGCTTTGCGGTAGCCCGGCGCCAGCTTCTGCAGCTTGCGAAACTCTTCCTGCTCGCCCGCGGCAAAGTTGGCCCACAGTCCTTCAAACGGGTTAATGCCGATCATCTTCGTAAACGGAAACGTTTCGTACGATTCGTAAAGCGTCCTCGCTGCTGCGCGAACCGCTTGCTCCAGCCGTTCCGGATCGACGCCGGCAGCCTCCGAACCCGCTCTGCACGTCGCTTCAAACGCCTCCTTGACGCTGCGCTCGTCCCACAGCAGCGTATCGTCAAGATCAAATAATACCGCTTGTTTTGCCATTTTTCTTTACTCTCCCATACTGTCTATAATTGTTGAACCGCCGATCTATATAAGTTGAACGAATGAATATCACAACTTAGGGCCAAGCCGCATGAGGAATCGATTTCCGATCGCTTCCGCTTGTTTCGTGTGATTCTCGAGTTCACCTTGCATTAGCTGCCGTTCCGCTACTGCTGATCGATCGAAATGCGGTTCTTTTCCGCGAACGATTTCAGCTGCGCAGCCATTTCGTCGGTATCGTAGCGGTTCAAGAAGCGGGAAAAACCCCAGCTGGCTCCTTTGTTCGGCACGATAAAGACATAGCCGGACTGCGTCTTGATCTCTTTAATATCGGAAGCCGTCAGCCGTTTGTCGCCCGTAAAACGGCGGGACTGCACATAGTCCTTGCCAATGGCCAAATACGGTCTTCTGAAAAAAAACAGCGCCGATAAGCCGATGTAACACGCCACGATTATCCAATGCATCGCATCCGGCTCAAAAGCGGGATTAGTAAACATCAGCACATTATAAAGCGCCACGAACAAAAGCAGCAATATCGGCGCGAAATAGTTGCGTCCGGTATGACGCACGGCACGGTCCCCCTGAACAATTACGGGCCCCCCGCCTTGCTTCTTCTGCTTCTTGTTCAACTGGCTCATATTTTTGCGCACTTTGCGCTCCCAGGATCTGGACAAGCTTCATTCTCCTCCCGACTTAATGCTTCACGTTGCTTTCTTCATCTTCTACATATTTGATAGAATCCAATTGCTGCCGGAAATTGCGTTTAAAATTGTTCAAATATTGCTGGCGCAATTCGTCGCGTTCCTTCGTTTCCGCGTCCGTCAAGCCTTCCGACTTGTTTTTCCGGGACAACTCGTTAATCCGGGCAATCAGCTTGTCCATATTCATCTGAGCTCCACTCCTCTCTTGCTGGCAACATTCTATTCCCTACTTTGACATTTCGACGGTCCCATTGTCAAGGTCATCGAAGAGGGGCAGCGATCAACAAAAAACAGCAGCGCCGGAATTTGATTGGCGCTGCTGCCTGCAGCAAAGTCCTTGATGATGGATAGAACAGTTTAATAACTTATAGGATAAGTCCGTCCAGGAACTGAAGGACAGACGTCGCTTCAATTTAACTTGGGTATGATCAGCACTTGTCCAGGGAAAATGGTCGAATTGGACAGCCTATTTCGTTCCTTAATGGCAAATACGACAAATCCGGTGTCTTGATTGTCGAAATGATGATTGGCGATGGACCAGAGCGTGTCGCCGCTCCCTACCGTAAAGACCGTCTCTCCTTCCGCTGGGCGGGTAATATCGCCGGATGCGGAAGTGCCTGCCAACGACAGGCCGGTAAAGACTAGCAAGAACAAGGCTGCCGCCGCAAGCAGCTTAAGCGCATGGCGCCCGATGAACGCCAATCGCCGACGGCGCAGCGCCCCGGTTACTCCGGCTTCCGATCTCTGTGTATGTATGGAACGGTAAGAACTAGGATTCATCAGCATCATGATCAACACCCCAAACATTTGTTCTGTTATTAGAATAACACGAACGGATGTTTGCGTCAACACCAAAATACGAACCTCCGTTCCGGAACTTATGTTTGTACGAACTCCGGTTCTGTGTTATAATTTGACACAATACAAGAAATGGAGATGATGCAGGTGACGAAGATTTCCAAGCGCCAGCTGACGATATTGGACTTCATCAAGAAAGAAGTGCGCGAGAAAGGATATCCGCCATCCGTACGCGAAATCGCCGAGGCAGTAGGCTTGCAGTCCAGCTCGACGGTACACGGTCATCTGGACCGCCTGGAGAAGAAGGGATTCATCCGCAGAGACCCGACGAAACCCCGCGCCATCGAGATTTTGAACCAGGACGAGGACGACAACGTCGTCAGCCTGCCGGTCGCGCAAGTTCCCGTCGTGGGCAAGGTTACCGCGGGCATGCCGATCACGGCAACGGAAAATATTGAAGACTACTTCCCGCTTCCGAAAGGTCTTGTGGGAGATCATAACGTATTTATATTGAACGTCATCGGCGACAGCATGATCGAGGCCGGCATCCAGAACGGGGACTATGTCATCGTCCGCCAGCAGCAGACGGCCAACAACGGCGACATCGTAGTGGCCATGACGGAAGACGACGAAGCGACGGTGAAGACGTTCTACAAGGAGAAGGACCATATCCGCCTGCAGCCGGAAAACCCGACCATGCAGCCGATCTTGCTGAACAACGTCAGCATCCTCGGCAAGGTGATCGGCCTGTTCCGCGACATGCACTGACCGGTTGACCCGTTATCGAAAGACGGTTGGCGCCAGCCTGTCCATCATCCGGAAGTTTGGATCGCTGACGGGTACATAACCCGAAAATTGAAAGATCGGCCTTGCACAGGCCGATCTTTTTTTTGGTTGCCGCTGTTAATATTATGAGGTCGAGTCTTCCTCGCCCCAGCCTGTTGAGCAGAGCGATTGTAGTAACAGCGCAAGTTTTCCGGTGCGGGTGAAGGAGCGAGTGCGTCGGTATGGATAAAGGAGCAAGTGCATCGGTATGGATGAAGGAGCGAATGTAGCGGGTTGGATGAAGGAGCGAATGTAGCGGGTTGGATGAAGGAGGATGCTGACGGACAGCGGCGAGGTTGTCGATGAAGAGCGGACCGGACGAGCGATTGCAGGCACAGCCCGGCAGCATCGTCATTTCCGGAGAAAGGTACGATTAATGTTCCATCTCAACACAGCAACAAGGCCAAATCCACCGTTTTGGGCGAATTATCGTTCAGCCATGTTACCTCGAATAGATCCATCATTTTGAGCGACAGTTGTGTTCCATCGATCTATATCCTGCAAGCATCTCGAAATGACCAATAGAGCTTTCGCATAGGAACAAAGCAGACAAAAAAAGAAGGCTGTCCGCAGCCGTGCGCGCATCGGAGTTGCCCGATGAACGCAGGCGGCCGGACAGCCTTCCTCATCCGGCGCCTCGGCCGGACGGTACTCGCATCAATAATGCGTCAAATACTGGTCTCTCTCCCACTGATGGACTTGCGTCAAATACATATCCCATTCGATTTCCTTCAGCTCATAGAAGTGAGCCAAAGCGTGATCGCCGAGAGCTTCGCAGACGACGTCGCTGCGGATCATTTCGTTCAGCGCTTCCTTCAGGTCGACAGGCAAGCTCGGAATGCCAACGTCGAGGCGCTCTTCTTCCGACATAATGTAGATGTTGCGGTCCGTCGGCGCCGGCAGCGCCGATTTCTGCTTGATGCCGTCCAGGCCGGCCTTCAGCATAACGGCGAGCGCCAGGTACGGATTCGCGGCCGGATCGGGATTCCTAATCTCAACGCGCGTAGACAAGCCCCGCGATGCCGGTATGCGAATCATCGGCGAGCGGTTGCTCGCGGACCAGGCCACATAACAAGGCGCTTCGTATCCCGGTACGAGCCGCTTGTAGGAGTTGACCGTCGGATTCGTAATGGCGGCCATGGCGCGCGCGTGCTTCAGAATGCCGGCCATAAAGTAACGGGCCGTATCGCTTAAGCCCAGCTTGTCCTTCTCGTCGTAGAACGTATTCTCATTGCCTTGGAACAAGGAGACGTGGCAATGCATGCCGGAGCCGTTAACGCCGAACAGCGGCTTCGGCATAAACGTGGCGTGCAGTCCGTGCACGCGCGCGATCGTCTTGACGACGAGCTTGAACGTCTGAATCTGGTCCGCCGCCTTGATGGCGTCGGCATATTTAAAGTCGATTTCGTGCTGCCCCGGCGCCACTTCGTGATGGGACGCCTCGATTTCGAAGCCCATTTCCTCCAGCGTCAGCACGATGTCGCGCCGGCAGTTCTCGCCCATGTCCATCGGCGCCAGGTCGAAGTAGCCGCCCTGGTCGTTCAGCTCGGTCGTCGGCTCGCCCCGATCGTCGGTCTTGAACAGGAAAAACTCCGGCTCGGGACCGACGTTCATCGCCGTGAAGCCCATCTCCTCCGCTTCCTTCAGCGCGCGCTTCAGAATGCCGCGCGGATCTCCGGCAAACGGCGTGCCGTCCGGCATGTAGATGTCGCAAATGAGCCGGGCGACGCGGTCCTCCGTCACCCACGGGAAGACGACCCAAGTGTCCAGATCCGGGTACAAGTACATATCGGATTCCTCAATCCGCACGTAGCCTTCGATCGAAGAACCGTCGAACATCATTTTGTTGTCCAAAGCTTTGTCCAGCTGGCTTACCGGTATTTCAACGTTTTTGATGGAGCCAAGCAAGTCGGTAAATTGCAAACGGATGAAACGGACGTTTTCCTCTTTCGCAATGCGCTTGATATCCTCTTTCGTGTAGCCCACAGTATCATCTCCTTAGGTTCGGAATCGAATGGATCAACGTTTGTGCAAAAAACGGGACAATTGCCCTTGAATCAAGGACGCCTTGCCCGGTCTCTTCTCCAGCAGCTGCTGCTTCAGCAGCCGGTGAAGCTGCTGGTCGGACAGCTCCCGCCGCGTAACCTCGGACTGTTCGCTGACCGTCGTCGCTTCCTCCGATTCTTTAGAAACCGGATTCATAACTTGCTTGATGCCGGCGATGTTGACGCCTTTCTCGATCAGGGACTTGATTTCCAGCAGACGTTCCACGTCGTTGAACGAGAACAACCTCTGGTTGCCAGCGGTTCTGGCGGGTACAATCAGCTCATGCTGTTCGTAATAACGGATTTGCCTGGCCGTTAAATCCGTCAGCTTCATGACAATGCCAATCGGAAACAACGCCATATTTCTGCGAATTTCATCAGCCATATCGCATCAACCTTCCAGTCGCTCTTTTATAGCACTATTGTATCCATGAGCTGGAAATGTGTCAAGTTATGTTAGGTTTAATCACAATTAATCCCGCCTCCGCCAGCTTGTCCAACGCGTGCAGCACGCCGTATTTGGCGTGCGCATAAGTCAGTCCGCCCTGCATGTACGCGATGTACGGCTCGCGGATCGGCGCGTCCGCCGACAGCTCCAGGCTGCCCCCCTGAATGAAGGTGCCCGCCGCCATAATGACGGGATTGTCGTATCCGGGCATATCCCACGGCTCGGGCACCACATGGGCGTCGACCGCGGCCGCCGCCTGGATCCCCTGCACAAACGCAATCAGATGCTTCTCGCTTCCGAACCGGACGGCTTGGATCAAGTCGGTACGCGGCTCCGACCATCCCGGCTTCGACTCGAAGCCAAGCTCCTCGAACAAGGCGGCGGCCAAAATGCTCCCTTGAACGGCCTGTCCGACGATATGCGGGGCCATAAACAATCCTTGGTACATCGCTCTCAGCGATCCCAGCGTCGCGCCGACCTCCCCGCCGATGCCGGGAGCCGTCAGACGGTAGGAGGCCGCTTCGACCGCCCTTTGAGTGCCGGCCAAATAACCGCCTGTATCCGCCAGGCCGCCACCCGGATTTTTGATCAGCGAGCCCGCGATCAGATCGGCCCCGACTTCCGTCGGCTCCGTCAATTCCGTAAATTCGCCGTAGCAATTGTCTACGAACACGGACAGGTCGCCGCGAATTTCTTTGACATAACGGGTCATTTCGCCGATTTCGGCCACGGTGAAGGAAGCCCGCCAATCGTAGCCTCGGGACCGCTGGATGCCGATCACCTTCGTCCGGTCCGTCACCGCGTTCCTCACGCCTTCCCAATCCACGTTTCCGTCCGGCAGCAGGGCGACTTCCCGGTAAGATACGCCCCAGTCGCGGAGCGAACCCGTTCCGTCGCCGGGGCTGCCGATCACCTTATGCAGCGTGTCATACGGCTTGCCCGTTATATACAGCAGCTCGTCGCCCGGCCGCAGCAATCCGAACAGCGCGCAGGCGATCGTATGCGTGCCGGAGGCGAAATGGGGTCTCACCAGCGCCGCCTCCGCGCCGAACACATCCGCATAAACCCGCTCGAGCACCTCACGGCCGCGGTCGTTGTATCCGTAGCCCGTCGAGCCGGAAAAATGAAAATCGCTTACCTGATGGCGTCTGAACGCCTCGATCACCTTCCATTGATTATGTTCCGCGATGCGCTGGGCGCGGCGAAAGGAAGACGACGCCTTGTCTTCCGCCTTCTGCGCCATAGCTGCGAGCCTTTCCCAGCGAGCTCCGCGCTCCTGCTTGCCGATTGTCATGATTGTATCTTCTCCTCTGTCTGATCCTAGCCCTTGATGTCCTCCGGCCTGATCGTCATCAGCTCCTGCCTCCCGGGAACCGCATTGGTGTATTGCCCGATCAGCCGCACCGCCTGATGACGAATCGCCTTCTCTATCGTATTGCGCACGAACCGCGCGTTGCTGAACGAAAACATTTCGTTCTGCTTTTCCTGCATCAGCAGCTGTCGCAGCTTGAACACCGTCTGCGGCAGCATAACGTAATCCCGTTCCTTCGCCATGCTTTCGCCGATTTGGAGCAGCTGCTCGACGGAATAGTCGGGAAACTCCACCTGAATCGGGAACCGCGACGGGAGACCCGGATTGGTCATTAAAAACTGCTCGATTTCGAGCGGGTATCCGGCCAAAATAAGCACGAACTGGTTGCGGTGATCCTCCATCGCCTTGACCAGCGTATCGATCGCTTCCTTGCCGAAATCTTTTTCGCCGCCGCGCGCCAGGCTGTACGCTTCGTCGACGAACAGCACGCCGCCCATCGCCTTGCGAACGAGATCTCTCGTTTTTTGAGCCGTATGGCCGATATATTCGCCGACAAGATCCGCGCGCTCCACTTCGATCAGATGGCCCTTCGACAGAACGCCCATTTTTTGAAACAACTTGGCCACGATTCTGGCGATCGTCGTTTTGCCGGTGCCCGGATTGCCTTTAAAAATCATATGATAGACTTGAGAGCCGCCGGACAAGCCGGCCTCCGTGCGCATTCTGCTCACGTACAGGAGCGCGTATACTTCGTAGACGAGCGCCTTGACGTTGTCCATGCCGATCATCGGCTCCAAATCCTTCTGTATGTCCGCATAATGGTCAGCCGCCGGCAGCGGAGCAGCGGACGGCATAGACGCAGGCTCCAGCGCGGGAGCCGAAGACGACGAGCTTGCATGAGCAAGTTCTTGGCTTCTAAGCACGACGTTGATTTGCCTGGACGGCCTCGTGTAGCCGCCGCCGGGTCCCGATACGACATGTCCGCTCATCTGACGCATCCCCATCCTTTATCCCGAAGCTGTGATTCATTCCCATTGTATTCTAGCTTGCGCCGTCATATTAGCAGATTCACAGCATCGAAGATACGGGCCTCAGCTTCAACCGCAGCAGCAGCTCGTCGAGCTTCCATTTCGAATAGGCCAAAAATTCCCTGGACTCGTTGTAAAAAGCGTTCAACACCCGAGAGTCGACCCCGGCCGCCTTCACGTGCCCCAGCTCCATAAATTGCGCAATTTCCAGCGATCTTGCCGCATGATAATCATGAGTAACGAGAATAAAGGAAGAAAGTCCGTGAAGCTCGGCAATTTCTTTGCTGAAATAGACGTTTTGAAACGTGCTGGCCGCTTCGGTTTCAAGCAGCAATTGATCCTCGGGTACTCCCCGTTCAACCAGATAGCGCTTCATGCCTTCGGCTTCCGTAATGTCCGAAGCCAAGCCGCCCAATCCGCCGGATAGGATCAGCTTGTCCACCGTACCGTCTTCGTACAGCTTGAGCGCATAATCCAGCCTTTCCTTCAGCGCGGGGCTTGGTTCGTTCCTCCACAAGGCGGCGCCGAGCACGATCGCGGCGTCCGAACGCGGAAGCGGCTCCTTTAACGAATAACCGTATATATGCCACAGGACGTATCCGCACCATAGGATTGCCCCGCACAGCACGCCGATTGCGGAACGAAAAAGGAGCCGGCGGAAGCGGGGCGGGCGTTTCCGTCTGCCCCCGGCGCCGCCGGCCTTCGATCCGGTCCGTTTCATGACTCGCTCAGCTCCCCCGTCCGGCCCAGCAGCGCCTTGCGGTGCTTCAAGCTGAGCGTAAAGTACCGGAATTTGCCGTTGCGGATGCTGGACAGCAAACGGCCGGCCGTTTTTTTGGCGAGCGCCACGTCCTTGCTGCTGACCTCTCCTTGCCTTAACGCTTCCTCCAGCTCGTCTTCATCCATCAGAAACACTTCTCCGGAAGGCAGCACCACCACATCCAGGTACAAGTCGTCAAACCACGGCACCTGCTGGTCGGTCAGCCCTTGCGTCTTGCATACGTCGATATACCATTGAACGACGCGGTCCTTGTTATCGAACATCGTCGTCACGACAAAATGCTCTCCCTTGGGATAGTGCTGCATCCACAAATAACCGCGGTCCGCCAGGCAAAGTCTCCTGCCGTTATATTCCTTCCACAATGGCTCCCTTAGTTCATGAATCCGGTAAAAGGTAACAAGTCCCCTGAACTCATCACCGTCGAGCGCCAGGCAAGAGTAGCTTCTGCGCAGGATGCGGCGCCAATTCGCGCGGTCGGAAAATTTTCTTTTCATACGGAACGTACCTTTCCGTTCATTTAGGAGATCATCCTATAAAAAAAGATTACCATATCTTAACGTCCATCTCCAGCAAGCGGGCAAAATAAACCAAGCCGAAAAACCCCCGGGCGCTTGAACGGGTTCGCCCGGGGGTTTCTCTGCATAAAAGAAAATATAAGCTCACCCTATACCGAGCCTATAATGCGAAACGTAAACTGCGCCTCCAAAAAGGACAGGTTCGGTCGTTTACGCTTATCTTCCGTCTTACGTTTCCTGAATGACGACGGATTCGATCACGACGTCTTCAATCGGCTTGTTGTTTTTGACCGGGACCGACGCGATCGCTTTGACGACGTCCATTCCCCGCTCCACCTTGCCGAAGATCGCATAGTTCGGCTCACGGTTCAAATTGGCCGCGTCCGGACCGGTGCAAATGAAAAACTGGCTTCCGCCCGTGTTCGGCGCGCCCGTATTGAACATGGCGACGACGCCTTCCTCGAACGTCAGGCTCGTATCCAGCTCGTCCGGAATCCGGTAGCCGGGGCTGCCCGTACCGTTGCCGAGCGGATCGCCGGATTGAATCATAAACGATTCAATGACGGTGTGGAACGTCAGACCTTCGTAAAATCCTTCGCGGGCCAAAAACACAAAGTTGTTGACGGTTACCGGCGCCTCGTCCGCAAATAAAGCAACGGTAAACGTTCCTTTCGTCGTTTCGAACACGGCTTTATATTCATGGTTCAGATCGATGGACATTTCCGGCATCTTAGCCCAGCTTAACGCCTTGACGCCGCGGTCCGGCTTGCCGCCTTCGTCGGAAGGAGCCGCGCCGCCTCCGGATCCGCACCCTGCCGCCGTCATGGCCAGAGCCACGACGGCAAGCAGCAAATATATCCGTTTTCTCATAGACATGAATTAACCACCTATCTTATCGCGGAATCGTTGGACGCTCCCGGATCCATTACGTCGGCGCCGCCAGGCAGCGCTTCTCCGCCTCCCGCCTCGGACTCGCCCGGATTTGTCGGCTGGCCGCCTTGTCCCGGGTCGGTTCCCGGCAATTCGGGAATTTCCGGAATCCAAGGCGTGGACGATCCGTCTCCGGGCTCTTCTATGCTTCCGCCGCCGTCTCCCGTTCCGCCGTCTTCGCCGCCGGGGTCGGGAACGACGGGAGCCGTCGGCGTCGGTTCCATCGGAAGTCCCGGGATATCGATTTCGACATCCGGAATGTTCACCTTCACCCTGTTGGAGGGTTCGCTCTGCGCATTCGTTTCCGGGTCGTATGCAACGACGTAATATTCGTACGTCATGCCCGGAAATACGGCCATGTCGTTCACGCTTGTCGTCGTCAAGCTGTCCACGAAATGCTCGAACCGGTCCGAGCCGGACTCGCGCCGGAACACTTCGTACGTAATGCCTTCGCCCGGAATCGGGTCCCAAGTGAGCGTGACAAGCACTTGCTCAGGATCGAAGGAGGCGTTCAAATTCGTCACCTGCATCGGCGGCGGCGGCGTTTCTTGCTGCTCGATTTGCGGCTGCTTGAAGCTGGACTGAGGCACGCCCTTCATCGCCTGCTTCATCACCTTCGAGAAAAATTCGGCGGATTGGGCGCTGCCTTTCTTCAGCAAGTGATTTGCATCGGATTTATCGTATCCCATCCAGACGGCCGCTGTCCACTCCGGCGTATAGCCTACGAACCAGGCGTCGCGAATTCCGTCGCTCGTCAAGCCCGGAATGCCGTGCTGCGTCGTTCCCGTCTTGCCGGCTACCGGACGGTCGAAGGCCGCTTTTTTGCCCGTACCGTTCTGCACGACGCTGATCATCATCTCGGTCAAATACCAGGCGGTGTCTTCCTTCATGAGCCGTTTCGCTTCGGGCGCCTTGTATTCGTACACCGTCCTCGTCTTGCCGTCGATCTTCACGATGGTATGCGGGTCGACCGACATCCCGCCGTTCGCCATGACGCTGTAAGCCGTCGCCATCTGCAGCGGCGAAGCGCCTTTGGTCATGCCGCCGAGCGCAATGCTCAGGTTACGGTCTTCCTTCTCGAACTTGATGCCGAGCTTCGTCGCAAAGTCGATGCCGTTCTGTATGCCGACTTGGTTCAGCATCCATACCGCGGCCAAGTTGCGAGAGTCTTCCATCGCTTTCGTCATCGTGACGGGCGTGGCGCCCCAACGGTCTCTCGGACAATAATCGCCGAAGCACTTCTTATCGTTGGCCAGCGTCGTCCACGGGAAATAGTTGCCCGATTCAAGCGCCGGACCGTAGGAGACAATCGGCTTGATCGCGGACCCCGGTTGACGCGGCTGCACCGCGCGGTTCCAGTTGCCGGCTTCGTACCCCCGGCCGCCGGCAAGAGCCTTGATCTCGCCGTTACGGTGGTCGATAATCACCATGGCCGCTTGCGCAAGCGTCTCGTCGACGCTTTGCTCGAAATTCGCATCGTCGGCGAATTCGGCCTCCATCGCCTTTTGCGCCTGCTGATTCAATGTCGTATATATTTTGAGGCCGCTGACGCGAAGCTCCTCCTCCGTCATGTTCGTCACTTCCATTGCTTCATCCAGCACGTAATCGACGAACGCCTCGTAGGAACCATCTTTCATTTGCTCCTGGTTGGCAGGCCGCTCGTAGACGACGGCCTTCGCTTCGTTCATTTCTTCTTCCGTTATATACTTCTGATCGTACATCAGCTTCAGAACAACCGCTCGGCGCTGCATCGAAGCTTCCGGATCGTTGACCGGGTTGTAGCGGTTCGGCGCCTTCGGCATCGCCGCCAGCGTGGCGGACTCCCACAGCTCCAGCTCGGACAAGTCCTTGTCAAAATAATATTTGGCCGCCGCCTTGACCCCGTGGATGCCTTTGCCGAAGTATATCCGGTTCAAATACATCGCCAGGATGTCGTCTTTGGACATATGCTGTTCCAGCGCCACCGCGATAGACGCTTCCGTCGCCTTGCGGAAGAAGGTCTTGTCCGCCGACAAAAAAACGTTTTTGGCCAGCTGCTGCGTAATGGTGCTGCCGCCCTCCACCGCTCTCCGGGCCACGACGTCCTTGACGAGCGCTCTTCCGATCGCCCAAAAATCGAGACCGGAGTGCTCGTAGAAGCGCTGATCCTCCGTCGCGACGATCGCTTCCCGCAAATGCTCCGGAATTTCGCTGAAATCGGCGATTTCGCGGTGGTCTTCATAGTGATACAGTCTGGCGAACTCTTCGCCCTGCGCATCGTAGATAATGGAGGCCTCTCCGAAATCAAGCTTGCTTCCGTGCTCCTCCAGCAGCCGTTCGCCGTTCAAAACGATAAGCAAATAACCGATCATGGCGCAAACGATGGCGATGACGACGCTGAAAAACAAGGTGTAAAACCATACGCGGCCCGACATTCTCTTTTTTTTGCGTGTCTTTTTGGATGCCGTTCTTCCGGCCCCGGCCGCATGAGTCGTTTTTTTCTTCTGATCTGTCATGCTGTCTCCCCTCCCAAGCTCCTGTATTCGTTCTCTCTAGCATTCCCGCGAAAAGGCAAGAGCAACCCGGCATACGAAGCGGGTTGCTCCTGCTTACCGCTATCTAGTTAAACGAACCGCCGCACAAGAAAGTTTCACCGCATGCCGCCGTTTCAATTGTCGGACGAGCTCTCCTGCTGCATCAATGACACGTTGCGCTGCGGCATAAACGTCGAAACGGCATGCTTGTACACCATTTGCTGACGGCCTTCGCTGTCAATAATAATCGTAAAATTATCGAAAGCCTTAATAACGCCGCGAATCTGAAATCCGTTCATCAAAAACACGGTAACCGGAATGTTATCCTTGCGCAATTGGTTCAGGAACGTATCTTGAATATTGATGGTTTTGTTCATTTGGACGTTACCCCCGTCATCAAAAAGATTGGTTAGAAGTATATTCAAGATGACCTTGAAACTTTCCTGCTATTATAGCATGAATTGCTTTCAAATTGTTGTGAAAATTTTCCCCTGCGTCAAACCAGCGGATTTCCTCCATATGCCGAAACCAGGAAAGCTGTCTCTTGGCAAACCTTCTCGTATCGCGCTTCAGCTTCTCCACCGCAGCCTCGTAGGAAATGTCTCCCCGCAAATATTCCGCGATCTCCTTGTAGCCGAGCGCTTGCATCGGGACCGCATGCGGCGGAAGGCGGCGCTCCAGCAGCGTCTGCACTTCCCCGACCAGCCCTTGCTCCAGCATGAGATCGACGCGTTTCTCGATGCGGCGGTACAACTCCGCCCGGTCCATCGTCAAACCGATCATACATAATTCGTAAGGAGATTCCTTTTTGTGTCCGGCTTGCTGCTCCGAGAAAGGACGGCCGGTCAAATGATGAACTTCGAGCGCCCGGACGACGCGCCTTACGTCGTTCGGATGCAGCCTTGCGGCGGAAGCCGGATCGACCTCGGCCAATCTGAGGTGCAAAGCTTCCGCCCCGCGCTCCGAGGCGAATCGCTCCTGCTCCCGGCGGAACGCCTCGTCCGAGCCGTAGTCGGCGAACCGGTACTCGTAACAGACCGATTCGACATACAATCCCGTGCCTCCGACGATAAACGGCAGCTTGCCTCTAGTCGAAATGTCGGCGATCGCCCGCGTCGCCGCCTCCTGAAAGTCGGCCGCGGAGAACGGTTCCTCCGGCTCGCAAATATCTATCAAATGATGCGGGATGCCTTCCCGCTCGTTTTCGGTTATTTTGGCCGTGCCGATATCCATGCCCTTGTAGACTTGCATCGAATCGCCGGAAATAATTTCGGCGTTCCAAGCCTTGGCGATATGGAGGCTTAAGGCTGTTTTGCCGACGGCGGTAGGGCCTACCAACACAAGCAGCGGCTGCTTGCCGGTGCGGAGGTTCTCCTCCGCCTTGCCCGTAAGTTCACTCAATCCTGATCACTCCGTACGCGATTTTCGTCGTTTTTTTGGACGGCAGTTCCTGAAATCCCAACCGTTCGAACTCCTCGCTGCCAAACTGCTCTTTCATCAGCACGGTCTTGCGGGCGACGCGGACGGCCTGCCGGACCGCCTCTTCCCTGAGCGCATTACGATTCGCCACCGTTCGGATGGCGCCGATCGAGCTGGATTCGTGGATCGGCTTCCGGAACATCGGATCGAAATAGACGATATCCGCGCTTTTGTCCGGCAATCCGGACAAATAAGTCAAATGATCCTCGCAACGCAGCCGAATTCTGCGCAGCGCCTCGTCCACGTCCGGCAGGCCGGACTCGTAGGAAGCCAGCCCTTCGCGGACGAGCGCGTAAAGCACCGGCTCGCTCTCCAGCGCCGTGACGCTCCCGGACGGGCCGGCCGCGTACGAGAATACGAGCGAGTCCGAAGCCAGCCCGGCGGTGCAATCGATAATGCGGTCGCCTTCGGCGCAGCCGGACCACTCGATCAGCGGATCGCGTTCGCCTTGGCGCAGCCGCTTCACCCGCACGAACGCCATGCTCGGATGATAGACGAGCGGCGGCGCGTCCGGGCCGGCATAATACCGGATTTCTTCTTCGGTCACGACAAGCGCCGTTCCGTCCTCGCTCATCGCTAGAAGCTTGCGGACCGTCCATTGCCGGCGGGGGCACAGTCTGGCGGACAGTTCTTCCGCCAGCTTGGCCGCCATAGCGCGGGCGCGCGGCGACGGGTGGACGGAAGTGGTAACGATCACGACATCACCCGCTTAAACATTTTTTCCAGCTGATACGTTGACAAATGTACGATGATCGGCCGGCCGTGCGGACATGTATACGGCTGCGCGCAGCGGGCCAGCCTGGCGAGCAGCGCCTCGCCCTCCTCGCGGCTCATCCGGTCGTTCGCCTTGATCGATGCCTTGCAGGCGCACATAATGGCCGCCTTTTCGCGCAGCTTGCCGATATCGACCGACTTGCGCTCGCCGATAATCCATTCGGCCATTTCCTCGATGACGGCCGTCTCCTCGCCTTGCGGGAACCATTCCGGATGCGACCGGACCAGAAACGTCTGGCTGCCGAACGGCTCCAGCTCCACTCCCGCCTCCCGGAACAAGGGGAGCAGCTCGCGAAGCTGATACGCTTCGCCCGGCGTAAACTCCAGCGTCAACGGCACGAGCAGCCCTTGACTTGCAGCAACAGGATTCCCAAATTTATGAAGATAATACTCGTAATTGATTCTCTCATGCGCCGCATGCTGATCGATCAAATAAAGGCCGTCCTCGCTTTGGGCGACGATATAGGTGCCGTGATGCTGACCGATCCAATGCAGCTCGGGAAACGCCGGTTCCGTCCGGCCGCCGGCTTCGTCCGCGCGCGAGCCGTCCGCTTTCGCCGGGGCCGGAGCTTCCGGCGGAGACAGAGCCGCTGCGCCAGGCGGGCGGGACGCGGCAAAGGCGTCCGGCTCGGCGCCGGATGCGTCATGGTGTGACGCGGTAAAGGCGTCCAGCGCGGCGTCGGATCCGTCATTGCACGACGCGGCAGATGTTCCGTCGAGGCGCGGCAAGCCCGGTTCGCCGGCAGAAGATTCGAGCGGTGCCGACGCGGCGACGGATGCGGTAAGGCGCGGAGAATGATCCGGCTCCGGCAGTTGAGCCGACAGCGCCGCGTCCTTTGCCGCTTCGTCCGCAGCTTGCCGACGTTCGAAGCCTGCGTCGCTCGGCGGCGAACCGTTAGTCCCGGCTGCGCCGGGCCGGGAAGGCGCGGAAGACGGTTCGGGCATGCCGGAGCGCGACGCCGATTCACTGTGCGGTTGCGCCGCGGCCGGACCGCTTCCAGCGGCCGCGAAACTCCCGGCATCGCCGCGGCCGGATGCGGGCGGCGAATACAGCCTTTCCGCCGCATCGCGCGGAATGGCCTCCCGGTCCGCCGTCACGCTCGCCGCATACGGGCCGGCAGCCCCGGACGAACGGGCAGGTCCTTGCGGACGGCGTTCGGCCGCGGCGTAACCGGCGGCCGACTCGCGTGCCGCCGGCGTATCCGCCATATGAAAGGAAATCGCGTCCTGCACATATAGCGGACCGGAACGCGGCGTTTTTTTCTCCTCCATACCGGGCGTATATCTGTATTGCTTCAGCGCCGACTTCGCCGCCTTTTCGATCAAAGTCCGCAGCTCCGCTTCCTTGCTGAACCGGACCTCCATCTTCGAAGGATGGACGTTGACGTCAAGCAGGCTGGGATGCATCCCCAGTTCCAGAACGGCCAGCGGAAACCGGTTAATCGGCAGCAGCGTATGGTAAGCCGCGAGCAACGATTGATTGACGGCGTGGCTGCGAATATAGCGCCCGTTGACGATCACCGTAATGCCGTTGCGGTTCGCCCGGGTAAGCTCGGGCTTCGATATGTATCCGGTCAGCTCGTAATCGGGGTCCGAAGCCGACAACGTCAGCATTGCCTTGGCCGCGCTCGTGCCGTATACCGCAGCGACGACCTGCAGCCGATCCCCGGTGCCTTGCGTTCTGAGCAGCGTATTTCCGTTATGGCTGAGCGTAATCGCCACGCCCGGATGGGCAAGCGCGACGCGGTTCATGTAATCGGTAATGTGGCCGAGCTCCGTCTGGATCGACTTCATATATTTCAATCGCGCGGGCGTATTGTAGAAGAGGTCGCGAACCGTTATGACGGTGCCTTGCGGCGTATTGGCCGGCTCGTCGGCCGCAACGGCGCCGCCTTCGATGCGAAGCCTTCGCCCCAAGCCGCCGCCGCTGTCCGCCGACACGCACTCCACGCGGGATACCGCCGCGATGCTCGGCAGCGCCTCGCCGCGAAAGCCCAGGCTCGCGATGCGGAACAAATCGCCGCTGACTTTTATCTTGCTCGTCGCGTGCCGCTGAAACGCCGTCGCCATATCGTCAGGCTCAATGCCGCTGCCGTTGTCCTTCACCCGAATCAGCGTCAGCCCGCCTTCCTCGATCGCCACGTCGATTTCGGAGCTGCCCGCGTCGACGGCATTTTCCACCAGCTCCTTGACGACGGACGCCGGCCGCTCCACCACCTCGCCCGCCGCGATCTGGTTGGCCAGCTGCTCGTCCAGCACATTGATTTTGGCCATAATGGCT
Organism: uncultured Paenibacillus sp.; assembly: GCA_937895345.1. GTDB lineage: Bacteria > Bacillota > Bacilli > Paenibacillales > Paenibacillaceae > Pristimantibacillus. The sequence goes on along the minus strand of CALAWP010000086.1, from coordinate 3,692 downwards.
TCTCCCCCTTTCGAATGACTTCTTATTGCCTTGCAAGTCTATCGTTGTGAACGATTTATCGTTCACATTAGAGCTGCGGTATCGCAAATTTATCGTTTTGAACGGTCAAAATCAATCGTTCAGCTTTTGCCGCATCTCGTTAATCCATTGCATGGCCTGCATCGGCGTCATATTGAACAGGTCCAGCTTGCGAAGCGCGTCGGCGAGTTGTTCCGCCTTGGGCGAAGCTTTGCGCCGCGATGCCGACTCGGAGGCGGCCGCCGGCTCCTCGAACAGCGACAATTGCACTACGCCGGCGGCGCAGCCGGTACCGTTTTCGGCGGCTCCGCCTTCGCCGTCGAAAGCGCCGTGAGCCGGAAATTGTCCGGCCGACCGACCATTATCGGAATATCTAGATTCCCCCGGAATTTCCGATGCGCCGGAGACCGCGGAAGCTGCACTTTCGCCGGAACGGCGGTCAATGCCGGATTCAGCCGCCGAGACGGCCGGACGTTCGCCGGGACGGTCTGAGTCCGGGACGTTACCGGAAGCCGCGCTCCATCTGTCTTCCCGCGCTGCCAAAGCGAAGCCGCGAACGCCGGCTCCGGCAACGGAGCCCGCCTCGGCTTCGCCGAGCAGCTCGTACGCGCGGCCGATAATCGAGGACGGCAGGCCGGCGAGCCGGGCGCAGTATATGCCGTAGCTGGTGCTGGCCGCGCCGGGGACAAGCTTCCTCAGAAACGTTACATCGTCCCCGCTTTCCTCCACCGCCATGCGGGCGTTGGCCAGCTCGGGCAGCGACTCCTCCAGATGGGCGAGCTCATGGAAATGGGTGGAGACCAGCGCCTTGCAGCCGATATGATGATAGACGTATTCAATAACGGCTTGCGCGATCGCCATTCCTTCACCGGTCGAAGTGCCTCTCCCGAGCTCGTCGATAATAACGAGGCTGCTGGCGGTCGCCTTTTCCGTCATCGTCTGTATATCTTTCATCTCGACCATAAACGTGCTCTGGCCGCCGATCAAGTCGTCGGCCGCCCCGATCCGCGTAAAGATCCGGTCGATAATCGGCATCGACGCCGACTTGGCCGGCACGAAGCAGCCGATCTGCGCCATAATGCAAATGAGAGCCACTTGCCGCATGTAGGTGCTTTTGCCCGCCATGTTGGGGCCGGTAATGAGCGAGATGCGCGGGCCGCCGCGCGTCAGCGACGTGCCGTTGGCAATGAACGGCGCGCCGTCCAGCATCGCTTCGACGACCGGATGGCGTCCCTCCTCGATCGTCAAGTCGAACGAATCCGCTATGGCCGGCCTTGTATACCGGCGCTCCGCGCTTACGGTGGCGAGCGACTGGTAGGCGTCCAGTTCGGCGATCAAGGCGGCGGCGCGCTGCAGCCGGTGCAGGTGAAGCGCCAGATGGTCGCGAAGCTCGAGGAAACGCGCGTGCTCGAGATCGACCATTTTGTCCTCGGCCTCCAAAATAAGCCGTTCCTTCTCCTTCAGCTCGGGGGTGACGAACCGCTCCGCATTGGCGAGCGTCTGCTTCCGCTCGTAACGGCCTTCGGGCAGCATGGACAAATTCGCTTTGCTCACCTCGAGGTAATACCCGAATACCTTGTTGTAGCCGATCTTCAGCGATTTGATGCCGGTCGCCTCGCGCTCCTGCCGCTCCAGCTCCGCCAGCCACCGCTTCCCGTTCGTGCTCGCCTCACGCAGGCTGTCCAGGTAGTCGTCGTAGCCCGGACGAATCAGCCCGCCCTCGCGGATAGAGACGGGCGGCTCGTCCACCAGCACCGTCTCGATCATGTCGGCGAGATCGGCGCAATCGTCGGCGCTGTCCATCAGCCGCTTCAGCACGGGAGAGCCGGACTGGCGGCACAGCTCGATGAGCGCCGGTATGCGGCGCAGCGACAACTTCAGCGCAATCAGGTCGCGCCCGTTCGCGTTGCCGTAGGCGACCCGTCCGACCAGCCGCTCCAGGTCGTAAATCGGGTTCAGCTCGGCGCGAATGTCTTCGCGCAAGATCAGATTTCGATACAGCGTTTCGACCGCATCCAGCCTCTCCTCGATGGCGGTCCGGCTGATCAGCGGCTTGTCGATCCAGCGGCGCAGCAAGCGCGCCCCCATCGATGTGCCCGTCCGGTCCAGCAGCCACAGGAGCGACCCCTTCTTGGCCCGGTCGCGCACCGTTTCCGTCAATTCCAAGTTGCGGCGCGTATAATAGTCGAGAATCATATGCCCGTTAGGCTCGTACGACCGCAGCTCGCGAACGTGGCCCAAGGAGCGCTTTTGCGTCTCCTCCAAATACCCGAGCAGCACGCCGACAGCCTTGCGTCTCGCTCCCGACAGCCGCGCCAGCTGCTCCTCGCCGAACTGCCGCTGCAGCCGCTCGCCGGACGCCGGCTCCCGCGGCGTGAGCGGCGCCCGCTTCGTCCATGCCGCCGCGCCCGCCAGCTGCTCCAGCAGCTCGCGGTCTCCGACGACCTCCGACGGCGCGTATACGTTCATTTCGTCGATCAGCGAATCCAGCCGCTCCGGCATGGACGTTGTGTACAGCTCGCCGGTGGACAGGTCGCAAGCGGCAAGTCCGAGACTGTTCCCGTTCATGACGACCGCTGCGATATAGTTGTTCGCCTCGCCCGCCAGCGATTTGGCTTCCATCACCGTGCCCGGCGTAATAATGCGCACGATTTCTCGCCGGACGACGCCTTTGGCGGCGGCCGGGTCTTCCACCTGCTCGCAGATGGCCACTTTATATCCTTTATCGATCAATCGGCTTATGTAATTGTCCGCGGAATGGTAAGGAACGCCGCACATCGGGATTTTGGCGTCCCCTCCGCCTTCCCGCCCCGTTAACGTAATTTCCAGTTCCCTGGCCGCATGGACCGCGTCATCGAAAAACATTTCATAGAAATCGCCCAAGCGAAAAAAGAGAAATGCGTCCTTCGCCTCTTCCTTAATCGCCAAATATTGCTGAATCATCGGAGTATAACCGGCCACTTGCGTTTCCCTCCCGCTTTTGATCATCTACCCATTATACCAAAGCGAAGCGGGCAGGCGCTACAGCGGGATGCAATGCGGATCGCCGAGTCCGGGTGCAGATCGGCAGACGCGCGCCGGAAAGCTGCAGCGGATGCGTCATTTGCGCTGCGCCTGGAAGCTACAGCGGAATGCGCCATTTGCGACGGATATCGGCGCTTTCGTCCCATGTCGCGCCGCGAGCGGCCGCATCGAACAACGGCTCGATGTAGCGCGCCAGCGGCTCGTAGCTTTCCGTTGCCGAGACGGCCGAGGCGACGTCGTCCAGGCAGCCGGCGAGCTCGGTGCGGTCGCCGGCGTAATAGGCTGCCGCGAACCGTTCGCCGGCAGCCGGGACGCGGGGCATGCGCAGCGCTTCGCGGGCGCACAGCAGCGCCAGCGCGAACGCGGCCTTGGCCGCCGCCGGCGAGACGAGCCAGCTCGGCAGCGTGCGGTATTCGAATCCGCCGTGCGGCTGCAGGCGAAAATCGCCGAGCGCGCCGTAGCGGGGGCGGCGGCCCCGGCCGGCGGGGTCCTCCACCAGCGCGAGCGGATATGCGGCGCAGCTGTCCAGCAGGCGGAGCAAGCGCGCGGTAAGCGGCGCTCCGCTAATATGGATATGCCCGCCGAGCGCCAGCCCCGGCACGGGCATCGCTCCCGCGGCCCAGCGCAGCCGCGGGTCGCGCACCTGAGCG
>CALAWP010000085.1 GCA_937895345.1 uncultured Paenibacillus sp. | reverse complement strand
AACCAAAGCCCACCAAAGTTCTCGTTTTCAAAATCTGACTTTTTCAGGAGCAACTCTTTAAATCGCTGTACCAGCTATCAACATTTGGAACAAAAAAGTGAATTAATCCGCCAACTTGGCAGTCACCTGTATGTTCAGTCAAATAAATAGTCATTTCATACTTGGTGATCTGAACAAAAACAGGAAAATGCGGTTCAAATCGATGTTCCCAGTCGATTTGAAACCCCATTCCTTCCACGTAGAACGCCTTACTTCTTGTATAGTCAGTTATGCGGAATGCAGGAATTACTTTTTGCATTTTTGACCCTCCTCATATTAGACTGGATGTGTTGATCTACGCGGATCGTAGCGTGATAAAGCGGCAGGTCCCGTCCAATAAGTATTAGACTGACTCGAATACGTGACTCGAATACGTAAACAGAGGCAGCCTTGGACCGGAAAATAAAGTGCTAGACTACCGCTGTTTATTGAACTAACGTTTCCCGTTAGCCATCCATGCAGCGCAAGCGCCGCACCACAGATGATGAAAATGGTTAGAATCCGTCAATACTGCTACTATGGCTGGGAGAGGAAGGTCGATGAACTATGGTGCCATAGAGCCCATCCGTTAGTCTGACTCCAACGACCACGGTGCATCACAGATTGTCGCTCCCTTTCGGGAAGCACTCATGGGAGATTAATCCTACTCTGGTTGTTGCACCAGCCTCATTTTTATGTTCAGCCTTGAAAGGTCTTTGGTACTTTTAATTACATAACTCTTCTCAGGCACAGCCTTTTTTAAAAAATCATTCGGCTAGGTCTATTTTTTTATTGTCTTTTTGAGGTTTTAGCGGATTTAATTTTCATGGGAGTGCAATAACTATGCGTCAATTGCTAGCCTCGTTGTAACACTTGCCTGAAACATTAAGCGATACATATTCCTAATGTTTAACGTGGGCGTCAGGAGCCTTGTCCGCTACAAGATTCAAGACTATGTTATGTTCAAGAAACGCCTTTAGCCCGCAGAGCACAATCGTGTATCCTCCCATATCGTCAATGGCTCGATTTACGATATCATCTCCATTTCCTGTATACCCTGAGCTTGTAATCGTAACAAAGGTTTCGTTATTTGTTCGGGGAGTAAATATCCACTCGACCTGGGTGCTGTCCGACCATTCGATTCGAATTCGCATGTTTTTCTCGATTTCTTTTACATGAACATCATCCGAAACACCGTACATCTCCCAATCCCACCGGACATGACTTCCCACTTCTAATCTTCCACTGCTTTTTGTGAACCAGAATTTTGTAGTAATTGCCGGGTCGATAAAAGCCTCAAAAACCTCTTCAACCGGTTTTCTAATAAGCATTTCTGCTTTAACAACCGGTATATGATTCAGGGTTGCCACTATAATTCCTCCTTTTATGTGCAGTACTCCTCATATTGTAGCATTTAACATATGTGATCATTTCTTATCAATTGCTATTTTATAATCTCAGAGATTCCAAACGACCTATTAAACATAACTGCCCTTTACTTCAATAAGAAAATCAACAACAAAGTTTAACAGAGTCATATAAAAAAGAAAACGCCCAGTTATGGACGCTCTATTGGATATTCTATCTTCCAAAAATATTAACTTGGCTCAATGCCAACTCACATATCTACCCACCCGACGTCCAAATCCAAGTCCAATACGACCGAAACCTCAATTTTGTCCTTAAGCAGCTTATTTTTGAAGTCGTTGCCGTCCGTCGTGAACGTCATAAATCGTGCAAAGTGTTGAAAACAAAGGATTTCTACGTATCGATTCGTTGTATTCCTATTACGCACTCCACATGCGTCGTCCAAGGAAACATGTCCACAGGAGTGACTTCCATCGTGCGGTAGCCGCCGTCCTCCAGCACGCGCAGGTCGCGGGCGAGGGTGGACGGGTTGCAGCTGACGTAGACGACCCGTTCCGGCCGCAGCTTCAGAATCGTGTCGAGCAGCGCCGGGTCGCAGCCTTTGCGCGGCGGGTCGACGACGATGACGTCCGCTTCGATCCCCTCCTCCCGCCAGCGCGGGATAACGACCTCCGCCGGACCGGCCTCGAACGTCGCGTTGCCGATGCCGTTCAGCTCGGCGTTGCGCTTCGCGTCTTCGATCGCCTCCGGCACGATTTCAACGCCGTACACCTGCCCGGCCTTCCGCGCCAGAAACAGCGATATCGTGCCGATGCCGCAATAGGCGTCGATCACTTTCTCGCTGCCCGTCAATTCCGCGTACTCCACCGCTTTCCGGTACAAGGCGACGGTCTGCTCCGGGTTCACCTGATAGAAGGAGCGCGCGGATATCGCAAATCGGATGCCGTCCAGCTCGTCGTAGATCACATCGCTTCCCCACAGCACGATTGTCTCGTCGCCGAAGATCGCGTTTGTATTGCGGTCGTTTACGTTTTGCACGATGCTCTTGACGGCCGGCAGCTCCTTGCGGATCTGCTCGATCCATTCCGGCTTGCGGGGCAGCCGCCGGCCGTTCGTCACGAGCACGACCATAATTTCGCCGGTAACGGCTCCCGTGCGGGCCACAATATGGCGCAGGACGCCCGTTCCCTTCGTTTCGTCGTACGGCTCGACGCGCAGCTCCTGCGCAATCCGCTTAACGGTCCGAATCGTCGCATCGTTCGTCTCATGCTGAATCAAGCAGCCGTCCATCTCGACGATGCGGTGACTGCCGCGCGCATAGAAGCCCGCAGCCAATGCGCCGCCGGTCTCGGAAGCGCCGACCGGGACCGATGCCTTGTTGCGGTAGCGCCAAGGTTCGGCCATGCCGATCGTCGGATGCACGATGACGCCTGCTTCCTGATCAGAGGAAGACGAGCCGCTCCCGTCCGCCCCCGCCACGCGCAGCTTGCCGATCCGCGTCAAATTGTCGATGACGTGCTGACGCTTCCATTCCAGCTGCGCGGCATAATCGAAATGCTGCAGCTGGCAGCCGCCGCACTCCCGATAAATCGGGCAAGGCGCCTCCCTACGGTTGCCGCTCTCCTCCAGCAGCCGCTGAAGACGGGCGTAGCCGTATTGCTTCTTCAGCTTCATTACCTTGACGTGAGCCTTCTCGCCGGGAAGCGCTCCCTGGACAAAAAGGGTAAAGCCGTCGGCGCGGCCTACCCCTTCCCCGTCATGGGTCAAGCCGACGATATCGGCCGTCACCTCTTCATTTTTGCGAAATGGCGCCGCCGATTCCGTCTGTCTGGCACTTGGCCGTTTGGCGCCGGATGGTTTCTTTCTTGTCATGCCTTATGCTCCGTTCCGTTCTCCGGCCGCATCGTTCCACGTTACAGCCGCAATGGGTATAGTCATCGCCCGGCAGCCCCAAGCTCCGCTTTAGGAAACGGCGGCAGCGCCGGTCGGGTTACCGGTACGTCGAAACGCCCGCCGCATCGGCGAAAATTCGCAGATGGGAAGGCAGCACCGAAAACGTGCAAGGAAGCACGCCTCCGTATTCGCCGTCCAAATTAATTTGCACATAATCCGGCGTCGTCACGCGCAGCCGGTCCGTTCGAAAATGAACGACATGGGAGTCGTTCATATGCTCTCCGCGCAGCGCCAGCGTCACGAGCCGGACGAATTCGGCCAGATTGCATTTGCGGACGAGCAGCACGTCCAACAGGCCGTCGTCCATCTTGGAATCCGGAGCCAGCCGCTCGAAGCCGCCGACGGAATTGCTGTTGCAGATGAGAAACATCATAAATTCATCGTGAAACTCGCCGATGCCGTCCGCTTCGAACTTCAATTCCGTCGGACGAAGCCGGGTCATCTTCTCGATGCCCTTCATATAATAGGCCAATTGGCCGACCATCGTCTTCAGCTTGATCGGCACGTCGTAGGTCAGCTCCGTCAACGAGCCGCCGCCCGCGATGTTGATAAAGTACCGGTCGTTGGCCTTCCCGACGTCGACCAGCCTCGTATGCTGCCCGATGATCAAATCGCAGGCGTATTCCCAATGCTTCGGAATGCCCGCCGCGCGAGCAAAATCGTTGGTCGTGCCGACCGGCAATATGCCCAATGGAGGCAAATTCGGCTTGTTCGCGAGCCCGTTAATGACCTCGTACAACGTGCCGTCTCCTCCGGCGGCAATAATCATGTCATAGCCGCGTTCGGCCGCATCCGCCGCCGCCAGCGTCGCGTCGCCTTCTCCGACCGTCGCATGGCAGCTCGCCTCGATGCCGCCTTGATCCAGCCGCTGCAAAATGTCCGGCAGCCGACGCTTCATTTCTTCCCTGCCCGATGTCGGATTATAGATCAGCCTTGCCCGTTTCATCGACCGTCCAGCCTCCTTAAGACCCATGAACAACATGAAAGCAGCCTTGCCTTGCAGGCCGGCTCCCTTTTGTCTTACCCTTGCCGCACCCGGCTCAGCCATTCCGACATTTGCCGGATCAGCCAGCGCGACACCGCGCCATGCGGCAGCATGGCGCGGCCGTTATAGCGGTAATCGAGCCCTTGCAGGCGCGTCGGAATGACCGTATTCGTAAAATATCCCTGACTCAAAAACAATGGAACGACGATCGCCGCTTCGCCGGGATGGGCCTCCTGCATCGACCGCAGCTTGGCTGCGGCTTCATCCGGCAGCAGCATCGCCGTCTCCGCCCGGGCAAAGCCGCCCGCCGCCCGCATCCGGCCGGCGAGAGCGCCAAGCCCTGCCTGCCAGCGTTCCCGGAACACCGGCTCCTTGCTGCCATGGCCGACCAGCAGCAGCGCTTCGCTCTCCGGCCGTAAGGACAGCTCCCTGATATTGTCCAGCAGCAGCTCGGCAATGAGCGGATCGTCGTCAATCGGCGTTCCGTACGTCAAGCTCGCCCGATAACGAAATTCGCCCAAATCCCCTTGCAGGTCCGACAGCGGAGGAAGACCGAACGCTTGCCCGATTTCGTCGACATGCGTGCTGCCCGAGGAAACGAACAGCGGCAGCACCAGCATATCCGTCACGCCCGAAGCTTCCAGCTCGTCGATGCCGTCCTGAATAAGCCGGCCCTCTACAATTTCAAGAAAGGAACAGACGACGGATACCGTCATGCCGTCCACCTCGGCTTCATGCGCTCGCGAATGAGGCTCCGCTGCGGGGGCGAAAGCCGTAAATCCGGCGGCGGCATCCGGCGGTTCGCTTCCGAAAGCAGTCAAGCCGGAGACGGCCAGCGCCACGGCTTCGTCCACGAGCTTCACCCATTCCCGCTCTCTGGAGCCGTGGCTGACAACCAATATACCCGGCTTCATTCGCCGTCATCTCCTTCTCAACATGCCGCTGCTGCGCATGCCGTCGTCTTATTTTCCGATTCGTTCCAAGGCCATCTTGTAGCCGTCGTTGCCGTAGTTCAAGCAGCGCTTCACCCTGGAAATCGTCGCCGTGCTTGCGCCCGTCTCCGCTTCGATCTGGTTATAGGTGCTTCCTTTGCCAAGCATGCGGGCCACCTCCAGCCGCTGCGACAAGGATTGAATTTCGTTCACGGTGCACAGATCGTCGAAGAAGATGTAGCATTCTTCAACCGATTTTAAAGTTAGAATCGCCTCGAACAACTGGTCGATCGCTTTATCGTTAAGCTTTTTGAGTTGCATGCGGGCTCACTCTCCCCTATGTACTAATGGTCTTATTGTAAAGCTTTCAATCGCTTTTATCAAACATTACCGTATTCACGCTTTACAGAATGGAAGAATGTGCTGGACGTTCAACCAGAAAATATGCGCCGACCGGGACATTCGTCCAATCCGCGCGTTCGCCTACTCCATAGACTGTTGTAAAAAAAGGGTTGTGATCCGATTGAATCGTCATCATCCTCATGGCCACAGCAGCGGTCACTACCAAGGCCGCGGCCATGGTTACGGCGGGCGCCAACCGCTTGGAAGCGACGATCCGAGCCGCTCGCCTTCGTCAGGACGGTCCGGCCAGACCGAAGTTCGGGACTTTCACTATTTAAACCGGCAATACGGCGGTTTTCAGGGACATGCGGGTCATACGCATGCTGCGGTCCAGTCGGGCGCGCAAATATCGCAATCCCATCTGCTCCCGGCCGTCACCCCGCAGCATCAAGCCGGCCAGCTTGTAGAAGCCAGTCCCGGACCTCCCGCCAAAAGCGGTTTTTCCTTGGCGAACCTCGCCAAGATGGCCAATTTGACCGAAATTAAAGGATTGGTCGACCGCATGGGCGGCTTGGACGGCATTCTGTCCACCGTTACCAAAGTGCAGAAGGTCGTAGGAGCCGTCAGCCAGATGGCCCCGATGATGAAAGTGCTCATGGGCTCCTTCGGCAAAAAATCGATTTCCCAAGCCGACGCGTTCCAAGCGCCGGCAAGACCGCGGCAGCGAAGGCGCCGCACGACAGGCGCGTCCGCAAGGCCGGGCGGAAGCGGCAAGCGGCGCAAGCAAACCCGGCGCCGGAAGCGCTAGAAGCCCGAACGCCGACAGACATCCAGCAAAAAAGACAGCGATATCCGTTTCGGAGCTTCCGAAGCGATATGGACTGTCTTTTTTACATTTATTCAGCGTTTATTGCAAGAACAACATATGGATGAGCCAGTAGAAGCCCATGGCAAGCAAGACCGTAATCGGGATCGTAATGACCCATGCCACGACGATACGGCCGGCAACCCCCCACTTTACGGCCGAAAACCGTTTGGCGCTGCCGACGCCCAAAATCGACGACGTAATGACATGCGTCGTGCTGACCGGCAAATGAATCATCGTAGCGGTCAAGATGACCATGGCGGATCCGACGTCGGCGGCAAATCCGTTGATCGGCTCGATTTTGAATATTTTCGTACCCATCGTTTTAATAATTTTCCAGCCGCCCACAGACGTGCCGAGCGCCATCGCCAGCGCCGCGGAAACCTTGACCCACAAGGGCACGTCCATATTGTCCTGCAAGCCCGCCGCGACCAGCGCGAATACGATGATGCCCATCGCCTTCTGCGCGTCGTTCGTGCCGTGGGAGAACGATTGGAACATGGCCGTAATGACTTGTCCGGAACGGAAACCTTTGTTGATCGTATGCGGACTCCCTTTGGCGAATATCCGCTTCAGCAGCCACATAATAATGAAACCCGCCGTAAAAGCAATAAGCGGCGACAGCAACAAGGCTTTCAATATATCGAGGAAGCCGCTCGCATTAATCGACTGCAATCCGGCTCCGGCAATGACCGCTCCCGCCAAAGAGCCGATCAGCGCATGGGAAGAGGAAGACGGAATGCCGAACCACCAGGTGATCAGATTCCAGGCGATGGCCGCCAGAAGCGCCGCAATAACGATCTCGACGCCATGGTCCAGCTCCGCAGGATTGGCCACGCCGCTGCCGATCGTCTTGGCGACGCCGGTAAAGGTCATGGCCCCTGCAAAGTTCATGACGGCCGCCATCAGCACCGCGAATCTCGGCTTCAGCGCACGGGTCGATACCGATGTGGCAATCGCATTGGCCGTGTCGTGAAAGCCGTTAATAAAGTCGAACGACAGCGCGAGAAATACAACAATCCACAGTACGTATAGTTCCATTGGTCCGATTCTGCTCCTCTGCCTCAGCTATTGCGCATAATGATCGATTCCAGCGTATTGGCAACATCCTCGCAATAATCGGTGGTCTGCTCTAGCCGTTCGTAAATTTCCTTGCGTTTGATCAATTCGATCGGATCGGTCACATTCGCGAACAGAGACGTGACCGATACCCGCAGCACGTCGTCCGCCTGATTTTCCAGCTCGTTGATGGCAATATTGGGCTCCCTGATGGCTAGCAGCTTCTTCTGTGTAAGCAAATAAATCGCATTTTTGATTTGATGCGAGCAGCGCACCAAAATATCGGCAAACAGCGTAATATACTCGTCCTTTTCACGAATGTGGTACATTTCGAAACGCGAGGCGCACGCCTCGATGCCGTCCAGCACGTCGTCCAGCGACTTCGTCAGCTCCATAATGTCTTCGCGCTCAATCGGGGTGATGAACGTTTTGTTCAATTCCTTCAGGATGGTATGAGTATACTGGTCGCATTGGCTTTCCAGCTCCTTCATCCGTTTGGCAAATGCAGTGACATCCGTTAAATCCTGAACGCCCTTGGCAAAATACTCGATCGCTTCAACAAGCGTGTCGGCCATGTCTTCCAGCGTCTTGAAAAAAATATCCTTCTTCTTGAACATGTCAATCCCCTTTTTCGACTGAAAAGTGTAGGCGTTCGATTTTCCCTTGTCGTACCCTGTCTTATATTAAAACAGATTTGTTAACGGAGTGTAAACATTTTTGAAAAATTAATGAATCATTTGCAAAACCGCCTTACACAATAAAGAAGACGGCCCGCTGCGGGACCGTCTTGACCGGCTGCCGCTTCGCGGACAACCGTTATGTATGGCGGCCGTCCTATTCGCACGCACGAATAGTTTAGCCATTGTTGTCGTTTTGTACCCATGTAACATGCTCCGGCAAAGAGGGGGAATTCGGGACGACGTGAATATACGTTTTGCCGGGGAGCAGCGTAAGCTCCACTCCGTCCTTGGCAAAGCGAATCATGCCGTCGGCGCTTAAGATCCATTCCGCATCCGTCTTTTTGCCTTGTTGAAACAAATAAGCCGCGCCTCCGGATTCCAGATCGACCGCCAGCCGGCCCTCGTTGTCGAGGGTTCGATGTTTCGTCTCGAACACGATCAGATTGGAGGCGGACAGCTGCTCGTCGTTGTTCATGTCGATATGCGGCTCGCCGTTGATCGAACGCATGTACAAGCCGCTTGCTTCGTCATACCGGTATCCGACCTTGTAGTTATCCATTAGAAACTTTATTTCGATGTCGGTCGCTGTTTCCGCGGTCTGCTCCACATTCCCCGTAATCGCGCCATTTTCGGCAAAAAGATAGCGGGGAGGCTCGCCGGGTTCCAGGTATCCCTTCTTGTCCGCCCCTTCCCGAAGCTTCTCCAGATTCGTATACAAGTTGTGAGGCGCCTTGCGGTCCTTGCTTCGCCAGAAATAGCTGCCGGCGTTCGTAATTTCGTCCAGGTACCGCTTGTTTTGATGCCTCAAAATGCTGTACGCTTCCGGGCTGCCTCCCGCATGAGCCATCACCGCTCCGTAGCTGTCGGCGATATCGATCAAGTAGGCGCGGTTGCTGCGCACGGGCCCGATCGTGTCCGTCAACGCATCCGTGCTTTGAAAGATGGCGATCAACCGCGTAATGCCGCCTTCCGCCAATACTTCCCATACGACGTCCGCGTTCGTCAAGCCGGATTGCGGCCGCGCCGCCGAAAAATTGTTGATCATAACGGCTACCGGCTTGGCCGACGCTTCGGCTTCGAGACCGACGCCGGTCAGCGGAGCGTGGTACGGCATCGGCGTAGGCTCCGGCGTAGGCGTCGGCGCCACGGCCGTCTCCTCCACGGCAGGCGTCGAAGTCGCCGGCGGCGTCTTGCCTCCCCCGCATGCCGCCACGATTAACAACAGCGACAACGATGCAATCCATAACGATTTTCGGTTACCCTTGCTCATATCAACCCGCCTTTTCCTTCAACATTTGATAGATTCGGACCATCTACCTCTTATTTAATCATAGAAAAGGGGGACTTGTCTTGGATAAAAATGCTAGCGTCAAATCGACCAATGATGCCACTCTTGCTGCTTGCGGTCCAGACCGTTCAGCCATTCCGACGTGACGCGAATCGCTTCCTCCTGATGCGGGCGGCTCGAATACGTATGATCGGCTTGAAATATAATTTCTTTGTCGCATAGGCCTTCGCTTCTCGTCCAAAATACTTTTTGATATAAAAAGCTGTAATCGACCGGAATCAGCTCGTCGCTTGTGCCGTGCACCAGCAGAACGTCCCCTCCAAATCGCGTGGCCGACTGAAACGGCTGATGCTGCATCAGCGAGTCAAAAAAGACGGGCTGCAGCGTATAGCCGCGATGGTCCGTGCTGCCCCGCTGGATCGCTTCGTCATATCCCGCTCGGCCTACAATGCGCACAATATCGTTGAAAGGATAGCCGACGGGCGACCAAAGCGCCAATCTCTTCACCCGCTTGTCCTTGACGGCCGTCATAATCGCAACCGCTCCGCCCAGGCTGTGGCCGAGCAGCGTAATTCGCCGGGGATCGACGCAGTCCATTTCCGATACGTAATCAATCATCGTCCGCGTCTGATCGACCATCGCATCGAAGCCGAGCGCCCCGTAATCGCCGCTGCTCTCGCCGCAGCCGCCGTAATCGAACCGGATGACGAACGACCCTTGAGCCGCCAATGCCCGAGCCGTCTTGACGAACAGCCGGTCCACGCCGATTCGGCTGCCGATAAAGCCGTGACAAATAATGACGGCCTGCCGTTTGCCGTCTCCCTCGCCGTCCTTATCCGCCTCCTTGGCTGAAGGATAATGAAGCGTCGCCGTCAGCTCCAGCTGCTCGTGATGCACGGTCAGTTGTTTTTCCATAGCCGTTCCTCCACTCTATATCTAATAATTCCTACCTGTATACTATGAATTTAATCCTTATCGTAGCATCGAAGCGCTGCTCTGTCAATGTCCTTGAACGTATTCGCCCAAGCCTCTTGCCAGCCCGCTTCGGCATGCATGTTTTCGAGATGCTCCGGTCACATTAATAAGAAAAAACGGACCTTCGGTCCGCTTTGAGGAGGTTTGCTTCATGCCGCTCTGGATTCAATGGCTGAAAGATCATTGGTTGTCGTTGCTGCTTGTCTTGGGAGCTGCCATCGCCGTCATCTATGTCATCGCCAAACGCAAGCTTCTCTTTTTTAAAGAGTAGCCCTCTTTCCTGCCATCAGGCGTCTCCCCCCTCTTGAAGGGGAATCTCGATGCGAGCGACGGTTCCGGCTCCTCTTTCGCTGTCGATTCGGATCGTGCCGTTGTGCATGTCGATAATTTCCTTGCAGATCGCCAGGCCGAGCCCCGAACCGCCTTGTCCGCTGCTCGCTTTGAAGAAACGCTCCATAACATGGGGCAGATCGTCGGGATCGATGCCGCTGCCCGTATCGGAAACCGTCAACACCGCTTTCCCTTGCTCCGTCGCCGTGCCAATCCGGATCGTTCCCCCCGAAGGCGTAAATTTAAAGGCATTGTCCAGTAAATTGATGATTACCTGCTTCAGCCGGTTCGCATCCCCGCATACGATAATCGATTCGGGGCCGAGCGAAGCCTGCAGATGGATTTGCGCTTTCTCGGCGCGCACCGCAAATTGATTGACCGTTTCTTTCACGGGTCCGTTGAAATCCAGCAACTCCGCATGAAGCTCCATCGTGCCGGAAGCCAGCTTGGAAAAGTCCAGCAAATCTTCGACCAGGCCCGCCAGCCTTTCCGTTTCTTTGCTGATGACGGTCAACCCCATTCGCACCTCATCGGCGTCTTCGCCCGGCTCGCTTTGCTTCAACGTTTCGCTCCATCCCTTGATCGATGTCAACGGCGTGCGCAGCTCATGCGATATCGAGGAAATAAAATCGTTTTTCAGCTTTTCCCGTTTGTTCAGCTCCTTGGCAAGCGTGTTGAACGTCTCCGCCAGCTGACCGATTTCGTCCTTGCTTCGGACGGCCGCTTTGCGGCTCCAATCACCGTCCGCCATATATCTGGCCGCGCGGGTCAGCTCCCGGATCGGCTTGACGATGCGCTGCGCGAGAAACAGGCTTAGGCCGAGAAACAGCAAAATAACGGCAAGGCCCGCCGCCGCCGCCATCCTTATCAGCTTGTACACCATCGCGTCCACTTGCTCCAGAGAAGACGTATAGCGCAGTAGCGAAACGACTCTCGCGTCGTTGCGAAGCGGTACCGTCACCGACACGACCCTCTCGCCGTAATACGGATCAATGCCCGTCCAGCTCCCGCTCGAGCCCGACATCGCCGATTTCACGTCACCGGTCGCATAACGGATAACCGGCGCGAAGCCGTCGGAGTCGATTCGAACCTCCCCTTTGCTGTTCAACAGCTGTATGCGGCTCGTGCCGCCATCCTTCATAAATTGCAGCATATAGTTGGCCTGGTCCTGAAGCGTCAGGGACGACAACGAGCGGCTGTGCAGCGCGATCGCCGACTCGGCTCGCTGCTTGACGGAGCTTCTGGCGCTGCCGTAATAATAATTCCACATTAAAGCGGCAAACGCCGCGCCGAGCACCACGACAACCAGCACGATCAGCAGCAGATAGCTCCATACCATTCTCGTCTGAATGCTTCTCATGAAGGCACGCTCCGTTTCCAGCGGTACCCGTAGCCCCACACCGTCTCGATGAACGCCGGAGCGGAGGGATGATCTTCAAGCTTCTGGCGGATACGGCGAATGTTGACATCGACCACCTTCAAATCGCCGACATAATAACGTCCCCAGACCTCGGTCAAAATATCGTCTCTGCTAATGCTTTGCCCTTCCCGCTCCATCAGCAGCCGGACAAGCGTCCATTCCGTAGGGGTCAAAATGATTTCCTTCCCGTTCTTCCACAGCTTTCGCTCGGCGGCGGAAAGACGGAACGGGCCCCTAACGAGCTCCCGCTTCCCGGCGTCGGCATTGGCGGACAAAGGCTCCCGGTGCTCCGCCACTGGCGCGGCATCCGGCTTCGCGGCTGGAGGTTCCCGATGCTCCGCCACTGTTGCGGCATCCGGCTTCGCGGCCGCCGCTTCATCTTCCGCCGAAACGTCCGGCTGCCTATCTTGCTCTCTGTGCTGTTCTGCTCCGCCGGGTATAAGCTCATCCGGCTTCGAGGGCTTTGAGGCCGCTTGAACGATTGGTACCGGATGCGGCTCCGCGTTCATTCTTCTGAACAGCGACTTGATTCTCGCAATCAGCTCTCCCGGACTGAACGGCTTTTGGACGTAGTCGTCGGCTCCCAGCTCAAGGCCTCTTATTTTGTCCTCTTCCTGCGATTTGGCCGTCAGCATGATGATGCCCATGCGAGGATATTGCTTCCGCAGGCGCTCGCATACTTCGAAGCCGCTGATCGTCGGAAGCATAACGTCGAGCAGCGCAATATCGAAAGGCCCTTCCCGCTCCGCCAGCTCCAGGGCATCCTCCCCGTTGTCCGTTTCGGTCACTTCCATACCGTTGCGCTTCAAATTGATGACGACGAACCCTCTGATCGACTCTTCGTCTTCCAGCAACAAAACCCGCATTTGCTCACCGCCCGTCCGTTTCGATTTCAAGCCGCCGCCGCGGCAGATTTCTTGTCTTTCGTTTGTTTGATGGCCAGTCCATGCTTTCTATTCTGTACCTCCCGAGACGAAAAGAGACGCCAAGCGCTCCTGGGCGGCCAGCATTTCAAGGAAGGCCGCACGCTCCTCCTCCGTCAGCTCCTCCGGAGCATTTCGTTCTACGGCAACGGCATACACATTGCCGCTGTCATGCGCCAATATGCGATAATGCCGGTCCGTCTCCCTCCAGCCGGCTTCGACCGCTTCCCATTGCTGCTGCGGAACGGCAAACAAGACGGCGAGATCCGCCTTGCGTTCGTTTTCTTCGTTCCAATACTGGAAGGCGACAAGGCCGAACCGGTCCGACTGCGCGTCGGGCTTCGTCAGCGTATATCTTCCTTGCCACTCCTCCGGAATATTCAGCTTAATGTCATGAGCATTGTCGATATATTGCTCCCCGACTTTCCTAAAGCCGTCTTCTCCGTCCCATTGCACCCATTCGTTGATCCAATACGATTCGGCGTAGGAAACGTCAGGATAACCGGGCGCTTGCTTCGTTTGCGGAAGCTCGATTATGCCGTCGCCGTTCGTATCCCCGCTCGTCGTAGGATTTCCGCTGTAGCCAAGCTCGCCGTTTCCTGCAGGAAATACGAGCTGCAGCTTGCCGTTGCGCCAGGCAAACATCAGCGTATACGTGCTGTGGGCTCCGGTACTTCCTTCGACGACAATGCCGGGCTGCCTCTCGGCGATATTCCCCATGATCAGCCGGTCGTACGAATTGACGCCCGCAAACAGCGCGGCTTCGCTTCGTTTCACCAGTTTGCCGTTCTTCCAGTTGTAGAAGGCCAGCTCATGAACCGGCTCCAACAAGTCGCTGTTGCCCCCGGTCGTTTTGATGACCGCAAGCTCCATGACACCGTCCCCGTCCATGTCCGCAATCTCGGCCAAGCCGTAATTTAATCCGATCATCGGCTGCAGCGTCAGCTTGCCCGTATTGTTGCGCAGCACGCTTTCCTGAAAGGAATACAACTCCAGCAAATTGGGACTGTCGAACGCGCCGAACCAGCCGACAAGCAATTCCATCGATCCGTTGCCGTCCAGATCGGCCAGCTTCAGCCATGCGATTTCCCGGGCAAGCGGCTGCTCGAGATTGGCCCATTGCCTCCAGCCGTTCTCCGTTTCCTTCAAGACGACAATCTGAGGCGCATACGATTCGTTATAAAAAGTGACAACCGCTTCCTGCCTGCCGTCGCCGTCGACGTCGATCAGTCGAATGGCCTCCCGGCTCTCGTCCTTGACCGGCAGCATCAGGGTGCTGTATTTGGGCAGCACCCTGGAGATCGCCGCGGTCAGCTTCTGCTTGTCCTCGGCGATGGCCGGCTGATGCAGCAAATCCGCCGGCGCCGCGGTATAGCGGCAGCCGGTCGTCAGCAGCAACAGCAGCAGCGCCGCCGCCGCAAGAAGCGGCCGGCGGCGTATCTCGTTTCCTCCCGCCTTCGCTGGCGAGGCTTCATTCGTCGCGGCCGATCGGCGCCGTTCCCGGAACGGCTGCGCCTCGCGCGGATTATAATTGCCGGTTTCGGCCACGGCCGTTTCCCTCCTTCCAGCGTCGCTGCTGCTATGATCCTGCAGAATCTGTCTAAATTTCGCTATTATTTGAACTAAAGTTTTCTTCACCATTTCAAGCTGCATGAAGAATCGACTTCCGATCGCTCTCGCAGAGGGATGCTTGGATTTCCTTGGGCCTTACAACGGTAATCATCCCTCTGCAAAGGGACACTGACGTTTGTTCGATTTCCTCATTCCGTTTGTCGCGTGCGATTCAATATGATAATTACAATCGATCATTCCACCAATTCATCGGCCGTTACAAACGTAAAGCCCAGCTCCGTCAAATCATCGATCACGTCGGACAGCATCTCAACCGTGTTGCTTATATGCTTCCCTCCAAAGGAATGCATTAAGATTATACCATCCGCCTTCGTCTTCGTACGAATCACTTCTCGCATGTCCGCGATGCTCGTACCCGCCCAGTCTCTCGTATCCACGGTCCAGCCGACATGCTTTTTGCCCTCTTGATCCAGCACTTTGTTTACTTTGGGCGAAATCGCGCCGTAAGGAGCCCGGAACAGCACCGGCTCGATCCCGATCGCTTCCTCGATAATTTCGTCCGCTTCTCGAATTTGGCTTTTGATCTCGGCCTCGGACAGCTTGGTCAGATCCTTATGACCTTCCGAATGATTGCCGATCGCATGGCCTTCCTCCTGAATCCGCTTCAGCACCTCCGGGTATTTCTCCGCTTGGATGCCCACTACAAAAAACGTCGCTTTAACGCCCTTCTCCTTCAAAATATCCAAAATGGCTGTCGTATATTTCGGATCCGGACCGTCGTCGAACGTAATTGCGACCCGTTTCATTTCTTTCTGTTCTCCTTCCGATTGACCCGGCGTTTGGTTTGCCCCGTCGCGCGGAGGCGTGCCGCCGTTTGCCCCCGTACCGCCTGCGCCTGTGCTGCCGTTAGCAGCTCCTCCGTCTCCCGAAGCTCCGCCGCCCAAATCGCCATGACCTTCGCCCGGGCTGCCGCTGTCCGCCCCTGGCTCGCCGACGCCGCTGCCGCCTGTCACTCCGCTGCCGATTGCGCCGTTTCCGTTCCCGTTCCAGACTCCCGCACCGCCGCTGTGGATCGCGTCATCGCCTTGCCCCGAATCATTTCCATGATCGATAATGATGCCGGTTCCTCCTCCAAGATGTGCCGTCGTTTCTCCGCCATCCGAGCCGGCTGCGCCGCCCGGCATCATTTGACCGCCGCCGGTTGCCGCTCCCTTGCTGCCGCCTGACAACAGCGCCGACAAGCCGAACGAACCGCTCGCCGCGCAGCCTCCGGCCCAAATCAACATGCCCGCGATGAAGGCGGACGCCGCGATCTTCACATAACGCCTTCGGCCGCTTCCCCGCCGACGAGTTTTCCTGGATATCGTATGACTTAAATCGCCGCCTAACCGAACCGCTCCTTCGTAGCTTTTGCCGTAACCGCTTCCGGGACGAGGGTTGCCATCCGTGCCATCCTTGTCAGTCTTGCCTGCCAAACTGATCGCATCTATCGTCGAATAAACCATACCCATCTCATGTAACGATTCTGTTCCTCTTGCGTTGTTTCCTTTGCCTCTCATCCTAATCACCCTCAATCCCGCTGATAGATTTATCTTATCGGATTTACGGACTGATAGAGTTACAAAATAGTAACACATTTCGAGGCAATTAGACACGCCCGTCCAACCTGCAGCTTTCTGTGCATCCCTTCCCGCCGAACATGATTTGGCGAACGGTGCGAGTTCTTGTCCTATCACGCGCAAGGGCTGTCTATTAATAGAATAAAGTAGACAATCCCCGGACACAAGAAAAAAACCGTGACCCTATTTGCTGCCGCATTACAGGGTCACGGGTTATGTAACATTTCTACGCTTGCTCTAAGTTCGTACGCGTACTTGCAGCTCGCTTTTCCTCGCTTCTCGCACGCTCCAAGGTCGTACGCGTACTTACAGC
>CALAWP010000084.1 GCA_937895345.1 uncultured Paenibacillus sp. | reverse complement strand
TGTTACTGTCCGTCAGGTGAAGGTCGCGTAAAAATCTTGTTCAGCAAGCCCTATAGTAGTTTCGCAACGCAGAGAGCGTTTCGGGGGAACATGAGAGGAGTTTAATGTTCACGGCTTCTCCCGATAAAATAACTTGTATTTTTTGGTCAACCTCTTTAAAATTGGTTTGAATTTACCGATAATAGATTGTATTTGATCATGTTTGTGAAGAAGGGAGAGTTGCGAATTTATGAAGAAGCTGCTTATCGGTTTGTTCGCCTGCTTGCTGGTCATAAGCGCAAGCACCGCCGCGCTTGCCTCCACCGGCAAAAGCTCACAAGATTTTTCGGACTTGAAGGATCTGGATGAGGCCACCCGCCAAAAGTTTGACGCTCTTATTGAAGCCGGCATATTTAACGGCATGGGGGAGGATTATTTCGGGCTGAAAGAAGAAATGAACCGCGCCCAGTTTGCCAAAGTGGCCGCGCTTATTTTTCAGCTTGAGGTGAAGGCAGGTCAGAATACATCCACCTTTACCGACGTAAAAGCGGACGACCCCGCCAACGGCTACGCGCTGCCTTATATCGAAGCGATCAAAGCGGCGGGCATAACGGACGGCGTTGCAGAAGGCGTCTACAATCCGGCCGGCAAAGTGACAAAAGAACAATTGGCTGCCTTCTTGATCAAGGGACTGGGCCTCAAAGAGGATGCGCAGCAAACGCCGGGTCTTGATGACGACACCGTATCCGACTGGGCCAAGGGTTACGTCGCGCTAGCCCTGGAGAAAAAGCTGATAAACAACAACGACGACGGCTTGTTCGGAGGCAAATCCAACGTCATTCGCGAGCAGCTTGTGCTGACCGCTTATGAAGCGAAGCAAGTCGTCGATGCCGCGGCGGAGCCTTCTCCAACGCCTGAGACGACTCCGGAGCCTACGCCGTCGGCATCGCCTTCAGCATCGCCGTCGGCATCGCCATCGCCATCGCCGACACCCGCTCCGACACCGGCGCCATACTACCCTCCGCCGATCACATACGCGCCTGCCATCACCGGATTTGAGCTCGAACCAGGCTCGGTGGCCGGCTCGACCCGCATCGTATATGAACCATCGAGCGGTCACTACCTGCAAATCGTCGTCTCGGCCAACCCGGTCGCCAGGCCTGCCTTGGGCGCTTATGCGAGCTCCTACGGCCAGCCTTATATGCCCGGAAGAGACATCACCGGCGTAACCTCAGGGAGTTATATCGGCTTGTATGAAATTTCTTCGGACTTGCGTGTCGTCAAATTCGTGAACATCGCTCTGACGGCGGAGGATGTGACCGCAGGAGTGCCGGCGCTTACGGGGTATGAGGTTACTAAAGGATCTGTCAACGGCAGCACCAGAATTAACTATGGTATCCTTGCAACCAGCAATCTATACTATAAGATCAATCCCTATGGACCGATCCAGGTGCCAGCATTTGAATCAAGCATAGATTCAATCGAAGGATATTTGAGCTTAATTCCAGGCGAAGACATCACTGGAGTATCGCCAGGAATGCATATCGGTTTATATGAAGTAAGCGAAGGTACAATCTTGAAGTTTGCAGATATTGTTTTAGACGAGGAACACATCTTTTATGAGGAACCATCCGAAACTGAACCATCAGAGCAACCATAACCGGAATTAAGATGATATTCGTCTGAACAAAGGGGCTCCTGCTGGTGTTAGCAGAAGCCCCTTTATATACGAACCTTTTAAGTGATGTTGATCTTACCCTGTACAGGTCATACCCGCTGCAGCGTTGTCGTAACGTTGCTTAGCTGTATTGTCCCGCGTCAATCGCTTTTTGCTTCTCGTCGAGAATTTCCTGGTAACCCTCTCTCAGATAAGTTTCTTTCGCCTCTTGGTAAACCTTGTCGAACTCGCTTTCCGGCGACAGAACGACTTTCACATAGAGCTCCTGGAACTTGGAGTTCAGATCGGCTTTATATTCGTTAACGTTTTCGAGAATGACGGAGAACAGCGCATCCGGCGTGCGGTATTCCGCCGTCTCGTCGTAATATTTCAGCATATCTTCTGCCAGCGTTTCATATCCCGGCGGCGTCCAGTTGCGCAGGTGGGCCATGCGTGTCTTCTCCGGCGTATCGAACTCCGCCATTTCGGTGACGAGCGCCCAGTAGTCTTTGTTGTTATTGTTGGACAGCTTGGATTCGCCGGCGTAATCGGCCGATTTCAACGGAATGCCCTCAGCGTCCAGCGTATAGTTCTGTCCCTCTACGCCGTTCTGGAAGAAGAACAGATTTTCCGGCTGGCTCAGCCACTCGAGATACATCCATACGGCAGCGCGTTCCTCGTCCGTCGTTTCATAATTGATGCCCATAATCAAACCGAACGGCCAGTAAGCGCGGCCCTGCGGCTGATTGCCTTCCGGCACCTGTGCACGAGGAGGAAGGATGGCGAATTCCGCGTCCGGATTGTTCGCAAGCGTAGCGGAGAAGACATCCGTGTTGCTGGTCAAATACAGACCGTAGGTGCCCGTCTTGCCGGCTACAAATTCCGCTTTAATTTTGTTGTCGTCGTTGCGCAGATAAAATTCCTTGTCGATCAGTCCGTTATTGTACTGGTAGTTCAGATTGCGCAAATATTTCTCGGATGGTTCCCACGTCAGATCGGCAACGCCCAGATCGGAGTAGAGCGCGCGCTCCTTCTCGTCGATCGGCCAATCGCGGAAGGCATAACTGTACGTATAGTTGTTTTGCAGAAGCGATCCGCCCGCTACGCCAAGCCCCGCTTCCTTCCATTTCACCAGCATCTCGTTGAATTTCTCCAGCGAGGTCAGGTCCTCAACCTTCATGCCGACCTTCTCTACCCAGTCCTTGCGGATCAGCGTCGTGAAGTTGTCCGCTGCCGGCCGTTTGGCAAAGAAAAATACTTTCTTGCCGTCTACGCTGCCGTACTGCTCGATCGTCGACTTCATCGTTTCCCAATACGTTGGCGCGTAGTTGGCGATTTCTTCGTAATCCAGCTCCTGCATGACGTCTTCCCCATAATAAGCAAGCGCTTGCGGCATATCGTAGTGGAAGATAATGTCCGGCGCTTTATGGGAAGCGAGAAGCTGCTCGTAGTCCGTCACTTCGCTGTTGCGCGTGATTGGAATATATTTGACGTCGATGTTGTACTTGTCGCCAAATTCCTTCTGGACCCATCTCGTATAATAGTTGTCGGTAACGTTCCAGCCTTCGAACGCCCGCTCATATACTGGAATTTCGAGCGTAACCCGTTCCGGGAAGCCGTTCGAGTAATCGGCATATTTTCCGGAAGCGCTTTCGGTCGGCGTGCCGCCGGCATCCGGCGAAGCGGTAGGATTGCTGTTGCCGCTGTTGCCGTTGTTGTTGCCGCCGGTGCATGCCGACAATACGCTTAATCCCAGGATGAGAGTCAGGATCGTCGAGACGATTTTCTTTTTGCTCATCGTAATTCCCCCGTTTTTTTAAATTTGACAGGTTATCCGTTAACCCTTGACCGCGCCAATCATGGCGCCTTGAACAAAATATTTCTGTATAAACGGATACACGCATATAATGGGCAGCGTCGCAAACACCACGCACGATGCCTTCAATACTTCCGGATTGCTGAGCGTTACTTGGGTAGCTTCCAGCTGGAAGCTCTCGCTCGCTTGAATAATCAGGTAATACAGCTTCAACTGCAGCGGGCGCATATCTACGTTCTGTTTAATATAAAACAGCGCGTCCTGATAAGCGTTCCAGCGGCCGACGGCATAAAACAGCGACAGCGTCGCAATAATCGGCTTCGACAACGGCAAGACGATGCTCCACAAGATGCGATAATGTCCCGCGCCGTCAATTCGCGCCG
Organism: uncultured Paenibacillus sp.; assembly: GCA_937895345.1. Classification (GTDB taxonomy): domain Bacteria; phylum Bacillota; class Bacilli; order Paenibacillales; family Paenibacillaceae; genus Pristimantibacillus. The sequence goes on along the minus strand of CALAWP010000084.1, from coordinate 86,495 downwards.
ATTCCTCCAGGCTGTCGGGAATCGTGCTGGACAGCGCAGTCTTCATAATCAACAGGTTGAACGCGCTGAACGCGAGCGGCAGCACGAGCGACCACATCGTATCCAGCATCCCCAGACTGTTGATCAGCATATAGTCGGGAATAATGCCGCCGTGAAAATACATGGTGAACAAAAAGATAAAGGTGATGACCGTACGGCCTTTCAGCTGCTTGCGCGACAGCGGATACGCGGCGAAGATCGTCAGGATCATCCCGATAATGGTAAACAGCACCGTGACGATGATGGATACATAAAGCGAACGCATAATACTCTTGTCGGCGAAAATTTTGCCGTACGCCTCGAGCGTAAAGCCTTGCGGCCACAGAGTGACCTTATTCGCAATAACGTAGGCATCTGCGCTGAGCGACTTTGCGATAACATGAACAAACGGCAATAAACAAGCCAGCGAAGAGATGATTAGAGCGAGGCCGATCAGCATGCCCCAAATATCATAGCGCTTTCTGCTCCATAAAGCCGTAGTGCCGGCGGATGCTTTCATGTCTGGCCTCCTTTCTAAATCAATCCGTCTTCGCCAAGCTTTTTGGCGATGCGGTCTGCCGCCAATACGAGCACCAACCCGATGACGGCCTGGAACAGTCCGAGCGCCGTGGCCCGGCTGAAATTGCCGCCCTCAATCCCCCATCGGTAGACGAGAACCGGTATCGTGGTCGTAAATTCGGTTGTCGCTTTGTTTTGCAATGCGATAATCCGTTCGAACGAGCCTTCCATAATCTTGCCCAAGTTCAGGATCAGCAAGGTCACGATGGTCACGCGTATCGAAGGCAGCGTAACGTTCCATGCTTTGCGCCATCGGCCCGCGCCGTCCACGGTGGCCGCTTCGTACATCTCCGGGTTAATGCTGCTGATCGAAGCCAAATAAATGATCGTTCCCCAGCCCATGCTCTGCCATACCCCGATGGCCAAATAGGTAAACAGCCAATGCGTATCCTCCTGCAGAAACGGAATGCGATTGCCGCCTATCGACTCGATCACATTGTTAATGACGCCATTGCCCACGCTGAGCAGCTGATAGGCAATAGCCCCGATAATGACCCACGACAGGAAGTGCGGAAGATACAACACCGTCTGATTGGCGCGCTTGAACCGGACGTTCTTGATCTCGTTCAGCAGCAGCGCCAGCACAATCGGCATCGTAAAGCTGAACACCAGGTCGAGACTGTTGAGCAGCAGCGTATTGCGGACCGCCCGAAGAAAATCGTGCTTGGCAAACAGATCCATAAACACCTCAAAGCCGACCCATTCGCTGCCCCATATTCCCTTTGCCAGCTTGTAATCTTTAAATGCAAGCACAAGGCCGGACATCGGCGCGTACTTGAATAGCGCAACAAAGGTAAAAGGAAGAAGAAGCAACGAATAAAGCTGCCAGTCTCGCCGGAGATAAAAGATCATCCCCCTTTTTTTTCTGTTCGTTGAAATTGCGGGCTTCGAACTTGATGAAATTGAAGCGTTTTCAATTTTCACGCACTCACCTCCTTGCAGGATGACTCCCTCCGCCATACGATGCGTTTGTCCTGTTCATCGGCGAGGTCGAGATTATGATAACGCTTTCCAAATCCATTCGTAAATCATACGTATTGACGATGACCGTCATTTTTGATTATGCCCAGCAATGGCGCGGGGTTCTCTCGCTCCCGATAATCAAATTTGATATACGCAAGCAAAAATGAAGCTGCCCGGCCGGAATCCAGGCTTGGAACGGCGGGCAGCTAGCGGCATTACGATGCACCGGTCTTGACGGCCTTATAGCCGCTTGGAGGCATGCCTTCATATTTGCGGAAGAACCGGTTGAAGCTTTGAATATTGGAATAACCGACCTCGGAAGCGATCTGGGCGATCGTCAGATCCGTTTCCACTAGCAGCTGCTTGGCTCTCTCGATTCGCAGCGAGTTGGTATATTCGATCAGGCTTTTGCCGGTCAACTCATACACGATTTTGCGCATGTAGGAATAGCTGATGCCGATCTCCTTCGCCATATCCTCGAAGACGATATCCTCGCAATAATGCGTCTCCAAATAACGGATAATTTTCTCTCCATGATTCGCCTCGCGATGATTGCGCGCCAAATATTGCACAATTTCGCCAAAAAACGTTTTCAGATGCTTCTCCAGTTCTTCGAGCGTATCCACGGAGGCTATCGTTGAATAAATGTTGCCTTGTCCCGCAAAAATGCGCGCCGTATTTACGTTGTTCTCCCTTAGATGCTTGATGGTAACCCCAACCAGCTGGTTGTAGATGAACAGAATGTTGTCATAGGATACCGATTCGGCCGCATGAATTTCCTCCCGAATCGCCTGCAGCTCCTTCAGAACGCTCTCCAAACTTCCGGTTTCCAAAAAGTTCAAAATACGCCGCTCGCTGTTGGCCGGATAGATATATTTCTTACTGGAATCCGGTTCCCGTTCCCAATAAAAGACGCGCCCGATGCCGTCGGTCATGCGCCGCTTGATCGCTTCGGCGCCTTCCGCCAGCAGCCGCGGAATGGCGTAGGCCGAATCGGACCTGCTGCTGACGCCGATCGTCACCGAGTGGCCAAGCAGCTCCAGTACGCCGTCGCGAATATGCACGAGCGCATTTTTCAGGCCCTCGAAAGTCGTGTCGCCCGCTTCCTGTTCACCGTAATTGATGACGAGCGCGAACGTGCCTTGCCCTTGATAGATGCAGCGGGCGGCCGTTCCTTCCGGGAACAAGCCTTCGCACTTGGAGGCAAGCAAGTACCGGTGATAGCTTCGCGTTTCGTGATTGTTCTTGCTGACGTAGCGGCCGTAGCGGTCGATGGAGACGACGGCGACGGTGAAGTGCGGATCGGGAAAGATCTCCTTCACTTGCTCGGCGACTTCTCCCCGCAACAGCTTGTGAACCGCCAAACTTCTCGTATCCCGCTCGCGTTCCTCCAGCAGCCTGTATAACTCTCCCTCTTCTTCCTGCATTCGCTTGAAGGCGGCTTCGAGGAAAGTGAGTTCGTTCTTGCTTGGCGTTCCAAGATTGACCATTCCCCTGACGTTCCGCACCAGCTTTCGAATCGGCTTGGAAAGCCAGGTGGCAAGCACCACGGACAATACGGCGCCAATAAATATGATCAAGACGGTAATCCATGTGATGCTGCGCTGCAGCTTGTAAGTCGTCGTCATCAACTGATCGACGGAATAAATCTGAACGTTCCACCAATCGAACAGCTTGGAGGAAGACCAGGTATACAGCAGCCGCTTGCCGTCAACCTCATGAAAGGCATGCCCTTCCAAAGTTCCGCTGTCCAGAATCTGCCGCATATGCGGCAGCTGGCTTCCATCCGTCAGCAGCAGGCTCTTGTCGTTGTGGGAGATGATCGTGCCGTTTCCGTCCATAAGCAAGTAGCCCTGCTCCCCCTGCACCGACGATTGCAAATAATTTCCGACCTGGCTTTCGCGCAAATTGACGACGACCGTCCCGCGCGTCGTGGTTGACAAGCGGCTGAGCGGAAATAGATAAGACACGACGTTAACGCCCGAGCTCAACCGGCGCGGATACCAGACGCCGCTGATGCCTCGGCGGTCGGCCAACGCTTCTTCCATCCAATCGATCGATTCGTAACGCTCCAGCATCGTGATGCCTTTGTCGGTAGAAATGACATAATCGGCACCGTCCAGATAAAAGTAGGACGAGTATACGCCTTCCACGCGATGATTCAGATTCAGCAGCTCTTTCAGCACGGAAAGCGCGTTGCTCATATTGCTGTACTGGGAGTTCAGCTCCGAGAATGACTCGTAATTGCGGATCCGGTCAAAAATGTTGGTTGCCGCCAGACGTACCGCATCCTGCGACAAATTGTTCAGCGCATTCTCGTTCAATCTGCGGCTGGCGTTCAACGCCGCCATCGACGAATCTGCGATAGCGCTTTCAGAATTGCCCAATATGCTTGTGCCGCTGTACCAGGTCAAGACAGACATCGGCACGGCCATGACGCAGAACAAGATCAACATGAGCTGCACCATCATCGGTACCCGATTCATTCGGCCCCCTCCTCTTTATCAAACAAACAGACAATCGTATGACTGCCAATCGGACAAGCTGTCGGGGTAAAGGTCACGGAAGCTGTTAAGTCCTATGTGAATTATATAGCAAAATCATAAATCAGGTCTATTTGCTCAGGCAAAGTTTTAGAAAAATAAATAAGGCTAATGGTTTGCTCGCTGCTTGAAGCGAATGAAACGGGGCTGATCGAATGCGGCCTGCGGCAGCATTCGATCAGCCCCTCAAATTTGTTGCTGCTTCCATGCCTCATACGTGAGCAATGGCTCACTTCACTTCAATATTTTCATATAGTCCGCGTTCTCCACAACTGCAAAGTCTTCCCCATCGCCAAAGCGGACGGTAATCAGCGGCAAGCTTCGGAGAACCTCGACTTCGGCGCCGCTAAGCTTTAGAATGACTTTGCCTTTTCCGGGTACAATAGCGTTTTCTTTTATCAATCGGAGCTTGTCGCCGTTCGGAGGGTCAAACAAGCTCACAAAACGAGTTTTTTTGCTTTCGTAGTCAATTTCAAATTGCGGCCCGTCCTTGGTTTTGTACAGATTGAACGAAGTGATCTTCAAATCATCGCTGGCGACGTCAAGACTGTACCGGACGGTTCCGTCCGTTTGCGTCTGGCGGCTTCCCGCATCTTCCCGGTTCGGCCCCTCCTCGCTCTCCTTCGGATCCGGCCTTGTATAGAGCATCCTGTAATCAAACCCGTTATTGCCTTTCTTCCGGACTGCTATGCTTGTATCCGTTGAAGCCGTACCGCCCCGGAGCATCCAGCTGCTCCATTGCTGCAGGAACGCTTTCAGCGTAAGCCCGGTATCCTTGATCAAATGGTTCCGGATATTGGCCACATCGATGTAGTTCCGGTACATGGCCCGTCTGGAAGCCTCTTCTCCGTATTGGTCTGCCAAAAATGCGTACATGGAGCCCATCACATAGTAGGTATACAGATGGCCGTCCGGATTCGGAGCGTTCTTCGTATACCAGGACCAATCCAACGCCGTTTCGTAATTGGCGACAAGCTCCTTGAGCTTGGGCACTTCATGATTGGTCAGGAAGCGCTGTTTGACGATGCTGCCGAAATCGTTCGTATAAGCCCCCTTAGGCTGCATATATCTGACAAAATGACTTTGTCCCTGCCACTCCTGAAGCTCGAAGTTGTTGCCGGCATATGCATTCGCCGTTGCCAGCGCATGATTCAATTCATGGGCAATCGTTTCATAATAAGGACCGCTTCTCATGTAAATATACATTTGGCCGTCTGTAAAGCTGGCAAACCCTCCGCCGGCTTTCTCGGATTCGTTCTCCAAATCTTTTCTCCCCGCAATAACGGCGGCCTTATTCCCGTCTTTCATAAACAAGGCGGTCACCTTCGCTTGCGGAAGAGGATAATAATTGTACCGAGCCACCCGGGTATAGAGGGAATCCATTTCTTTTAATACTTCCGGCGTGATTTGTTGAAGATAAGCGTCGTCGGCGTAAACTTCAAAATATTGGGATTGGATATAGTGCAAGGTTACTTTTGGGTTTTTAAAAGCGACTTTCGAGACGGAACGTTTCGAATAGTCAAACGGAACCGACTCTTCTTCCGACAATTGCTTCATGATGCGGCCGGACAGCGTGAGCAGTGAATCTACGCCTTGCGCATAGTCGCTTCGCGCAATCGCGGATGCCTTATCGGCGGAAGAGTCGTCCAGCCAGGTATTCCGATCCCGAATCAACAGCAGCTTGTCCGTCTTAGAACGCAGGACGGATGACAAGGCATTGCCCAAGTCGGTATTCAACATTGGAGACTTCGCCACCGATTGCGCTGCGGATTTAAAAGCCGGGTCCGTATAGTTTATATACAGGTCGTCCAAGCTTCCGTTACCGCCCATGGCATACAAATCGATCGTGCGAGCGATCAAGTCGAAGTTCAGCTTCTCCGTCAACGCCCTGATCCCTTCCTGCTCCTTCCACTTGCTGCCTACAAAAGCGAAAATCATCGTATATTCGGGTACGTTCTTCTTATAATATCGGGCGATATCGAGCATCATAGCGGCAGACGCCGCCCCGGATTTGGCGCTTTCGTACCAGGTGCCGTCCGGCAGGCTTCCGAAACCGTCGATGTTGGTCACCCATAAAATCGCCTTGTTTTCGGATTTGCCCGGTATGACGCCTGCCAAATTATCCGCTTGCTGTATCGTACGGTCTACGGACAATTCCATACTCAGCTCGCTTTTCTTCAAAGCGGCGGGCACGAAATTACGGGGTACTCCGGCGTCGGCCGCCGCTTTCTCCGAGATGTACAGGACCGGAATATCCAATTTCCCGGCATGAAGCGGATGCTCGTAGTTGCCGACCTTCAATTCACCGTTCGTGACGATCATAACCGCTTTCGCCCCGTTCGCTGCCGCCCGTTGAACCCGGTCTTGAATGCCTTCCGGAAACTTCCCGTTTTTATCGTTCCAATGGAAAATCACGAGGCCGTCCGCCTTCGTCTTGTAATCCGCCGGCATACCCGCTCCCGCATAATAAGCGGTACGGAACGCAAACTTTCCTCCGGCAGTCCGCGCATACGGCATATAATCTTGCATAAGCTTCAATGTCTTATTATTCCAGACAACCTTCTCTTTTTTAAGAACGGCCGTACCCGCCGAATAACTTTGGCGATATTGCTCTTCTCCGAAGAGCGGAAGCATGCCGGCGGATCGGATTCGTTTCTCCAGATCGTCGACAGCCTTTGCGTATCCGGGCGTTCCGGCCTGTCTTCCCTGGTATTCTTTTTTGGCCCACTCGTCAATCATCACGGCTCCATTATAGCTCATAGAAGAAGCGGCAGCGGAAGAAGGGGACAAGAACAGAACATTTCCAGTTAAAATCAAACAAATAATTAATATTATAATTTTGCGGGCCCGATGATGAATATTCATAGGCGTCTCCTTTACGATTGGAAAATTATGCACTATGTTCATTCATCTTATCATAGTATTTCATGGTCCGAAAGATAATTGTTGCATACATTCCCATATATCGATCGTTGAGCCGCAACTCACGTTTCGACTAGAATTCGTCCGAAGCACTTCGGTGTAATTATTTTACAATGTGAGGTTGAATAAACTGGAGCAAGTGATTCCATGATAAAAGGGGTAGTTCAACCAGGAACATAGGAAGAGGGGATATCACCATGATGCGACTGGGTTCGCATGAAGCACACGAACTGAACGAGCTTTTGCTAAGCTGTACGAACTCGATTCAATCCATGGCGCTTTTCATTAATCAGGCCGGGGACCCGGAGCTTAAGGACATGATCGTCCGTCACTATTCCGTCCATGTGCAGGATTACAACATGAAGGTTGAATATGCCAGCCAAATGTTCTCCCGCGATCAACTGAATGTTCCTGCGCTGGCTATGCACCCCGTAATGGAGCAGCCCGCTGCCCAATACCCGGGACTTCAGCCAAAGGTGCAGTTGCAGCAGCTGGACGACCGTGCCATTGCAACTTCCTATCTGTTAACGCTGAAACGTGCTGGCAGAGAATACGCTTGGTCGGCTATGGAGTGCTCGACTCCACAGTTGCGGGCATTTCTGGAGGATGCATTCCGCATGTGCTCCCATCAGGCTTATGAGGTGTGGGCCTATATGGCACGCAAGGGACTCTACCCGGTTCAATATGCGACAACCGCAGCCATTCAAGCGATGCAGCAAATTTATCAGCCTGTACCGCAACATAATCCCGCCCAGCTGTACAGTTGAACCCGGCAAGCTCCGCATGAAGGCCATCCCGCTGAGGATGGCCTTTTTTTATTCCCATTTCCGACATGATCATTAGCTCAAATCCCATTTGCTGCGGGGGTCTGGCTGTTCCTCACTAGACTTGGAGGCCATACACCCATATCCCCGAAACCGTCATGACCGCCGGCAGCGCGGATTCATCTATCAATACGCGGTCGTACCAGCCGCCTACAGCCAGGTTAAGCACCAAATAAAATTCCTGGTCGAAGGGCATGACGCCCGGCTCCAGGCGGCGCTCGGCGTAGCAATGTCCGTCAACCAGCCATCGGATGGCGTCCTCGCTCCATTCCAGCGCATAATCATGGAACTCGTTAATCGTGCTGTTGCCGAACTCGAAGGAAGACTCGTCCGTAACTTTACTCTCCCAGTCCTTTCCGTAATGCAGCGTGCCGGAAATTTGCCGGGGCAGGCGGCCTCTGGCTTCCATCACGTCAATCTCGCCGGAAGCGGGCCACGGGCCGTACGCCTGACGCTCCGGCAGCATCCAGATGGCGGGCCATAATCCTTGGCCGACCGGCAGCCTGGCGCGTACGATCAGCTTGCCGTAGCGATAGGAGAAGCGCCCTTTCGTATCCAGCCGGGCGGAGGTATAGGCAAAGCTCCGGCCGTCCGCTTCGACGGCTTCGCGGCGCGCGCACAGGTTAAGTCCGTTCTGGTCGAGATACAGGTTATCGGAACGGTCCGTATAAAACTGCTGCTCGCCGTTGCCCCAGCCCGGGCATATCGCTTGGCCGTTGTCACCGAGCAAATCATTGCCGAGACGAATGTTCCATGCGCTCAAATCGGTAGTTCCATGCAAAAAGTCTTGCTGCCATATCAGCTTGTTCATCCCTATTGCACCCCTTTCCTTTAACCCCAGCATACCGATTTTCGCCCCCCGGTCAAACAAATCCAAAATAATGGGATACGGTCAAAAATGATGGCCTTTTTTTCCGATGCCCGTTCCCTATACGATGAGAGGGAAGGGGGCACCGCACATGTTTCAACACCGATCAGGACCCGTGAAGTCATTCTTTAAGCAATGGCAGCTGCAAAGCATGGTCATTCCCGGCATCGTCTGGATGTTCATCTTTTGTTATATCCCGATGCTGTGGCTTATCATTGCCTTTATGGACTACAGCATTGCCAAGCCGATGCTGGAATCGCCGTTTGTCGGGCTGAAGCACTTTGAAGACTTTATGACGGACGACCGTTTCTGGCGCTCCATCCGCAATACGCTGGGAATGAGCATCATCAAGCTGGTGCTGGGCTTTCCGATTCCGATCATTTTTGCCTTGCTGCTCAACGAAATCCGGAGCATGCGATTCAAGCGTACGGTACAGACGATTTCGTATTTGCCGCACTTTATCGCCTGGACGATCTTTGGCGGCATCATGCTCAACTGGCTGGGCGAGGGCGGCGTCGTCAACCAGCTGATGATGGCGCTGGGGCTTCAGGACCGCGAGATTCTGTACAACAGCGATCCCAAATACTTTTGGTGGATTACGTACTTCTCCGATACGCTCAAGGAAACCGGCTGGAGCGCCATCATCTATATCGCGGCCATCGCCGGCATCGATCCGGGGCTGTACGAAGCGGCGGAGCTGGACGGCGCCAATCGCTGGCAGCGGATGTGGCACATTACCGTCCAAAGCATTCGCCCGACGATCGCCATCTTGTTTATACTCGCCGTCAGCGGGATACTCGGCAGCAACTTCGATCAAATTTTTATGCTGAAAAACAACATGAATATGAAGATGGCGGAAAGCCTGGACCTGTACATCTACAACATGGGCCTGGTATCCGGCCGCCATTCCTTCTCGACGGCCGTCCTGTTTGTCCGTTCCATCGTGGCGCTGGGACTGTTGTTTTTGGCCAATTACACATCCAAAAAACTGACCGGCGACGGCATTTTCTAGAAGGGAGGGGGCAGCCGTATGGCGATTCGCAGAAGGTTGAGGCGCATCGGCCTATTCGAGGTTTGCAACACCTTGATCATGCTCGCGGTTTGTTTTGTTACGCTGTACCCGATGTGGTTTGTATTCATCAACTCGCTTAATGCACCGGAGCAGGCCATGCTCGGCACGGTCAACTGGCTTCCGAAGGAATGGTCGCTGGCCAGCTACAGCGTCGTCTTTAACGATAAACATATGATGAACGGCTTTTATGTCACCACGCTGCGCACGGTCATCGGGACGGCGGCGCACGTGCTGTTTACCGCCATCGTAGCTTACGGCATGAGCAAGACCAACCTGATCGGCCGCAAAGTGTACATGAAGATCGCCTTGATTACGATGCTGTTTTCGGGCGGGCTGATTCCGACGTTTCTATTGATGACGAAGCTGGGGCTGTACGATAACTTTTGGGTCTTTATCATTCCGGCCATGTACACGTTTTTCAATATGGTCATCTTTATGAGCTTCTTTCGCACCATCCCCGACAGTCTGGAGGAATCCGCGAAGGTGGACGGCGCTTCGGATTACGGCGTCCTGTTCCGCATCGTGCTGCCGAACAGCATGGCCGTCATTGCGACCATATCTCTCTTTTCGGCCGTCTATCATTGGAACGACTACTATCAGGGCGTGCTGTACATCCGCTCCCAGGACATCCTGCCGCTGCAAACGATGCTGTACAAGATCATTGCGGAGAACTCCATGTCCTTCATGCAGCAGCAGGCCATGGCGCAATTCGGCGCAAGGCTGCCCGGCAACTCTATCAAGTTTGCGTCCATGATGGTCGCAACGCTGCCTATTCTGGCGTTCTACCCCTTTATACAGCGCTATCTGGTCAAAGGAGTTATGATCGGCGCCATTAAAGGGTAAGGCCATGCGCTCTCCCATGCTATGGCCGGGAGCGGCGCGTGATCCATATACAACCAATAAGGGGAACAAAGAAAGGATGATTCGATCATGAAGCGCAAGTACATGAAGCAAGGCGCGCTCCTGGTTCTGGCGGCAATCTTGACGCTGACCCTGGCCGCATGCACCAATTCCGGCAACAGCCCGAACAACGCCCCGTCCCCGCAGTCCGGGGACCAAACGCAGCCGCCGCCGGACGCGGCCGCGCCGAACCCCGACGAACCCGCCTGGAAGCTGGACACCAGCCCCGTCGAATTGACGTGGTTCGTAGGAGCCAACTGGTATCCCCACAGCTGGGGGGACAGTTTGAATTCCAAATATATAACGGAAAAAACCGGCGTCAACATCAAGCTTGAAGTGCCCTCCGGCGAAGCGAACGAGCATATTACGCTCATGATGACTTCCGGGCAGCTGCCGGACTTGATTTCGATGGGCTCTTGGGAAACCGCTGTCAAAAAGCTGTGGGAAGGCGACCATGTATACGCCTTGAACGAGCTGGCGGAGCAATACGATCCGTATTTCTTCCAGGTGGCGGGCGACGGCACGCTGAAGTGGTACCGTCAGGACAACGGCAATACGTACGGCATTCCGAACGATTCGTACAGCCCGAATCTGATGCATGAAACCGGCATGACGGCGGCCAACCAAACGTTCCTGGTCCGCAAAGACTTGTACGAAGAGATGGGCCGCCCGGACCTGACTACTCCGGAAGGCTTCCTGGGCGCCCTGCAGCTGCTGAAGGACCAGTATGCCCAATATAAAGGCCAGCCGACGAGCCCTTTCTTTGCCCAAGGCAATGTCCCTTACGGGATGACCGAGTATTTGCAAAACCTGCTGGCCGTTCCCTATGAGAAGGACGGCCAAGTGTACGACCGCATGACCGATCCGGACTATATCGCCTGGCTGAAGACGTTCCGCACCGCTTATGAGCGCGGCCTTCTCAATGTCGATTTCCTGGTCGATTCCGACTCGCAGGTCGAGGAAAAAACGAACAACGCCCGGTATTTCATGATGGTTCGCGAATGGACGGGGATGTCGGCCGTCAATCCGATGCTGGCCGCCAGCGCCAACCCGGATTCGTACTATATCGCCGTAGACGGACCGCGCAACAGCAAAGGCGAGCCCGCCAAGCTGTTCCCGGGCAATATGGACGGCTGGATGGTGACGATGATCAGCAAGTCCGTCAAGCATCCGGATCGCGCCATCCGCTTCCTGACTTATCTGGCCAGCGAAGAAGGCCAACGGGATCTGTTCCTCGGCAAGGAAGGCGAAACGTGGGAAACGGTGGACGGCAAGCCGCAATTGAAGCCGGAGCTCGTCCAACTGCTCGACACCGATATTGAGCGGCTCGAGAAGGAATACGGCGTCATGGATACGTACTGGATGATGCGCAACCCTGTGATCGTCAACCAGTGGAGACCGGAGAAAGCGCCTGTCATCAAGCAGATGGAGGACTTCGCCAACGGGCAGGCCGATATCGACAGCGGCATTTACAAAGGGCTGGATCCGCTCGGCGATTCGGACGCCGCGGTCGCTTGGGCGCGTATTTCGCAAAACTGGGAGGAAGTGCTGCCGGAGCTGATTACAGCCAAGGATGAAGCCGCCTTTGACAAAATCTTCGACAATTTCCTGGCCCGCCGCGCGGAATACGGCTTCGACATGGTGATGGAACACCGCCAAGCCGAGCTGGATGCGCGCAAAGCCAAGATGGCGGAATAACGCAACAATCCATTAACCGCCGGCCGCCGTCAGGGCGGCCGGTATTTCCCTGCTTTTGCGACGGTACCGACAACTCGGCTGCCGCATACCGCGGAGTTCTACCTGCCGGGATGTCATCTATGGTATATTGCAATTGGGGGAGGGCGTTGCCATGAAATATTTGCTGACGACAATAAGAAAGCTTTACCGCAATGCCCGCATCTCTCAAAAGCTGTTCCTGGCCTTCAGCCTGTTGATTGCCGTCCCGGCCATTGTCGTATCCTTTCTATTTATTCGCATCCAGGAAGCCCAGCTGTACAAGGACGCGATGGCCGCAGGCAGCAGCCATGTATCGCGGTTGAACGAACAGCTGCGCAGCCGGATGGACGTGATTGAAAACGCTTCCTCTACCGCGCTGACGCAAAAGTCGTTTGTCGATTTTATACATTCCAATATGCGCGAAGACGGTTTGCGGCTGGTGAAGTTCAAGCAGAACCAATTCGAGCAAATGCACAACATTATTGAAAGCCATGAAATGATTAGCGAGCTCAGCTTTTACGTCGATAATCCGAATCTGTACGAAATATGGCCCGAAATTTACCATTACGACAAGTTCGAGCCGCAGGACTACTGGGAAGAGCTGCGCGAGGAAGGCGGCTCGGCCTACCGCTTGTTTGCCTTCAAGAACGGCGGGCAGACATTGTCCTATTACCGGCTCGTACGCCTTCAGGGCCAGCAGCAGAAACGCCCGAGCATCATGGAAATTCGCGTGGAGCACGGCGACTTTTTCGGCGATTTGCTGGAGGACAGCGGGGGAGATTTCTTTACCGTGGTGATGGACGGAACGGATCCTTCCCGGTCGGTCTACCATCCGCAGCATGCGTTCGCCCAACAGACCGGGGAAGAGCTGAGCGAAATTTTGGGCCTCATTCACGGGCAGCTGGATGTGCTTCAGCAGGAGCTCCCCGTCAAGGTGAAGGCGGGAGACCAAACCTACTACGCGCTGTACCGCTACATTGCTCCGTTGAACGCCTATGTCGTCGATATCGCCTCCCATCACGCGCTTATGAAGGGGCCGCGCAGCTGGTACGCCCTGGTGGTCGCCATCACGCTGAGCGTGCTGCTGCTGATGCTGCTGCTCGTCTCGCATACGACGCGCCGAATTTTCCGCCGGCTGGACAGCGTGCTGATTTCCATGCGCCAAGTGCGGAAGGGCCGGCTGGACGCAAAGATTGTCACGGGCTTGGGAGACAACGAAACCGGCGATGAAATCGACGAGGTCGCTGTCAGCTACAACAATATGCTGGACGAGATTAAACGGCTGATGACGCAGGTGGTGGATAAGCAGCTCATTGCCAAAAACGCGCAGCTTCACTCGCTGCATTCGCAGATCAATTCGCATTTTCTGTACAACGCGCTCGAATCGATCCGGATGCAGGCGGAGGTGCAGCGGCAGCCCGCCATCGCCGAGGCGCTCGTGTCCCTCGGCTCGCTCATGCGCTACAGCATGAAGTGGCGCAGCGATACCGTCGCTCTTGGCGATGAGCTGGCCAACATTGAAAGCTATATCCGGTTCATTAACTTTATGGAAGGCGGCGGCATTTCGTTGACGGCGGATCTCCCTCCGGACGTGCTGTGTTATGCCATTCCGAAGATGTGCATGCAGCCGATTGTGGAAAATGCCGTTCACCACGGGGCGCCAGCGGGCGGCAGCGTGAACATCCAGATTACCGTGCGGGTGGAGCATGAACGCCTGCTGCTCATCGAAATCCGGGACGATGGCGCGGGAATCGCCCCGGAGACGCTGGCCGGCTTGCAAGCGGTACTGCAGGGCGACTCGGATGAACCGATCGTCGCCAGCAACAACGGGCTCGGCCTCGAAAACGTGCACAAGCGCCTGCAGCTTCATTACGGCAAGGGCTGCGGTCTTTGGATCGAAAGCCAGCAGGACTCCTATACCTGCGTAACGATACGATTGCCTTGGGAAAATGCGAATCTTGGGGGGTGGTAGGGCATGATCAACCTTCTGATCGTGGACGATCAAAAACATATACGCGACGGCCTGCAGACGATGCTGCGCCAATTTCCTCTGCAGCCCGACCATATTTACTCCGCAGCCAACGGAATGGAAGCGCTGCACATTTTGCGGCAAACCAGCATTCAGCTGGTCATTACCGATATCAAGATGCCGGATATGGACGGACTGGCGCTTATGGCGCGCACCAAGGAGGAACGGATCAAGGTCGATTACCTGATCATTAGCGGCTACAGCGATTTCGGCTATGCCCAGCAAGCGATCGGACTCGGCGCCAAAGGCTACCTGCTCAAGCCGGTGAAGCGGGAGGACCTGCAAACCGCGGTAGAGCATGTGTGGCAAGAGGTCCGGACGCGGCAGGCGCTGTCGCGCAATATGAAGCATCTGTCCCGCCGCGCCCGGGAGACCGACCGGAAGGAGCTCCGTTTGTTTATGCAGGGAGCGGCGAGCGACGAGGAGTGGATCCTTCAGACCGAACGGCAGCTGCCGGAGCTGTGGCGGAACTACCGCCTTTGCCTGCTGCGGGAGGAGCTGCGGATTAACCGGCCGGCAGCCGATAGCGCCCACAGCATGGAATCTATCGCTTACCGCATGTATGGCAGGCGGGGATGCCTCTGTCTGCAGCGCCGCCCGCATCTGATTCTTGCGGTCGATGCGGCCGTCGATCCGGGCGCTTTGCCTGCGGCGCTCCAGGCGGAGCAGATTAGCGCGGTCGCGGCCATGACCGCTCCGCGGCAAGGCTTGCAGGCGCTGCCGGACAGCTATGCGCAGCTGCTGGAGCTGCACCGCCACAGCTGGCTGTTTCCGGATAAGCGCTGCCTTCTGCCCGCGCATATAGAGGGGCTGGAGCGGCAATGGCAGCTTCCCTACGAGCGGTTGTATGCGCTGTTCGAGACGATCGGCACCAACAACAGCGGCCAAATCGCCGAAACCATATCGGCTCTTTTCCATAAATCCGTGCTGCAGCGTTATCACATCGGCTATATGCAGCAGCTGTGCGGCGCCATGGTGCAGATGCTGGAGGAATACGAGCGCGTGATTCGTCCCTACATGGGAGAAGAAGCGCTGGACATTGACGCCTTGCGCAATCTGTTCGACTACCCGGGCATTCGCGAATATATTCAGGCGCTGCAGCAGCAATTGCTGCGGCTGAACCAGTTTTATTACGAATTCAAGTGCAGCTACCGCAACTCCCAGGACTTGAACGAAGCGGTCCGCTTTATACACGACAATTACTACAAACCGCTGGATCTCGCGATGGTATCCAATCACGTGTCGCTCAATTACGCTTATTTTTCGAACCTGTTCAAAAAAAATATCGGCAAAGGGTTTGCCGAATACTTGCGGGACGTACGACTGGACAAAGCCCGGCGGCTGCTGGCCGAAACCGAGCATAAAATCGTCGAGGTGGCCGCCATGGTAGGGTACGAGAGCTACAAAAGCTTTACGCGGGCATTCCGGGACGTCATGAACATGCAGCCTACCGAGTATCGGCAGCAGATGCGGAGAAAGCAAGAAATGGAAGCAAAATACCGGGACACCGCTCTATGAATAGAAATTACCGCCGCTTGAATACAAGGGATATTTACCAAGTACTAATATTTACCGGGAATATTTACCTCTGACTTCAGGAGGAAGTTACTGGTAAATTAGCCTCATTCTTATCCCTGCATCACGTGATACAATTCAGGTAACCGGCCGGAAATTTCCATTTCAGTAAGAGAGGTGCAGGTATGTATAGATCAAGGTTGTTGTTGTCATTCTTGTTGGTCTTTGTCCTTTTCGTGCCCCATCAATTGTCGGCTTATACGGAAGATCGAAAGGCCAATAATTACAACGCATCCGTGACTCGCACGAAAGTAACGTCCAACGGTTACATCGGCATCAAGGCGACCGTAAAAATACCGAAAACCTATACGCTGCACAATTACAGCCCCACCGCAGGCGACTACCTCGCTTTTTATGTAGGCTTTAACAACTTGAGCGGCGGTTCCGTTGCGGAGTGCGGCATGTCGAGATCATCGAGTAGACCGGGCGGTTTTGAGCCCGGCTGCAAATTTGCCGGCGGCTCGCCGTGGGACCCTGACGGAGGCAACGCCGTGAATACCTTCGTCACAACCGAAACCCCCATCGGCACGGACAAATTCCAAAGCGGGGAGCAAACCGTGACGTTTACGCTGGAGTACAATCCGAGCACAGGAAACGCAACTTACTATATCGCCAGTCCGAACGCCCCGAACGGCAACACCTACTTTACGCATACGCGAAATCTGGGCACCGGCAAAACATTTAACGTCAAATTTACTAACGATACTTACGACCACATGTACAACGACGGCGCCGCCAATACGAAAATTTCATACTCCCAAATGGAGTGGACCAACGTCCAGGTGAAAAAATCGAACGGAACGTGGGTGCCCTTTACCGCAGCCAACGGCTTTACGAGCGCGAATACCGAAAGTATAATCGGTTGGAGCAGCAACGGAAATGCCATGCTGCCAGGCTTTAAGAACTTCTATTCCATTTATTACTACAACTGCTATAATACCAAATACGTAACTTTCGAAGCGGCCGAAATCAAAAATATTCCGAATGCATGCGGCACCAAAGAAGTTTCTTAGCGGCACGCTCGCCAGATCGGTGCGAAAGCCGAAACTTCAGACTCAGTCGCTGACTGAGTCTGAAGTCTTTACCGGCTCCGCCTTCACTTGTTCAGTCGAAGGTTCCGAAGAATATCCGTAAGATACGCTGTGTTATACTGTCAGCAAAGGAGGCGTTGAAGCGATGGATATATGGCGCATTATGGCGGAGGAGAAAATACAAGAGGCTGTCCGGCGCGGAGAGTTCGACAATCTGCCCGGCGCCGGAAAGCCGCTTCCGCCCGACGAGCTGGAAGGCGTCCCCGAGGATCTCCGGCTCAGCTACAAGCTGCTGAAGAATGCCGGAGCGCTCCCCGAGGAAATACTGCTTCGCAAAGAAATCGTCACTCTCGGCGAGCTGCTCGCCGCCTGCCGGAACGACCCCGAACGCCGGAAGCTTCAGCGCGATCTGTCGGCCAAGAAGCTGCGCTATCAAGCGCTGATGTCCGAGCGCGGATGGCACGCGTCCGGGGCGTTCGCCGAATACGAGCGGCAAATTCAGGAGAAGCTGACCGAGGGTGATTGAGCGTCTAATTGGCGTGCAGCTTGGCCTCCAGCTTCTCCTCGATTTCCGTAAGAGCCGGATAACGGTCCTCCTTGCGGGAGACGACGATGCTCGCCAGCGCATTGCCGAAGGCAAGCGCGCGATGCAAGTCCGCCTGATTCAGGACGCTGTACATGAATCCTGCGTTAAAGCTGTCGCCCGCGCCCGTCGTATCGTACGCCTCGACCCGGAAGCCCGGGTGGCGGACGGCCGGCCCGTTGGGCGGATAGGCGGCGGCCCCATCCGCTCCCCGCTTGACGACGACCGTCCGCGCGCCGCGTCTTCTCAACATATCGACAGCTTCGGCCTCCGAGGACGCTCCTGTCAGCTTCAGCAATTCTTCGTCATTCGGCATGAAATAATCGATATACGGGAGAAACGAATAGATCTCTTGCCGGCTCTTCTCGCTCCAGCCGTCAATGGCCGAGTTGGCGTCGAAGAAGGTCAGCTGACCGGCCGCCTTGGCGCCCTCCAGACAGGCCAATGCTCCTTCCGGGCCGAACGCGGGCGCCAGGAAATACCCGTACAGCATCAGTGCCTTCGCCTCGCCGAACGGCTTGATGTCCGCTGCCAGGCTGGGCGTAAATTCATACGCGTTTCCGCTGTACGTGACGAAATACCTCGCTCCGCCTTCCTTCACGACGGATACGGACAGCATCGTCGGCGTATCCGACCGGCGAATATCGTTCTCGATCATCGGGGACAGTTCATTATAGATTTGATCTCCGAACTCGTCTTTGCCCAGAATCGAGAACACGTTCTGTTTCACGCCCAGCTTCGCCAGCGGGAACAAGGTATTGGCCAGAGCACCGGCACGTATCGTCATATGATCGACCATATGCTCCTCTCCGAAGTCGGGTCGGTTCCGAACTTGCGCCAGAATGAGGTCGGCCGTCAGCATCCCCACTAAATTAATCATTGCACGTTTATTCCTTCCCGGTAATCTTGGTGATAATCTGCGCTTCGCCGGCAACCAGGCCTCTTCGTGCGGACAGCTCGACGGCGGCGAGCTGAACGATCAAGGAATAAACGATCGGACTCGCATACTCCTGGACGGACGGAAGAGCGAACGACAGGACGGACGGATGATCGATCGGCTCGTCCGATACGTAGACGACCTTCGCTCCGAGACTGGTCATCTCGAGCACATAATTGCGGTTTATGTCATACGTCTCGCCTTTCGGGTTAAAGAATACCGCCTGCACACCTTCCTTCAGCAGCTCGAAAGGCCCGTGACGGAATTGCGGCCCCGAGGCGGCTTCGGCGAAGATGCGCGCCGTTTCCTTCAGCGTCAGCGACGCCTGGCGCGCCGTATAGACGGACGGCCCGCGGCCGAGCAGCATGAGCGGGCGCAGCGGATCGAGAAAATCGCCAATTTGCTTCCGATACGCTTCCGCCTGCGGAAGTACCGATTCGATCACGCCGGCGGCGCGCAGCAGCTCGTCCGTCAAATCTTGGCCGACCATCCGGGAGCCGAGCTGAAGCAGCAAAGCCGCCGTTGTCGTGAACGACTTCGAAGAAGCAATCGCCTCCTCCTTGCCCGCATGCGTCAGATAAACGTTTCCGGCGAGCTTGGCCAGCGAGCTGTCCGGCGTATTCGTGACCGCCCACGTCCCGGAATATCGGGAAGCCAGCTCCTTCGCCTCGTAGCTTTCGCCGCTTTGCGAAACGACGACCACTTGATGCTGATCCAGAAACCGCTTGTCATAATAATACAGCAGCTCCGAATTGTCGATGGCCGAGGCGCGCACGCCGCTGTAGTTCAAATAAGAAACCAGCAGCTCCGAGGCCGCGAGCGAACTGCCCATGCCCGTAAACAGAAGCGGCTTCTCCGTTGCGAATGCCGAGTTATGGTTATGGCGCAGCGTCTGGCGCAACGCCTCCGGTTGTTGTTGCACTTCGGTATAAAATTTGCTCATGTTGCATTACCCTTTCTCCGAGCCTTCCGATAGGCCGCTGATGATAAATTTTTGCAAGAAGAGGGCGAGAATGATCGGCGGCAAGGAAGCCAGCAAGCCTCCCGTTATTTGCATGCCGAAATCGATCAAACCGCGTTTGGAAAACTCCGAAATCGCCACCGTAATCGTCTTCGCATCATAAGTGGACGTAAAGATGCTCGCGAACATAAATTCATCCCACGAGAGAAGAAGTACGAAGATGCCCGCCGCCACCAAGCCGGGAAGAGACAGCGGCAGTACGAACCGGAACAACACCCCGAGCGGCGAAACGCCGTCCATCTGCGCCGATTCCTCCATCGACTTCGGCAAGCTCCGGAAGAAGCCCTGGAGCATCCATATGACAAACGGCAGATTGAATACGGTATAAATGAGAACCAGCGACGGCTTCGAATTGATCATGCCCATACGCGCAAAGATGACGTAAAGCGGAATGAGCAGGACGACCTCCGGCACCATCCGAAATCCAAGCACGGAGATCAGCAGCGCGTTTTTGCCCCGAAACCGAAAGCGCGCATAAGCGTAAGCCGCAAACATGCCGACAAACAGAGACAGCGCCGTTGCCGACAATGCCGTAATAACGCTGTTCTTCATCGCAGTCATAAACGGCGGCAGGCTGCCATCGCTCGCCTGGCCCGAGAAAACGTTCCTGTAGTTGTCCAGCGTCCATTTCTCCGGAACCAAATGCAGCGATTTTCCGTTCAGGTCGGCACTCGACGAGAAGGTCGCGACGACGAGCAGCAGCAACGGTCCAAGGGTGAACAGCAAGACGCCCAATACGCCCAAATAAGTGAGTATTTTTTGCGGTTTTGTTCTTTCCATAGGCTCTACTCCGCATTTCTGTAAAGGATTTTGATATAGACGACGGCAAAGATCAGAATAAAGAACGACATCACAAACGCCAGCGCCGAACCGTAACTGAAGTTGCCGAACATCATGGATGACTGGTAGGTCAGGAACGACAACACCTGCGTCCCTCCGGCCGGTCCGCCGCCCGTCATAATGTAGATGATATCGAACACTTTGAACGCCTCCATCGTTCTCATCACGAGAGCAACGAGAATCGCCGGGGCCAGCAGCGGCAGCGTAATGGTGAAAAACCGCCGAATCGCGCTCGCGCCGTCCATCATGCCTGCCTCGTACGCCTCCTTCGGCAGCGATTGCATCGCCGCAAGCAAAATGAGCGCCACAAACGCCGTATTTTTCCAGACGTCCGCAATAATAATCGCATTCATCGCCGAGAAGGAGCTGCCCAAAATGTTAAAGTACCCGTCGGTGATGCCAAGCTTATACAACAGCACCGTCACCGTTCCATGATCGGGATCGTAAAGCCATTTCCAAAGAACCGCATTGACGATGGTCGGGAAGGCCCAGGGAATCAGCATAATGCCCCGAACGAGGCCTCGACCCCGGAACTTTTCGTTCAAGATAAGAGCAAACAGCATGCCGATCGTAAATTCCAGGCCGACCGATACGGCGGTAAAATAGAGCGTCCTGCCGAGCGCCTGCCAAAACGCGGCGTCCGACAGCACCTTGGCAAAATTCGCAAAGCCCACATAATCCCACAAATCCGGATTGTCCAGCTTGCGGACGTTTTTGGTCAAATTGATAAAGCTGATAAAGAGAGCATAGCCTAACGGCACCAGAATAACGGCGGCAATGGCCAGAAAGCTGGGAAGCAGATAAGCGTAAGGTCGTAATTTGCGGCTCATTATCGTCCTCCGTCCACGAAGAGAAGAAGGGGCCGGGCGATTCCGGACGGGCTTCCGTCGTCGTCGGCCCCTTCATTCTTGTTGTATTAGAAATTTGCTTGCAGTTCGATGACTTTCGCAGCCACTTCATCAAGCGCTGTCTGCGCATCCTTCTTCCCGGTCAGCACCTCTTGAATGGCAATTTGCAGTTCTTTCGAAAACTCGTTGTAAGCGTCAAGGGACGGACGGGAAATGACGTATTCCAGCTGACGCTGCATTTCCGCCAGCGCCGGATGCTGTGCCTTCACTTCTTCATCCTCGTACAGATCGGACCAGATCGGCAGTGCTCCGGCTTTAATCGCCTGCTGCTTCTGAATGTCCTTGCTGCCGAGAAACTCGATAAACTTCCAAGCGGCATCGGCGTTTTTGCTTTGTGAGGTGACGGCCAGATACATCGAACCGGTCGCCGCCGCTGGAGGCGCGCCTTCGACGGCCGGCACGAGGCCGATCTTGATTTTTCCTTTGACCGCCGAATCGGCCGCATTCAGCTCTCCCCAGTAGAACGACCAGCCGGCAACGAAAGCCGTTTTGCCGTTTTTGAACGCATCCAGCACCTGACGGTCGTTATAGTTGATCGATGCGGGATCGATGACGCCCGTGTCGATCGCTTGCTTCAAATATTCAAGCGCTTGTACGCCCTTTTCGTCGTTAAAGACCGGAGTTCCGGCGTCGTCAAGGAAGCGGCCGCCATGGGAGCCGAGGAACTCCGCGAAATAAGCGGTCAACCCTTCGTTGGCGCTGAAGCCCCAGGCGCTTGCGGAGCCTTGCGTAATGCCCTTGTCTTCCAAGGCTTTGGATACTTCGGAGAATTGCTCCCATGTCGCGGGCGGCTGATCGTATCCCGCTTGCTTCAGCATCTCTTCGTTATAATAGAAGAAGACGACATCGTTAAACATCGGAACGCCGTACAACTCTTCGTTGTAGCTTGCGATTTGCAGGCTTGCCGGCAGGATGCCCTGCTTCATTTCCTCGGTGTAGCGGTCGGTAACGGGCAAGATAAAACCGGCATTCGCATATTCGGACGTCCAGATCTCGTCTACGTCAACGATATCGTAAGCCGCGTTGCCGCTGGCGTTGAAGGAAGCGAGCTCTTTGTCGTGCAGCTGATCATAGGCGACATTCTCAAGCACGACCTTGATGTCCGGATGAAGCGCGTTAAACTCCTTTATCGCTTCCTGGCGGAAACCCGCAAAGTCGTCGCTCGACAGCACGCGAATCGTCGTCGTCCCGTCGTTCGATCCTCCGTTGTTGGCGCCTCCGCAAGCCGTAACCGCAACCATCATACAAGCGATTGCCAATGTACCGATAACCGATTTTTTCATATTTCCTCATCTCCCTTTATTTAGTTTGTTCTGAGTACAAACTTACTAAATCTGCTAATGTCCCCCATGGGGCCATTAGAGGTCCTCAGCATCCTGAAGCTTTTGGAACACATAGGCGACCGCTCCGATTCCGCCGGCATCCGAACCGAGACGGGCCAAGCTGATCTTCGTGCGAATCGGCGTCAATTCGGCGACCTTCTTGCGGACGCGCTCGATAATCGCGTCCATCGAACCGGATACGCCTCCCCCGATCATCACGTTCTCGGGGTTCAGCAAGCTGACGACGTTCGCAATGGTGACCGACAAGTAGTCGGCAAATTCGTGAATGCGGTCGCGCGCCGCGGCATCGCCGTCCCGGTATCGGCGAAACAGCTCTTCCGCCGGCACGCCGCTCTCCGCCAGCGCCTTGCCCGAGATCTGCTGCTCGAAGACGCCCGTTCCGTTCGCCAGCGGCATCCGGCCCATCCTTAGGTCTTCCCTGTCAAGCAGGTTGTTGATCTCTCCGGCAGAGTAGCTGTAGCCTTCGATCAGGGAGCCGTTCGCGATGATCGCGCTGCCCACCCCGGATCCGATCGCGATAAAAAACATGTTGTCGCATCGGCCGTCGCGTGCCTGCCATCGTTCGCCCAATGCGGCACAGTTGACGTCGTTGTTGACGTGCACCGGGAACGGGAATTGATCCTTCATGGCGTCAATCACATTGATGGGACCCCATTCCAGCGCCGGCACGTCGAGAATTTGGCCGGTGTCGCTGTTGACGATGCCGGGCAAGCCGATGCCCATCCCCAGAATCCGCTTGGAGTCGACTCCCGCTTCCTCGATATCGGCATGGACTTGACGAATAAATTCCGTTAACGAAGCGCTTGTACGGTGCTCGGAACGGTGTACGATTGCCCCGTCCAAGTCGGTAAAGATGACAAGGCTCTTCGTCCTTCCGACATCGACCCCGATGCCGAAGCCCGACTTCGGGTTAAATCCTAGCTCGATGCCCCGCCTTCCGCCTTCGGTCGTCGAGTCGGCGAACCCGGTCTCCACCACGAACTTCTTCGCCAGCAGCTCGTTGACAATGCCGGTGACCGTTGACCGGCTCAGTCCCAGCTTCTTCGCGATCAGCGCACGGCTGATCGGCTGTTCCTTGCGAATCAAATCCAGGACGAGCGAGCGGTTGATCCTTTTGATTAAATTCAGACTACCCGTTTGATTATGCATGACTTCACCTACTTCGCATATTAGTTTGATCGAAGAACGAACAAACTAAGCATGAGGTTATTTTATCATAGAATTCTATGCTGTCAACAGCGAAAGCGTTTTATCGTTGTAACTTTATTTAACATGCACTCTTCACCCGGCAATATGCACTGCTGTTAAGCGGTTTTAAGAGTAAGGTTAGCTCACAACATCTTTGCAAATCTCATCAACACAAATAAATAGCCGCCCGCAATGGAGCTGACGGTTTACGTCCCTACCCCTTTGAGAGCAGCCTTCCAAAACAACCAAATTCCGCTTAAAACCGCTAGCCTGCCCGTAATTTCTTCAGACTTTCCTTATGAAATCCTTTCGCAATCAGCCAAACGGCCAAGCTCATCTCATAAACGCCCACCGGCAACGCGATGATTCCTTTAACCGCAGACAGCGGTTGTACCACGCCGAACATTTCCAATAGGCCAGCCGTAAAGACGAGCGCAGCCGTAACGATGCCAAACAGCGCCAGGGGCCGGGGAACCAAGCCGGTTCTATAGAGCAAGTAGCTGTACATGGCCGTATTGAGGCCCAGCATGAAATTGGGCCCAAGCATGAAAGTCCAGCGATGAACGGATTGGAGAAGGTAACCGACCTCGTAAAGACCGGCTTCCGTTGCCAAGCCGTTGGCGTCATAATCAATACTGAGCTGCAATAACCCTAATATGCTTACGACGCCGACCGCGATACACACAGCCTCCATAAATCGAAAACATAAATGTCCCAGCGCCAGCTGCTCATTCCAACGGCGCAAATACGGAAACAGCATCGCGGCCGTGCCTATGGCAGACACTACCAGCAAGAGATCGTTAAGGACGCCGACCAGCACCTTGGTCGTCCATCCGTTGGCCGCGGTCATATGCCATTGATCCGACAATACCGGCTCATACAAGATGACCGCAATGATGGAAGTGACCGCAGCCGCAATATACAAAATGCCGATGGTGATGCCGTTTCTTCTGTCTTGATTCATAAGTCTTGCCTCCTTGGGCCGATCGCCCGTATGATAAGAATGACGACAAAATTTTCGAATAAAAGAGGTTGCTATGGACCACCATCATGAGATCATGGAGCGCGCTCTACTGCATATTGAGAACAACCTGGACCAGCCTTTATCGCTGGATTCGGTCGCCAATGTCTTCAACCTGTCCAAATTTTATTTTCACCGGCTGTTTTCGGCCATGATGGGCTGCTCGTTAAACCATTACATCCTGTCCAGAAGGCTGAACGCCTCCCTTCCGCTCGTTCAAGCCGGCCATTTGCCGTTGACCGATATCGCTTGCCGGCTAAACTTCGGCACGCCGTCGTCCTTCACCCGCGCCTTCAAGCGCCAATTCGGCATGCCTCCAAGCGCCCTCAGACAGACCGACCTGAAGCTGTTATACCGTCCGGTGCCTGCCGTCGTGCAACGGCCCGTCAAAAACTTCAATGGCGATGTGGTCACCGATTTTACGCTGACGGAATTCGCATCCCTCCGCTTGACCGGCATTGCCTTTGAGGTTGATCTGGCTGCGGATGATTACAAGGCGAAGATTCGATCCCATTCGAATAAACTGCTGGAGGAATTGAACACTGCCGTCAGCGGCCCATGTTATGTCGTTTATTCGAATTGCCAGCCGGATTCGACCCGCTTCAAAGTGCTGTGCGGAATCCCTTACGATATTCAGATCGAGAAACCTTTCTATTTTACCGTCGACGTGCCGCAGCTCTTTTGCGCCAAATTCAACTATTCGGGCGACCTTCTGGACATTGGCGATGTGTTAAAAACGGATTACGCGTGATTTCTGAAAATTTCCAGGCAGAAGCCCGAGGATTCGCCAATCGAGCTGATTCAATGTTTTGACGACGTTCATCGTCTGGATTCCGCCTACCATATTTACGCTCCCATCAAAAAACTGCCTATCGATTCGGATTTATGAACGGCGCCCTCCTTTCTGTCCCCGTCATCGTTCGATGACCACAAGATAACACAGATCGTTCAAGCCGCACTTTCCCAATCTTGCTGTAATGCAAGCGTAAACGGCTATCGCCGTCCTCTGGCAGCAACAGCTAACGTTTCGCGGAGAAATAAAAAGTCCAGTATAGAGTGAAATTTATACTTTCTTATTATTTAAAAAAAGCACCCCGTCAAGGGTGCTTCGCGGGCGAAACGGCAGGCTGGCGAATCGTTATCCGCCAACGCTGTCCATCGCGCTATATCGAGGGCCGATCCGTAAACGGCCGCTTTAAATAAGCCGACAAAAACTTTTCGGTAACCGCCAGAACCTGCGGACTCCAGAAGCCCGGCCCATGTTCGGCGCCCGCTGCTTTATACAACAGAACTCGCTGTCCTCGCTCCTTCAGCGCCTTATACATCTCGATACTCTGATTCACGTGGACGATGGGATCGCTGTCGCCGTGTATGATGAGGAACGGCGGAAGCTTTTGGTCCAAATCCTGATAGATCGGACTCGCCTGCTTCGCCAATTCGACATGCTCCTGCACCCTTCCTCCAATCAACAGCCCTTCGGGGGAATCGGCCGCATCGTGGTCCAAAATATCGTTATACTTGCCCAACGTAAGCAGATCCGTCACGCCGTAATAATCGACTACCGCACTCACTTCGTCCGATTGCTCGCTGTAAAGCCCGTTGTCGTACCGGCCGATCGTAAGTCCCGTCATTAAGGCAAGATGCCCGCCCGATGAATCTCCCCATACAGCCACGCGCTTCGGATCGATCCCGTATTCGTCCGCATGCTTGCGCATAAAGCGGATCGCGCATTTCACATCTTCGACGGCAGCCGGAAACCGCGCGATGCCGGTGTCCCGGATTTCCACGCTGGCAATCGCATATCCCTTGGCCGCTATATGCGAGAGGTTGGGAATCGCCGCGTATAAATCCTGTTGTCGCCAAGCGGAGCCTTGAACATAGACGATAAGCGGAAACTTCTCGCCGCTCCGGTGCGGCATAATGATTTGCAGTCTTCTTTTCACATCGCCGTACGCGGCATAGACGACGTCGGGACGGTACGTACAAGAGTAATAGGTTCCGCCTTCCGCAAATTCGCCGAACAATACTTGCGTGCCTTCCGGGATTTCGTTGGCCGCTCTCTCCGCTGCTTTTTGATCCATCGGTTACCCACCTTTATGATTTGATCGTTATTCGCTGCTTTTTGTATTCGCCGCTAAACCTGCGCCTTCCTGCTTCTACAGTCTCCCAGCTTGATCACAGGATGCAAAACGATGCATACTTTATTTATATTGATAATAATTTATTGAGAAACAATAAATTATGTGGTATGCTCAAATCGAAAAATAAGAGGTGAGGTGCTTGTTATGAATCGCAAAAGAGGTTCAACGTTGTTCTTAAAAGGAGTTGTTGTGCTTCTTGGCTTGATTGTCCTTGCTTTGTGCGTCTTGTGGCTGCCGTGGGTCGCCAGGGAATTCACGGATCATTATCCGGCCTACATTCTGTATCCCGTTGTAGCGGGGATGTATGCATCGGCGATCCCGTTTTTCATTGCCTTGTACCAGGCGTTGATGCTTCTCCGCTATATTGATCAAAATACGGCTTTCTCCGCCTTGTCGGTAAGTGCCATCAAGCGGATCAAATATTGCGCCGTCGCCATCAGCGCGTTGTATGCGGCATGCTCGCCGCTTCTCTATATTATGGCGGACAAGGACGACGCCCCGGGCATTCTGGCGCTCGGTCTGGTTGTCGTGTTCGCATCCCTTGTCATCGCCACCTTTGCCGCCGTGCTTCAGATGCTGCTGCAAGACGCCATCGATATCAAATCGGAAAACGATCTAACGGTCTGAGGTGAACAACATGCCCATTATTATCAATATTGACGTCATGCTGGCCAAAAGAAAAATGAGCGTCACCGAGCTGTCGGAGAAAGTCGGCATTACGATGGCCAACCTTTCCATTCTGAAAAACGGCAAGGCAAAGGCAATTCGAATCTCCACGCTGGAAGCGATATGCAAGGCATTGGACTGTCAGCCCGGCGATATTTTGGAATACCGGGATGACGATGCTCAGGACGAATAGACCGATCGATCAGAAAGGGGAGCTGCTTGTGCCGCAACGACTGCTTCACGCTCTTCAGCAGCTGATACGCTTCGGCTGGCAGCAGGCGCTGTCCTGCCTGTTTCCCGTCGTCATCTTTGCCTCGCTGGCGCTGACGAAGCTCGTCCCTCTTCCCTGGCTGCCCCGTTACGACTGGCTGCTGCTTATCTGCCTGGCCATGCAGGCCTGGATGCTGCGCTCCGGGCTGGAAACGCGCGACGAGCTGAAGGTGATCACCGTCTTTCATCTGATCGGCCTGGCGCTTGAACTGTTCAAGGTGCATATGGGATCCTGGTCGTACCCGGAGGAAGGGTGGACGAAGGTTGGCGGCGTCCCCCTTTACAGCGGCTTCATGTATGCGAGCGTGGCCAGCTACCTGTGTCAGGCTTGGCGGAGGCTGAAGGTGGAGCTTGTCCGGTGGCCGCCGCTTTGGCTGGTCGTCCCGCTTGCCGCTTCCATCTACCTCAATTTTTTCACCCATCATTATTGGGTCGACATTCGCTGGTGGCTGTCGGCTCTCGTGCTGATCGTATTCTGGCGGGCCTGGGTCGTCTTTGAGGTCGGCCGTCATCGCTATCGTATGCCGCTGGCCCTGTCCTTCGTCCTGATCGGCTTCTTCATATGGATCGCGGAGAACATCGCCACCTTCTTCGGGGCGTGGGAATATCCGAATCAAACCCATGCGTGGAGTCTCGTTCATGTCGGCAAGGTCAGCTCCTGGCTGCTGCTCGTCATTGTCAGCTTTCTGATCGTCGCCGAATTGAAGCAAGTCAAGAGCGGCAGACGCGGATTGGCAGGCGACAAATCGTCTTCGGACCGGGTACCGGCACCGGGCAAAATTTAAGGGGTACCTGCGCGGTACCCCTTCGTCCTAAATTCAACCTCCCCTCGATATCGCATAACCCTCATAGTGAAACTCCGCGGCCGTTTCCTCTCTTTAATTCCTCGGCGATCGCCCTAATCCCTTCATCGATTTGCTCGGGCCGGGTCTGGGAGATGCTGATTCGCAAAAACTTCTCCCGCTCCAAATAGTTCGATAAATAGAACCGTTTGCCGTTTACGACGCTGACTTTTCGCTCGGCCAGCCGCTTGATCAGCCGTTCAACATTCACCGTCGGCTTCAGCCTGAAATGCGAATAGATGCCTGAACCGATAACGGGCGCTTCCATCAGCCCTAGTTCATTGTACCTTGCCGCCGACTCGTTCAAAGCCTTCATTCTGGACGCGTACATGCTGCTGATCTTGTGCTTGTGCCGCTCATACATGCCGTTTTTGATATACACTTCGAGCGCCGCCTGGGACAAGAGCGAAGTGTCGGGGTATATTTTGTAAGCGCGAAACGTTTCGAGAAGCCGTTCCGGCAATACGATGGCGCCCAATCTTAAGCCGGGAAAAATGATTTTGGAGAAGCTCTTCAAATAAATGACGCGAGAGCCCCCGTCGCAGGCAAAGATGGGATCGGCTGACCGCTCCGCGCCCAAGTCGGCCATATAATCGTCCTCCAGCACGTAGACGTCGTACTTGTCAGCCAGCCTGGCGATCGCCCTCTTTTGCTCCAGACTGTAGGACGTGCCGAGCGGATTATGGTATCTGGGCATCGTGTAAAAGAACTTAATGTCGCCGCTGCTGAACCTCGCCTCCAATTCCGACAAGTCGATGCCCTCCGCCGTGCGCGCGATGCCATACACCGGTATCCCTTCCGTCTCCAGAAACCGCAAGTAAACATCGTAGCTCGGCTGCTCCGCCAAAACCGCCGTTCTGCCGCCGGGAAACGGCATTCTCGACAAGATTTCCAGCGCCTGCTGCGCTCCGGGGGTGACCATAATGCGCTCCGCCTTGGCGAACACCTGGTCATGGGCCAAATGGGACGCCAGCGTATGGCGGAAGGACTCCAGCCCTCGCGGGTCGCCGTAAGTAAACAGATCGTATTTGTAAATATCGATCGCTTTGTTCAAGCAATGCTGGAAATCCAAATACGGAAACGCGTCCAAATCCGGCAATACCGTAGCGAAATTGATCATGCTGCCGTCTCTCTTGTCGCGCCAATCTCCCGGCTTCTCGACCACATAATAGCCGCTTTGCGGGACGGAATAAATGGCGTGGCGCTTCTCCAGCTCCGCATAGGCCCGCGTGACCGTGCTGATGCTGCACCCGTATAATTCCGCGGCCTGGCGAACGGAAGGCAGCTTGCGCCCGGGAATATACAGCCCTTCCCGAATCTTGTTCTCCATATCGGATAAAATCCAAAAATACTTTTTCAAATGTATGCGGCCCCCCTTTATCCAGACTCATCCTCTCCGATGGTATTTATACTCATTATACAACACGCCGGCCATCTGTATCGGTACAGTTTGCATAAAAGGCCGTTGTGGGATGGTCCGATTTGTCATATCTTCAAAGCAACGGTTAAGACGTTCGCGAACACGCTGCCGTTGGATAGAGAGGATGACGCAATTATGAACCAAAAAGATTTGAGACTCCCTTATTTCTTCGCCGTAGTAAACGCCGTCATTATCGGATTGTCCTTTTTATTTGCCAAAATGGCGCTGGAGCACGCCGATCCCTTCGACACGTTGACGTTCCGGTTTGCCGCATCGTTTGCGGTCTTGTCGGTCCCGGCGGCGTTCGGCTGGATCAAGCTGGATTATCGCGGCAAGCCGCTGTTCAAAGTGCTGCTGCTGGCGACCATGTATCCGCTTGGCTTCTTTCTGCTTCAAGCGTTCGGGCTGCAGCACGCCACCTCCGCCGAGGGAGGGATCCTGTACGCCTTTACCCCAGTGGTTACGATGATCGTCGCCTCGCTTTTTTTGAAAGAAACGACGACCGTCTTGCAGAAGCTGTCGGTCTTTCTGTCGGTGTTCGGCGTCGTGTTCATCTTTGTGATGAAGGGCAGCAGCATTGATTGGTCGAACCTGACCGGGATTTCCTTGTTGTTGTTAACGTGCGTCGCATTTGCCGGATATACCGTTCTTGCGCGGTCGTTGTCGAAGCAATTCAGCCCGGCAGAGATCACCTATTTAATGCTGGGAATCGGCTTCGCCGTTTATCTGGCCGTTTCGCTCACAAGCCATGCGGCGGCCGGAACGCTTCACCGAATGTTTGCGCCGCTCTCCAGCGGCTCCTTTGTCGGCTCGATCCTGTTTCTGGGCGTGGCCTCCTCGCTGGTGACCGCCTTGTTGGCCAACTACATCCTGTCCAAGATGGAGGCTTCGAAAATGAGCGTATTCTCCAATCTGTCTACGATCGTATCCATGGCGGCGGGGGCGGTCTTTCTCGGGGAAGCCATTACGGTATACCATCTGGTCGGCTCCGTGCTCATTATAGCGGGGGTAATCGGAGCCAACCGTTTCGGTCAAAGAGAACCGGCGAAGCATCTGGTGAAAGCGGAACGCGCCAAAGCGTAGCTAAATTTAAACCTAGGAGTTGAGCGTACATGTCATCGACAGCAACACGCGATTTGTTTTCTATCGTTCGGGACCGCCGTTCCGTTAAACATTATGATGCTCTGCACCAGCTAAGCCAACCGGAAATTGAAGAGCTGCTGGAGATAGCGGCCTGCGCGCCGTCGGCCTGGAACCTGCAGCACTGGAAGTTCCTCGTTATCCACCATCAGCCAGCCAAGGAGAAGCTGCTGCCGATCGCTTACGGGCAGCGGCAAGTCGTCGACGCTTCCGTCGTCGTCGCTGTATTGGGAGATGCTCAAGCCCATCTGAATGCCGAAGACGTCTTCGGTCCGGACGTTGCCGCCGGACGGATGCCGGAAGACGTGAAGTCCCGCCTGATCGATCAGATCGAAGCGGCATACACGGACGGGACGTCTTATCCGCGAGAGGAAGCGATTCTCAACGCATCGCTGGCCGCGATGCAGCTCATGCTCGCCGCGAAGGCAAAAGGACTGGATTCGTGTCCTATGGGCGGATACGATGCCGCACAATTGATCGAAACGTTCAACATCCCTTCGCGGTATGTGCCGGTCATGTTAGTCGCGATCGGCAAGGCAGCCGTTCCCGCCAGGCCGTCCATGCGATTTCCGGTCGAACGGACGGCGGTCTGGAACGAATTCCGAGTATAAAAAAGGGCCTGTGCGTTCGGTTTGCGCACAGGCCCTCCACTTTTTTCTCCGCTTTCTTTACAGCTCCGCAAGGACGCCGTCGGTATACCGATAGGTCCGTCCCGCGGCGACCGTAAACGCGGCCGCTTCCGCATCGCCGACCCTGATGCGGCAGACGCCGTCCGCAGCCGCTGTAATGACAGCCTCTTGCAGCCGGCCGTGCCGCCATTCCATCGCCGCTTCATAGCCGCCGCGAGCGCGCAGACCGCTCACGCGGCCGCTCTGCCAATCCGGCGGCAAGGCGGGCAGCAGGTGCAGTTCGCCGTTCTGGCTCTGAAGCAGCATCTCCGCGATGCCGGCGGTGCCGCCAAAGTTTCCGTCGATCTGAAACGGGGGATGATTATCGAGCATATTCGGCAAGGTCGACTTGGCGAGCAGCGCGCGAAGATGCTCGCCCGCCTGCTCCCCGTCCTCCAGCCGGGCCCAGAAGTTGATAATCCAAGCGCGGCTCCACCCGGTATGGCCGCCGCCGCTTTGCAATCGCCGCTCCAGCGTAACCCGGGCAGCCGCAGCGAGCTCCGGCGTTCCGCGCCGGCTGATCTCGTTGCCGGGATGCAGCGCGAACAGATGGGATATATGACGATGACCGGGCTCCGGTTCGTCGTAATCGTGAATCCATTCCTGAATTTGTCCGTGCTTGCCGATCTTCGTCTGCGGCATTCGGCGCGATGCCTCCAGCAGCTCCGCCCGCCATTCATCGTCCGTGCCGAGCAGCCTCGCCGCCTCGCCGCAGGCGTCGAACAGCGCCCGAAGCAGCTGATGGTCCATGGCCGCTCCGTAGGTGAACATCGCCGTCTTGCCCTCCGGCGTATAATACGCATTCTCGGGAGATACCGACGGACAGGTTACCATTTCGCCCTCCGGCCCGGGAACGAGGAAGTCGAGTCCAAACAGCGCCGCTTGCTTCAGCGTATCGTAATGCCGCTCCAGGAATGCCTTGTCGTTCGTAAAGAGATAATGCTCCCATATATGCAGGGACAGCCAAGCCAGGCCGAGCGGCCAATATGTGGCCGGTATCCACGTGTCTTGCGGCGCGCTGTCTGCCCACAAATCGGTATTATGATGCGCCGCCGATCCTCTGCAGCCGTACATAACCGCGGCCGTGCGCTTCCCCGACTCCTTAAGCCGCTCGATCAAATCGAAGAGAGGCTCGTGCAATTCCGATAAATTGCAGCTTTCGGCCAGCCAGTAATTCATTTGCAAATTAATGTTGATCGTAAATTTACTGTCCCATCGCGGCAAAAAATCCGGGTTCCAGATGCCTTGCAAATTGGCCGGCAGCGACCCGGGGCGGCTGGAGGCAATAAGCAAATACCGGCCGTAGTCGAAATAAAGCGCGGACAGACCGTTATCGCGGCCGCCCGCCCTCACCCGCTCCAGCCGTTCGGCCGTATCGAGACCGCGCAGCTCCTCATCGCCGTCCAGGGTCAATTGCACGCGCCCGAACAGCGCGGCGTAATCGGCCGCATGCCGTTCGCGCAACAGGTCGAACGGCATGGCCGCCGCTTGCCCGATGCGCTCCAAGGTTACGGCTTCGGGGTCGTCGTGGCGGAAGGTAGTAGCCGCGGCCAGGTAGAAGACCACCTCGTCGGCTCCTTCGACTACGAGATGTTCGCCGATCGCCTGCAGCGTGCCGCCCGACGGGACGCAGCGAAGCGCGGCGCGGAACGCGACCCCGCCTTCGCCGGCGCCGCCGTCCCGCATGATCAGCGTATCGTTCCCGTGCTTGGCGATCTGCTCGACGTAGCGCCACTTCGCCCGGCCGAGCCGAGCCGTTACGCTAAGCGCCCCGGGAACGTCCGCCGTCAGCCGAACGGCCAATACCTGGTCCGGAAAGCTGACGAACATTTCCCTATGGCAGCCGACCCCCGCCGCGCGATACGCCGCCGAAGCGATTGCCGTCGACAAATCCAGCTCGCGGACATACGCCTCGGCTTCCTCGTCCGGAACCTCGGGAAACGTCAGCAACAGGTCTCCGAGCGGCAAATAATGCCTTTGCGTCTCCGGGAGGCCGGTGAGCGCAAGAGCGGCCAGCCGTTCCGCCTCCCGGGCGCGGCCGGCAAAGACCAGCTCGCGAATTTGCGGCAAAAACCGCGAAGCGTCCGGATTGTGGCGATCGCGCGGTCCGCCGTACCATAAGGAATCCTCGTTAAGCTGAATGAGCTCTTGCCCCGTGCGTCCGAACACCATGGCGCCCAGCGTCCCGTTGCCCAAGGGCAGCGCCTCGTTCCAGTCCGCAGCAGGCTTGCCGTAACGGAGCAGGCGTTCATGTTCACTGTTCAATGTGCGTGTCCTCCTGTCGGGACGCTACGGCTTCGCTACTGCCGCAACGGTGAAGTTGTCGAAGTCGGCGCTGCCGCTTGCGGCGCCGGCCGATTGCGCGAACAGACCGACCTTGGCGCCGACCCACTTGCTGACGGTTGCCTCGAATGCCGCTCCGCCAACCGCCTCATACGTCTGCCCGTCCAGACTGTAGAGGAACGAGCACAGCGCGCCCTCCTCGACGACGACGCGGAGCGCCAGCGCCTCGGGCAGCCTCTCCAGCTTTCTCGTCCATGTCGTGCATTCGCCGTCTTGGCTGCCCTCAACGAAGCGGAGCTCCGGCCCTTGCGCGTCGATCGCGCACACGAGAGCGGCATAGCGATAGCCGAAGACGATCAACCCGGACCGGTCGCCGTCCCGCAGACCGGAACCGTCCATTTGAACCGAAGCCTCGAAAGCCAAGGCCGGAAATTTTTGCAGCAGCAGATGCGGCGCTTGATAGCAGGAAACCGCTCCTACCGGCAAAGGCTGCGCATACAGCCGCAGATATCCTTGCCGCGCGGCCAGTGAATACCAGCCCGCCTCCGGATTGGCCTGCCACTGCCACTGCAAACCGAGCCGCTGCTCGTCAAAGCTGTCGGAGGACGCCGGCCCTTCCGCCCGACAATCGCCGTCGACGGCCGGCTTGCGGACGCGCGATACGGGCTCGCCGATGCCGTCCCCGTCGATATCCTCGCCCATTTGCGGCCACTGCTCCTCCGTCCATGACATCGGCTGCAGATGGACGATTCGGCCGTAAGCGTCTTTATGCTGGAAATGCATGAACCACGATTCGCCGGAGGCCAGCTCGATCCACGCGCCTTGATGCGGCCCGTTCACATCCGTCGCGCCTTGCTTGAGCACGATACGGTATTCGTAAGGGCCGAACGGGTGTACGGAACGCAGCACCGTCTGCCAGCCGTTCTCCACGCCCCCGGCCGGAGCGAATATATAATAGTAGCCGCCCCGCTTGTACATCTTCGGGCCTTCGATCGTCGGATGCCGCACCGGATCGTCGATGATAATCCGGCTGTCGTCCAGCAGCCGCTTTCCGTCGGGCGACATGCGGTGAACGATCAGCCGATGCTTGATGCCGCTGCGGCTCTGCGCGTACGCATGCACCAGATAAGCCTGCCCGTCGTCGTCCCAGAAAGGACAAGCGTCGATCAGCCCCTTGCCGGCTTGCACAAGGTGCAGCTCCGACCATTCCCCTTCGGGGGTGTCGGCCGTCGTCATGAAGATGCCGACGTCGGGATCGCCGTAGAAGATCCAGAACTTGCCGGCATGATAGCGAAGGCTTGGCGCCCAGACGCCGTTGCCGTGCTGAGGTCTGTCGTAGCCGGGCAGCGGCATTCGCTTAATCGCATGATTGATCAGCCGCCAGTTGATCAAATCCTTGGAATGCAAAATCGGCAGTCCAGGAATATGGCCGAAGCTGGAAGCCGTCATATAGAAATCGTCGCCGGCGCGGATCGCGTCGGGATCGGAATAATCCGCATGAATAATCGGATTCGCAAATGTGCCGTCTCCTTGATCGGGCAGCCAGGGCAAAGCCGGAGTTGTCATCGCTTTCTCTCCTCTCCCTTGTGAGGGCTTGGTTTATAATCGCTCGGGCTAGTGCCAGTATACTTCTTGAACACCTTGGAGAAATAGGCGCGATCCGAGTAACCGAGCAGATAGGCCGTATTTTCCGCCGTTTCTCCTTGCCCGAGCAGCCGCTTCGCCTCCTCCATCTTGATCAGATGGACATGATCGGTGAAGATAATGCCCGTCAGCTTCTTGAAATAACGGGAAAAGTAGCTTGGATTCAAATGCAAATGCCGCGCCACGTCGATCGATGTCACGTTGCGGTACAGATTCTCTTCAATAAAAGCGTTGATCGCCCGCAGATCCGGATCGTTCGGCGCTACCTTGTACGGCGCTTCCGCCGCCTGCGCCAGCCGGTCCGCGTACCAGCGCAGCAGACGGCAAGCTTCTTCAAGCCGGGCGGTCTGTTCAAGGTCCTCCTGCATCCCCGCCGGCAATGCGTTTCCCAGCCGGACGCTGGCCTCTTGCGCCAAGCGCAGCAGCCTTGCCTTGGCTTGCGCAGCATCCCAGCCGGCCTCCTGCATCGCCTTGGCCAAATGGTTCAAATATAGGAGCGAGGCCGAGCGCTCCCCCTTCGTCAGCGCTTCCACCCATTTCCCGGACAGCGTCTCGGGATCGTTGCCGGACTCCGGGCTCTTCACAGGGTCGCCGGCGGACGACGGCAAGCCGTGCGCGGTCTGCCAGCCGCTCGTCAAATAATCGCGCTCTATGCGCTTCGTCGTCCGCTCGATCAGCCGCCCGATATCGGACAGCCCGCCCTCTTCGTCCGCATGGATGCAATAGACGCGCACCTTCAGATAGTGCTGCAGCTTCGCTTGCAGCTGCCGGTCGAACCGTTCCAGCGCCGCCTGCGCCTCACTAGCCTCGCGCTCGCAAGCAATGACCCACATGCGGTGATTCTTGGAGGGGAATAACGTCAGGCCCGCTTCCTCGGCCAGCTCCAAGGCGATATTATAAGCGCCGTAGCGAACCAACTCGACGCGCTCCCGGTTGTAAACCTCGCACAGATCCCCGATATCCAGATGGAAGCAAGCGACGGCGAAGCAAGCAGCGGACCACTCGATGCCGAGCCTTCGCCCATGCTCCAACATCCCGGCGGGATTGCCGGTGCTGCTCAGCTCGCTGAAAAACTGTTGGAGCAGAATGTCCCGATTCCGCTCGACATCGCTTTTATACGCCGTTCGCTCGAGCCGCTCGAGCTCGCTTGACAGACGCGCCGCCGCCTTGCGAAGCGTCTCCGTCATCTTGTCGGCGCTCAGCTCGTCCTTGACGACGTAATCGTCCGCTTCGATGCGCAGCGCTTCCTTCACGTAATGGAAATCTTCATGACAAGTCAGGAAGATGACCCGCAGCTCGGGATGCGCGGCGCGAAAGCGGCGGGCGAGCTCGATGCCGTTGCCGTCCGGCAGTCCGATGTCGGTAATCAAGATGTCGGGGAGGCTCGCTTCGAACTGCGCCTCCGCCTCCGCCGCAGTGTAAGCCTCCGCACATACCCGCAGCGCCAGGCTCTCCCAAGGGATCAGCTTGCGCATGTATTCTACAACCGGAACGTCGTCGTCGACCAACATGACCTTAAGCATGATCTTGATCCTCTCCATTGTCGTGGCTTAGCGGAATATGCACGCACGCAGCGAAGCCTGCGCCATGCTCCGGCTCGATGCGGAAGGACGCGCCGGGACCGAATGCCAGCTTGGCGCGGCGAAGCACGTTGTACAGCCCGATGCCCCTCTTCCCGCTTTGTTCCGTTCCGCTCTCGAGCATACGGCGGAGGTCCGCCGCCTGTTCCTCGGTCATTCCCTTACCGTTGTCGCTGACGATAATGTCGATGCCGCCTGGAGCTTGGCGCGCCGACACCCGAATGACGGGAGAGTCCGACATACGGGTGAAGCCGTGGATAATGCTGTTCTCCACCAGCGGCTGAAGCAGCAGACGAGGCACGAGAACGTCCCGATAGCGATCCGGCAGATCGATCTCCAGCTCGATATTCAATCGATTCCTCATGCGCATGATGGAAACGTACTGCCCCAGCAGCTTGCATTCGTCGGCCAGCGCAAGCGGCTCCTGTACGCGAAGATGGGCGCGAAGCAGCGACATCAAAGCGTCGATCGTCTCGCTGTGCACCTGATCGCCCTCGATCGCCAGATTGCACTTGATGGAATTCAACGTGTTCAGCAGAAAATGCGGCTGAATTTGCGAGTACAACGCATTCAGCTCAATGACCCGCTTCTCTTCCTGCTCCGTCTCCACTCTCTGAATGAGCGCATTCGTATTGTCGAGCATGCGATTGATGGAGGCGCCAAGCATCGATATTTCGTCCTTGCCGGTTGTGGTGTAGCGGATCAGATTGTTGTCCTCCCCGTACTGCGATGCGACCCGCATCAGCTTCCGGATCGGCCGATTGAGTCCCTTGGCAATAACGCTCGACATGAACAAAAAGACGAACATGACGATGCTGACCGCCATAATCGTATACCAGAACCGCTGCGTCAAATCTCCGGTGGCGGCGGCCGTCTCCCGTTCATAGGTCAGCGTCCAGGAGGTGCCCGGCACCGGCACCGTCTCGCGCATCCACCCGTCGCGGGCTTCCGCAGTCCGCTCGGCTTGACTGCCGGCCATGCCGGCCAGCAGCGAGCCGTCTGCCTCGTACAGCGTGAACACCCCGTCGCCCGCCTTGCGGAACAGCCCTGCAAAATAAGAATCGGGAATGCCGACGAACAGCGTGCCCAGCACCTCGTGACGGAACGGGTCGTACACCGTCTTCTTCAGAAACAAATAATAAGAAGGATGAAACACGCTTCCGTAGCCGCCGTCCCGTTCGGCGCGAAACCAATGGACAAGCCCTGTCGCCGCCTCGTCCGCCGTAAGATGACCGAAGCGCGGGTCCGTCTGCAGCTTAGCGATATCGGCGGCGTTGACCGAGCCGATGATCGGATATTGGCTCCGGTTTACATAGAAGACGTTGACGTGAACCAGCGACAGCTTGCCGATATGAAGCGCGGTAATCTCATTCAGCTTGGCATACTCATGGTAGCTTTCGAAGCTGTCGAAGGCGGACAAATCCTTGATCGTACGTAGCCCCTCGAACAAATCGTTCGTTTGCGATGCCGAATATTGATTGACCGTGTACGTCACGTCATTGGCGGTCTTGGACAAGTCGTTGGCCAGTATGCCGATAATCCCTCTCATATTCGCGCGGACGTTCTCTTCATTCGCCTGCTTGTTCGTCATATAGGACAGACCCGTAATGAGCAGCAGCGGAATAATGAGGAACAGCAGCAAAGCGACTTGAATGCGCCGATAGAACGATATGCGATAAAACCAGCCCAAGCTTCATTCCTCCAGGCAACGTTCCTTTTCCCCGATCATACTAAACTTCGCGCGAGGATGCACAGAATAAAACAGGGAGATCGCCCTCCCGGGCGATTCCCTTCTCCTGGCTCGTTATGAATTGTCCTTAATGACCTTGTTCCCTTCGTTCATCATGAATTGACGCGCTTCCTCGAACGATTTGTTGTCCAGCAGGAACAAGTTGACGCCGCTCTCGGCCACCTTCTTCAGCTGCTGCTGATAAGGCACGCTGATGACCGAGGAACCGGCCGTCCGAACGCGCTTGTCGAAGAGCGTGGCGTTAAGCGCGTCGAGGTTGACCAGATCGGTCTTGTCGCCGATCATTTCCGCCAAGACGGCTTGGCCGTCCGCTTTTTTCCAGCCCGGAATACGGCCGGACAATGCTGCGCCTTCCATGGTGGCGAACTTGATGAATTCGTACGCTTCCGCTTTATGCCCCGAGTTTTTGTGAATCGTGAGGAAGCTGCCGCCGATGCTCGTCAAGCCGGGCTCGACGCTTTCGGAAGAACGAGGAAGCGGCGCAAACGTAATTTTGAAATCGCGCGGGTAGCTTTCTTCGTTCAAGAAGGCTTCGTCGAGCGAATACATCGCAATCGGCATCATGCTCGTCGTGCCGTTCATGAAATCGGTGGCCCAATGCTGCTTGGAGGCCAAGACGTCGGCCAGCGGACGGACGGATTGATCCTCCACTTCCATGCCCCGGCGCAGATTGAACCAATATTCGAAGCTGGGGTCGTCGAATTGCAGCGTGCCGTCCTCTTTCAGCTGCGGATTTTGGAAGTCGGTATAGGCGATAATGTTCGCATATTCGCCGAATGTATGGAAGTAGGCGCCGAAGCGGCCGTCCTTGCTTTCCTTCAAGGATTTGGCATAGGTGCGGAAATCGTCCCACGTCCAATCGAAGGACGGCAGCTGAAGATTCGCTTCCGCCAGATGGTTCTCGTTAATCGCGACATACCAGAAGCTGGCGTCCGTCATCGCCCCGTACACTTTGCCGTCAAAGACCGGGTTGCGGTAGAACTCCTCTTCCGGATCGATCTGGCCGGCCTCGTAGAACTCGTCGAGCGGATACAGCATGCCGTTCCCCGCGCGCTCGAGCACGTAGCCTTCGTTGTTCATCAGAACGACGTCCACTTTCTCGCCGGTGGCGGACAAGACGTCCAGCTTTTGCAGCATCTCCCTGGAATCGTTGTTTTGCACAAGCGCCACATGCTCGACCTTCACCTTCTCGCTTTGCGCATTGAACGCTTCTACCACCTTCATCATCGGCTCGCCAGGCTCGCCCTTGGCATTCGTATAGAGCTTCAGCGTAACGACGTCTTTGGCCGCTTCCTCTTTGCCTTCGGCGGAGCTGCCCGCATTGCCGCCGTTCCCGCCCTGTCCGCATGCCGATAGAACCAACATGGCGGCAAGCGTTATCATCATGGCTGCTTTTTTCATTTTTGTATCCCCTTTTCCCTTCATGTTCTTGTTACACCTTAAGCATAAGGAAAGTGTAAGCGTTTTACCGTGTACTCTTTGTAGAGTTTCGTGTGTACTTTTTTGACTTGTCCCGGCTCGGGCGCTTATCCCTTGACGCCGCCGACTGCAATGCCCTTGATGACCTGCTTCTGCAAAATGATGAAAATGATAATGAGCGGAACGATAGCCGAGACGGCAGCCATCATCATAAGCGACACGTTGTTCGAGTATTCTTGACGGAAAAACTGTATGCCGAGCGGCAATGGGTACAGCTCTTTCGTAAACAGGAAAATGAGCGGGTTCTGATAATCGTTCCATGTCCAGATAAACTTGATAATGCCGGCCGTAGCCAGAATCGGCTTGCACAGCGGCAGCATAATTTGCGCGTACACTCTCAGATACCCGGCTCCGTCGATTTTCGCCGCTTCGATAAAGTCGTTATGGATACCCATCATAAACTGTCGCATCAGAAAAGTGAAGTACATCGAGAAGGCGAGCATAAGAATGAGGCCTTCATGCGAATTGTACAACCCGAGCCACTTGATCATGATAAACCGCGGCACGAGCGTAGCCTGCTCCGGAATGACCATAAACGACATCATTAAGCCGAACATGATGCCCTTGCCGGGCGCTCGCAGCTTGGCGAAGGCGAAGGCGGCCATCGACGAGAACAGCAGCGTTGCCAAGGTGGAGATGACGGCCAGCTTGAACGAGTTGGCGTAAAACATCGAGAACGGTACGTTCTCCATCCATACCTTCTGGAAATTTTCGACCCAGTTCCAGTCCTTCGGAATCCACTGGATCGGGTAGGTCATGACGTCGCGCTCCAGCTTGGCGGAGGCGGACAGCATCCATACGAGCGGCATAACGAACAGTATTGACAAGGCGCCGAACAAGGCGGTCAACAGCAGCCTGTCCAGCTTGATTTTTTTCCAATTCATCGTCATCCCCCCTTTAACCCCGTTTCTCTCTCGCTTGGACTACCCACGTCACCGAGGTGACGGCAATGACCAGCAAGAACAGAATCCACGACAGTGCGGAAGCGTAACCCATGTTGAAATTGACGAAGCCTTCTTCGTAAATCCGATAAACGAGCACCGTGGATGCGTCGTTCGGGCCGCCGTCCGTCAGGAATTTGATAAGATCGAATACTTTGAACGAGCCGATAATCGTCGTGATTGTCAGGAACAGCGTCGTCGGAGCAAGCATCGGCACCGTAATGTACCGGAATTGCTGAATGCCGGACGCGCCGTCGATCCGTGCCGCTTCATAGATATCATCGGATATTTGCGTCAAGCCCGCCAAAAAGATAATGATCTGATAGCCGAGCGCCTGCCAGATGGCGATGACCATAATTGCGACGATCGCATATTCCGAGTCGACCAGCCATTTCGGGGGTTGATCGATGCCGATCGCCATCAGAAATTGGTTGATCGGGCCGCTGGACGGATGATAGAGCGCCGCCCAGACGGCCGCAATCGCCACCGTGGAGCAAATATAAGGGATGAAGAACAAGATTTTGAACAAATCTTTCGCGTACACCTTCGTATGGACGAGAACGGCCATCAGCATCGCGATCAACAGGCCCACCGGCACCGTCACTGCGGTAAACAGAATATTGTTCTCCAGCGCCTTCCAAAATTTCGAATCGCCGATCATGCGCTGGAAGTTATCCAAGCCGACCCACTTCATTTCCTGGAAGCCGCCGATCAGGTTCCAGTTCGTGAAGCTTAATATTAACGAGAATAGGATGGGAAAAATCGCGAGCGTAATGATGCCGATCGCTTCCGGTGCAAGAAACAGCCATCCGACAACCGCTTCTTTCCGCTTCTGGTCCCACCGTCTGCGCTTCTCCAGCTTCGCCGTTGTATTCAAATTGCCGACCTCCCGTAAGGAATGCTTGTCATTTATGTTCATTATAGAGAGGATCGGCCTTCCTGGCGGTTCACGATTTAGACTCGTTGGCGTGTAATATTTTGACTTGGTCCGCAGGCGATGCCCGCAACTATCGCAGCCGGATCACGGTTTCCTGCGGGCTTGTCTTCAGTGGCTCGCTGCCGACAGCGCTTATGGTGTAATCGAGCTATCACCTAAAATGCCGAGGCGCAAAAAAACCTCCGTTCATCACTCTGTCAAGCGATTAAACGGAGGCCGTCCGCAGCGCCTATAGTCCCGCCCAGACATCTTTCGCGTATTGTCCGGACGACTTATATCCTTCAAGCCAGTAAGATCGGACGCAACCAACCGCTCTCATAAAGCAATAAGAAAGACGCCCTTTCGGACGTCTAAACTCCATGATGAATTAAATATTGTTTGACTTTATGTACTGATACAGCTTATTATCTACTGCATGCTCAAGCATCATATTCATGCACACAACAGGCAGCAACTCCCCATTTTTACCTGCCATAGTTGTTTCTTGAACCGTTCTAATATCGGGAGTAGCCTTGCCTAGATAATAAAAATCACTACCCTCATCATCGTCCTTTTTCACAAAGATATGGATAGTCGTGTGATTGCTCTCCGCCTCCACAATCTTTTTCACTTCGTCTGATTGAAGCGTTCGATTACTTCTCGTAAACCACTTTAAAGTGGTCGGGTTCAGCAACTCATCACCATAATTGATACTCGACTCTACCTCCTCATGTTTATGATACGTGACGAAGATCGGGCAGGTATTATGCTTAGTTTTGTAACCATACACCGTATTGCTTTCATCACGTTCCCAGTTCAACAGCTTGCAGACATCCTTACGTGTATATTTTTGATGAAGAGTCAGCGGTTCCTGATGGGTATACCTACGTCCCTTCTCACTTGCAACACGAACAACATCTTCCACCATTGATCTGAAATGCTCACTCGCGTTCAGTCTATTCCTTAGCGTTTCATGAAAACGGATTGTACCATCTGCTCCAAATATACAAATTGGCTGTTCCCCGTACTTCATTTGATGTGCTTGCACAAAAAATGATAAATTCATCACACCGCGAACAGAGGCTAGCGTTTCCGGGTCTACGTTACAACGCTCTACTTGGAGTAGACGAATGTAATCCCCTTCAGAAACGACATCGCCCTTAAGTAACTGTTCGAGCAAAGTGATTTCATGAAGCCGCTTACCATTCATGATTTCATTCGAGAACATTGTGAGCACTTTTTGCTCATAGTCCGTTAAGCTTGATATATTCTCTTTCAATCTCTCTAAAAACTTCTGGTAGTTATCAAAATTTTTCACAATAATCAAAGGATCAATTGACCCATTCATCATAAAGTCATAAAGATACGGCAATCGTCCTAGTCGATTTTTGAGCTCAACAAACTCATCTCGCAGCTTTTTAAACTCTGTTAAGTTACTACTAGATATCGATTTATAAATTAATGCTTTGGCGACTTCTTCAAAATTAATAGTGGATACCCCATTAATATAACTTGTATCCTTCATATGCCGCCGAATATTGTCTTTATTAAGAGACTTATCCCCTGACAATGCAATGGGGATCAAGTAGTTGTTTTTATAATTCCCGATGAAATCAATAATGGTAACGAACTCCTTCGAGTCGTGCTTACGCAAGCCGCGCCCAAGCTGTTGAATGAAGATAATGCTGGACTGCGTCTGACGTAGCATTACCACTTGATTGACCGAAGGAATATCGATGCCCTCGTTAAAAATGTCCACCGTGATAATATACTCCAGCTCGCCTTGTTCAAGCGCCTTTATTTGTTGCTCACGATACTCAATACCATGGTCACCTGTTAAGGCTACCGTTCGGTAACCTCTTTCGTTAAGTAACCGGGAAAGCTCCACCGCTTCTTCCTTTCGACTAACAAACATAAGACCTCTGACTTGCGTGCCGGAGTAACCGTAATATTCGATCTTCTCAATAATGTGGTCTACACGTTCAT
Source organism: uncultured Paenibacillus sp. (assembly GCA_937895345.1). Lineage (GTDB taxonomy): Bacteria > Bacillota > Bacilli > Paenibacillales > Paenibacillaceae > Pristimantibacillus. Next base: position 41,888 of record CALAWP010000084.1, on the reverse strand, counting down.
TCGTTACAAGTTTGGACAAAATAGTAGTATCATCAACTATCTCACCGTCGCACTCAAAGTCCGTCACCCCGAAATAGTTAAATGGACACAACATATCTTCTTCCAATGCGGCTTGAAGTCTAATCTCGTATGCTACATTATAATCAAATAACTCATAGATATTAATATCATCCGTTCGTTCTGGCGTTGCTGTCATGCCCATAAGATACTTTGGCTTGAAATAATCAATTACCTTGCGGTAAGATTTAGCCCCAGCCTTATGTACTTCGTCAATCAAGATATAATCAAACGCATCGGGGTCAAACTGTGATAGCACATCCGATCTCGATATGGTCTGAATCGTAGAGAAAAGGTATTTGGCCTCCACGTCTTTATTCGTGCCGGATAAGAGACCAAAATTAGATGCCTCTCCACCGATAACTTTAATAAAATCCAACTTCGATTTCATCAAAATCTGTTCGCGATGCGCAATAAACAACATCCGCTTCGGAGAATAGCTTCTGACATCAAAAGCTGAAAGAAACGTTTTACCCGTGCCTGTTGCCGAAATAATGAGCCCTTTGTTCGCCCCTTGCTCACGAAGCGCTTCAATGTTTTTCAGCGCAGCGACTTGCATCTTATTGGGCTCGATTTGACGTTTCGTTTCGCTAGCCGCCTTAAAGTGCTGCTGAACAAGTGCTAGCTCCTCCTGAACAATCTTTGTTGCGGTATACTTCACATAGGAAATTTCGTAATTTTTAATCCAATCCTCTGTCAAAGCAACCGACGATGCCCAAACGGCCTCAAATTGACTCCGAATCTGTTTAATAAAATATTCAGTCGGGAGTAACCGAAGCTTTACATTCCACTCGTAGTTCACTTTTAAAGCGTTCGCCGTCAGATTCGTGCTCCCAATAATTAATGCATGATCTTCTTGCGTATTAAATATGTAACCTTTGGAATGAAAACCTTGCAGATCAGACAGTCGGACCTCCAGATTTTCAATCTTAAGTAGCTCACGAAATACTTTCGGGTGATTAAAGTTTAGATAAGTTGACGTCAGAAGCCTTCCTTTAATTCCCTTCCGTTTCAAATCAAGAAGCTGCGCTTTTAGCGTAGCTAGACCGCTTTCCGTGACGAAAGCAACGATAAACATAAATGACCTGCAGGTGGTGAGCTCTTCAATAATTTCATGTAATACATTCTCGCGCGTACTTGGATTATTGATAAGAAGCCGCGGAGAGTAGTTTAAATGCTGTCCCCTTAATTGTGGCAACAATTGATCATAAATAGAGGACTCTACGATGGCTTCTTTGACCACGCTTTACACCTCTTCACATGTTTTAGAAAGGTAGTGATTGACTCATAATTTTCTGGATAGCCGGTATATCGGCTGGTGCCCAATCCAATGAATCCAATTCCTTGACATGCAGCCATTCGATACTTGCGTGCTCAGTTAAAGATGGTGTCCCGGACACAAGTTTGCAATAGAACGTAGTTAAATGTACGACTCCGAAATCATACTCATGGACTGTATGCTCCACCTGTTCACCAATTTCAATAGAACAGTCCATCTCTTCGAGAATTTCCCTCTTCAGAGCCTCTTGGGGTGTCTCTCCCGCTTCAATTTTTCCACCGGGAAATTCCCACTTCAACGCCAACGACTGGTCTGCCCCCCGTTGTGCACACAAAATTCGCCCTTCTTGTACAATAACCGCACCAACGACATATATTTGCTTCTTCATACTTCCTCCTAAAGCTACCTTTTCAATTATCATACTTCGGAATGTAAGTGGAGGCAAATGGTGGTGCGGTAATTGCTTCTTTGTTCCAATGACATTCCATCCGCCGCTAAATCCAGACTATCCAAAAATCCTGGGATGACCGACTAATTGTTCGGAATCATCCTAAGTGTGATAACAGAAGCCGATGCATCACACGTTTGCATGTCGTTAATAAAGATTGCGCCAACTTTCCCGATGTTACGTCCGCGAAGAAGCATCATTAATCAGATGGGCGTCGAACTCGACGCCGTTTTCAAGATACGCGGGAATGACCAGCGTTCCATTCTGAAGCCGGCCATCACGAATCTGATACTTCCGCTTTAGCTAAATTGTCCCCTCGACGCGTACGCCCGGCATATCATAGGCAACTGCTCCAGGGGAATAGTCGTAATACATGGAGTTTCGATAAGCAAGAGTGAGAGTTGCGGATGGCGGCGGGCGTTTCAACGGTTACAACGCGCCCGCCGCCTCCAATCGTTTACTGCTTCACGATTTGCCACGTAACGCCGAAGCGGTCCACGACTTCCCCGTAATAAGCCCCCCATGGCTGCCGCTCGAACGGGAACTGAAGCTTTCCTTGTTCACCGAGTTTGCCATAGGCGCTGCGCGCTTCCTCCACATCGTCGTACGTTAAAGATAGGCATATATGCCGGCTCTCTTCCGCCGATTGGAACGAGTCGGATAGAAATAACGTATTTTCTCCGGCCACGGCAAGAACCAAATGCATCACTTTATCTTTGGCCGCCTCCGGGGTCCCCGGAACTTCACCCAACGTTTTGACAAAAACAATTTCTCCGCCCAGTGCCTGTTTGTAAAACTCCGCTTGCGTTCTTGCGTCCTCCGACATCACATAAGGAACCAATTTTGCCGCCATGTTCATCAACAACCTTTCACGTTTGATGGGGAATCCTTTTCGAATTCCGGTTTCATCTTAACGACGATTGTCGTACGGCAAAATCGACACTGTGCCGAAAATAAATTTTCGAGCCATTAGATGTGCTCCCGTAAATTCGTCTCCAAAGCCATGACAGCCGGATCTCGCCGCATTTCTGCCGGATCGGCCAACTGGCGAAGCTCGATCGCGAATTCCCCGCGCCCTTGAGGAACGGGAAGCTTCATCGCCCATTCTGCCGCCTCTTCCATGGATCCGGCATCCAGAATAAGAAACCGTTCCATCAGGCCGCTCTCCGCAGCAAACGGCTCGGCTGCCACGCTGGCCCCGCCCCCGTCCGGCGGAAACGTAATCCGCATTCCGCTCGAGCTTGGAAGCAGCGTCTCGTCGGCAAGCAAAATCCCGACATGGGCTAAAGATCTGACAAATGCCGCCCGGCGGTCCTTGAAATCCTGGTCCTCCAGCATGCCCGCTTCCGACAACGCCGTCGATTTGAACATCAGCATATATTTCATAAAAGCACACTCCCCGCAAACCTTATTTTCCGTTCATGCATTCGGCTGCGCGTGCAAGCAGAAGATCGCGCTCGCGGCGATTTCTTGTCAAGGAAGCCGCCCGCTCAAACTCAAGGCGCGCTTCTTCGAACCGGTTCAATTTGTACAACAGATCGCCGCGCACGCTGGGCAGCAGATGATAGGCCGACAGCGACGCCTCCCGGTTCAATTCGTCGACGATTTGCAAGCCGTAAGCCGGACCGAAAGCCATAGAAATCGCCACCGCACGGTTCAATTCCACGACCGGCGAAGGCATGACGCGCGACAAAGCTTCATACAGGGCGGCGATGCGGACCCAATCCGTATCCTCGGGCGCTGCCGCCTGCGCGTGACAAGCGGCGATGGCCGCCTGCAGCGCGTAGGGACCGTACGGCTTCCCTAGCTGCTGACAGCGGTGAAGGGCCGCCAGCCCGCGGCGAATCAGAAGACGGTCCCACCTGGTCCGATTCTGGTCCATGAGCAGCACCGGCTCCCCGTCCGCCCCGACCCGCGTCTTCAGCCGCGAGGATTGAATTTCAAGCAGTGCCGCAAGCCCATGCGCTTCCGGCTCTGCAGGCGCAATCTCCGCCAGCATCCGGGCCAGCCTCAGCGCTTCCCGGCATAGAAGCGGCCGGACCCAGTCTTCGCCCGCGGTTGCCGAATATCCTTCATTGAACATTAAATAAATGACTTCAAGAACCCCCGCCAAACGCGGCTTCAAATCTTCGCCCGCGGGCACTTCGAAGGGGACCTTCCTGGCGCTGAGAGTCCGCTTCGCCCGAACGATTCGCTGCGCGATCGTCGCTTCGGCCGCCAGAAAGGCACGAGCGATTTCTTCCGTCGTAAGCCCGCACAGCATCCGGAGTGTGAGCGCCACCCTCGCTTCCTGCGACAGCGCCGGATGACAAGTCATGAAGATGAGACGCAGAAGATCGTCGCCGATCTCCCCGTCCAACTGGCTGTCCATATCTTCTTCCGTAAACATGGCGGCGCTGCGGGTAAGCTCTTCGTATTTGCGGTCGCGAAGCTTGTTTCTTCGCAATAGATCGATGGCGCGCCGCTTGGCCGTCGTCATCAGCCATGCTCCCGGGTTGTCGGGAATTCCCGATGCCGGCCATCGCTCAAGCGCGATGACCAGAGCGTCGTGGGCCAGATCTTCCGCCAGGCCCACGTCCCGAACCATTCGCGTCAAGCCGGCGATTAATTTGGGAGACTCGATCCGCCATATGGCATCTACTGTCCTTTTCGTATCCGAGACGCTCACAACTTAAACTGCCCCTTTATTTTTTGCTGCGTTTCTTCATTCGCGGACAGTTCTTCCGGATCAAAGATTTGCCTCAATTCAATCTCGCCTTGCCCTCCCCCATGCGGGTCGGGCATGCGCATCGCCCACTCGATCGCTTCTTCCCGCGAATTCACTTCAATCAGCGTAAATCCGGCAATGATTTCTTTGGCCTCCGTAAACGGCCCATCCATCACCTTCGGCTTCCCGCCCGGATCCGGATACGAAATTCGAATTCCGCTAGAGCTGGGCTGCAGTCCGTCGGCAGCAAGCAGCACCCCCGCCTTCGCCAGCTCCTCGTTATATCTCAGCATGGCATCAAGCAGCTCCTGGCTGGGCTTTACGCCCGCTTCCGAATCCGTCGTCGCTTTCACGATCATCATAAACCTCATGCTTGCATCATCTCCAAATGGTTAATGGACTCAAGCCTCTATTGAAACAACGAATAACCGCGAGACCAATCGACATATCTGATGGAATTTATTTTATATTACCATTTCTTGTTGGCATGCCAAAAAGAAAACCGTTTCTGCGCGAATGGAATGAATGACCCATTCACGCAAGAAACGGTTTTTTGTACATCCGAATGACGGATTACTTAATGACGACGTATTCCAGGTTAACCAGCTTCGCGTAAGTGACGATTTGGTCGGTCGTCAGGTTCAACGAAACGACGGTATGATGGCCGCCGCCGTTCTCGATCCAAGCTTTCACGCCGTCCTGGAAGTTCGGCTTCACCGTCCACAGAACGCGGGCAACAGGAAGCTTCGGAGCCGGAACCGTCGGTTCGAACGCGGAAACCTCGTTGATCAGCAGCTTGTAGTGCGTGCCGAAGTCCGCCATGGATACGACGACGCCTTCGCCGGCCTTGCCGTCGAATACGAGACGGGCCGGATCTTCGCGATCGCCGATGCCGAGCGGGGACACGACGATTTTCGGTTTGTTCGCCGCCAGGGACGGATCGACCTCAAGCATATGGGATTGCAGGATCGCTTCCTGACCGGCCGCCAGCTCGTACGTGTAATCCTCCATAAAGCCGGTGTTCTGGTTGCGGCTCATCACTTTCAGCAAGCGGTCGAGCGCCGCCGTCTTCCAGTCGCCCTCGCCGGCAAAGCCGTAGCCTTGCGCCATCAGACGCTGAACGGCCAGACCCGGAAGCTGCTTCATGCCGTGCAAATCTTCGAAGTTTGTCGTGAAGGCGTTGTAGCCTCTTTCGTCCAGGAAACGTTTCAGGGCGATTTCATAGCTCGCTTGAATTTTGACGCTGGCTTCCCAAGCTTCTTTGCTGTTCGTGCCGTAGTCGAACTCGTACAGCTCCGCATATTGAGCCATCAGATCGTCGATTTCCTGCTCGGTTACGGCATTTACGTATTGCACAAGATCGCCGATGCCGTAGTAGTCCACGGTCCAGCCGAATTGAATTTGAGCTTCGACCTTGTCGCCCTCGGTCACGCCGACGTTGCGCATATTGTCGCCGAAACGGGCCACTTTAATGTTGAAGCTTTCGTTGTAGGCAACCGCAACGTCCATCCAGTCCGCAATTTGCCGCTGCACTTCCGGACGCTCCCAGTAGCCGACGACGATTTTATTTTGTTTTTTAAGACGGGCATTGATGAAGCCGTATTCGCGGTCGCCGTGAGCGGCCTGGTTCAAGTTCATGAAGTCCATGTCGATGGTGGCCCAAGGAATGCTTTCGTTGTACTGGGTGGCCAGGTGAAGCAGCGGCTTTTGCAGCAGCTTCGTGCCGCGGATCCACATTTTCGCCGGGGAGAACGTATGCATCCAAGTGATGACGCCCGCAACTTCGTCGCGGTAGTTAACCTCTTTCATGATGCTCGTAATTTTATCCGCGCTGACGGCCAAGTCTTGCAGCACAAGCGGATAAGGCAATACGCCGCTGTTATTCAAGGCATCCGTCATCTTCTGCGCATGAGCCTTTACTTCGGCCAGCGCCTCTTCTCCATACAGATGCTGCGAGCCTACGACAAACCAAAACTGTTTTGCTGCTGTTGCTGTCATCCTCATCATCCTCTTTTCTGAATGTAATCGAATAAGACCTTACTTTTGTCCGTAATAGGCGTCTTTCCCGTGTTTCCGAAGATAATGCTTATCCAGAATGCCTTGCGGCAGTTCTTTGGCAAAATGATTCAATTGCCGCGCGTACAAGTTCATTTTGCACACTTCCTCCAGCACGACGCTGTTGACGACCGCCGATTTCACGTCCTTGCCCCAGGTAAAAGGCGCATGGCCTTGGAGCAGGACGGCCGGGATCGCCATCACATCCAGTCCCCGTTCCTCGAACGTTTCGATGATGACGCGGCCCGTCTCCGCTTCGTACCCCCGGTCAATTTCCTCCTGGTTCAAGAAGCGCGCGCAAGGGACGGAACCATAGAAGGTATCCGCATGGGTCGTTCCCATAACGGGCACGTCCAGTCCCGCTTGAGCCCAGATCGTCGCCCAGGTCGAGTGGGTATGCACGATGCCGCCGATTTGCGGATAATGCTTGTACAAGACGGCGTGCGTCGCGGTGTCGGAGGAAGGCCGCAAGCTCCCCTCGACCACATTGCCGTCGAGATCGACCACGACCATGTCGCTCGGCTTCATCTTTTCATAGCTGACGCCGCTCGGCTTGATAACGAACAAGCCGCTTTCCCGATCCATGGCGCTCGCATTGCCCCATGTGAATTTGACGAGTCCGTGCTTCGGCAGCTCCAGATTCGCTTCATATACTTCTTCTTTCAGCTGCTCTAACAACGTTAGCCCCTCCCGTTCTCCAGCAGATGGTCGACAGCGGCCTGCTCGATGACAAGCCCTGCCTTGTATCGTTCAATAAAGGCCTGGAACCCTTTCACATCGGTCGGATCCGGTGCCAGCTCCTGTCCTTCGGCATCTTGGAAGACCTTCTGCTCGAGGAAGTCCGCCAGGTTCTCTTCCCGATCCTTGTTGATCATGTAAGAGGCCAGAAGCGCCATGCCCCATGCCCCGCCTTCGCCCGCGGTGGACATGACCGAGATCGGCACGTTCAGCGCGGCCGCCAGCGCCTTTTGCCCGACGACAGGGGTTTTGAAGAGACCGCCGTGCGCCAGGATGCTGTCGATGGCCACTTGTTCGTTGTCGGTCAAAATGTCCATGCCGAGCTTGAGCGCTCCGAAAGCCGTGAACAGATGCGTTCTCATGAAGTTGGCCAGATTAAAGTTGCTTTCCGGCGAACGAACGAATAACGGCCGGCCTTGCTCGAGTCCCGTAATATTTTCGCCCGAGAGATAGCCGTAGCTCAGCAAGCCGCCGCCGTCCGGATCGGCTTCGAGCGCCTTGCCCAGCAGCACGCTGAACAGCTTGCCGGAATCCGCCTGGAATCCCATCGCTTCGGCAAATTCGCGGAACAAGCCCATCCAGGCGTTCAGATCGCTGGAGCAGTTGTTGGCATGCACCATGCCGACCGGGCTGCCGTCCGGCGTCGTGACCATATCGATTTCCGGATACACCTTGGACAATTCCTTCTCCAATACAATCATGGCAAACACGGAAGTGCCCACGGATATATTGCCCGTACGCTTCTTGACGCTGTTCGTCGCTGCCATGCCCGTGCCGGCGTCGCCTTCCGGAGGACACAGCGGAATGCCGGACTGCAAATCTCCGGCCGGGTCCAGAATGGCGGCTCCCGCCGCCGTCAGCTCGCCGGCTTGCTCGCCTGCGAGAAGCACTTTAGGCAGCAGACCCTCCAGCTTCCACGGATAACCTTTGGCGGCGATCAGCTCGTCGAATTGCTTGACCATCGCCGGGTGATAATTGTGCGTCGCTTCATCGATCGGGAAGATTCCGGAAGCATCCCCGATGCCGATCGCTTTATCGCCGGTCAGCAGCCAGTGAATGTAGCCGGCCAGCGTCGTCACGTAATCCAGGCGCGACACGTGCTCCTCTTGGTTCAAGATCGCCTGGTACAAATGCGCGATGCTCCAGCGTTCGGGAATATTGAACCGGAACAGCTCCGTCAATTCCTTGGCCGCCGCGCCGGTTGTGGCGTTGCGCCAAGTGCGGAACGGCACCAGCAGCTCTCCTTGGCTGTCGAAGGCCAAATAGCCGTGCATCATGGCGGAGAAGCCGATCGATCCGACGGTCTTGAGGGTCACTCCGTATTTCTGCTCCACTTCCCGCTTCAATTCGCGGTAAGCGGTTTGGAGGCCTGCGATAATATCCTCCTGATCATACGTCCAATAGCCGTCCTTGAGCTTGTTTTCCCACTCGTAGCTTCCCGATGCGATCGTCTCGAAACGACGATCGATCAGCACCGCCTTGATCCGCGTAGAACCAAATTCGATGCCGAGCGACGTTTCTCCCTTGGCTATCGCTTCTTTCAAGTCTGCATGACTCATGTTCGCGCATGTCTCCTCTCTGTTCGCGGCATATTTGTCTATACCGCGTTGTATATACGTTGAACCAATGATTCTCGCACCGAAGCCAAGCTGCATGAGGAATCGACTTCGTGCCATCTTCAGGTTCAACCTATCTCGTTGTCGTAATGACGATTTCAATTGGCGTATTGCTTCCGCAATCACAGCCCCTTCCGATCGAACCGGTCATTTCGCGTGAGACAACCGGAGCCTTTCAATCCCAAGAAGGCGCTTTCCATTGCTGACAGCCTTAGTATATTTTTTGTACGTACATTTGTCAATATAGTCTAATAGTTATACCTACATAAGTCGACAGACCGTCGACAACTTATTTTCCCCGTGTCATCCTGCAGCTGCTCGAGCTGACATCGTTGAAAGTTGTACGGTTGCGTTCGCCCGGTAAAGCGGCCGCACTTGCTTTTCGACCAATTCATGTTAAAATATGTACGTACAACTTTCCGAACAATAATGAAAGAAGTGTGCCGCATGAAGCCAAAGTACCAAATGATTATAGACGATATCAAAAGTCATATCCTGTCGGGCACGTACAAGGCAGGCGATCAAATTCCTACGGAGTCCGCCCTGCAGGACAGCTACAACGTCAGCCGGCAGACGGTTCGAAAGGCGATTCTGGAGTTGTCGAACGAGGGGTTCCTGAGAAGCGAGAAGGGCTCCGGCACGTACGTCAGCAGCCAATACCGGACCCGGTCGGGCGGCAAAGCCATGAACAAAACGATCGGCGTCATCACGACCTATATTTCGGACTACATTTTCCCCTCCATTATTCGAGGCATCGAAAGCCGATTGAACGAAGACAACTATTCCTTGCTGCTGGCCAGCACCAACAATAACGTCGCGCAGGAAAAAAAGGCGCTCGAAATGATGTTGTCCTACGGCGTGGACGGACTGATTATCGAACCGACCCGAAGCAACGTCTACAATCCCAACATCGCTTATTACCTGTCGTTTAAGGAGCAAGACGTTCCGTTCGCGATGATCAATGCCTATTATGAGGAGCTGGAGGTTCCGTTCTTCTGTCTGGATGACGTGCAGTCCAGCTATCTCGCCGCCCGGGAGCTGATTGCCAAAGGGCATACGCAGATCGGCATCATCGCGAAAATGGACGATTTGCAAGGGAAGTTCAGAATGAAGGGTTACATCAAAGCGCTCGGGGAAGCCAAATTACGGTTCCAGCCCGAGCATGTCCTTTCTTTCGATACGGAGACGAAGCCGGAGCTGTCCGCCAATCTGGAGCAGTTTCTGACCGACAACCGGGATGGATTGACGGCGCTTGTCTGCTACAACGACGAGGTCGGCCTGGAAGTCGTTCATGCCTGCAGAAGGCTGGGCATCTCCATTCCGGACGAGCTGTCCGTCATTGGCCAGGACAACTCTTATATCGCCAAGAACGCCAATATCCAGCTGACGACGCTCACCCACCCCCAAGAACAAATGGGCCGCGACGCTGCGGATTGGGTCATTAAGACATTGCAGGGCAAAAAGGACTTGCCCAACAAAACCTACTATCAGCCTGTCCTGGTGGAAGGGGAAACGGTGAAGGCGATGGAATAGAAAAAGGATGATTGCTTGTCCGAGCAATCATCCTTTTTGCGTGCAATCCGCACGTCACGAGCTGGCCTCTAAGCACGCTCCGCCTGCTTTTTGTTGGATGGAGCAAACCATCCCCATAGAGCTATGGCAACCAAGACGCCGTAGAAGACCAGAGTCCAAACGGTGCTGTGCGGGAAATGATGATCCAATACGCCGATATCCTCGTGCGCAAGCGTTATAACGGCAAGCTTCACGCCGACCCATGCCACGATCGCGTAAGCCGTTGTCTCCAAAGCCGGCCGCTGGGCAAGCAGCTTCACAAACCATGTGGCCGCAAATTTGATCAGAACCAGTCCGGCAATTCCGCCAAGGACGACAACGATGTATTTTCCGGCGTCCATACCGCCAAAGTCGCCAAGCGGCGAATCCGGAAGACCGAGCGCCAGGGCGACCGCCGCGAGAATCGAATCAATGGCGAAGGCCAAATCCGCAATGGCGATTTTCCCTACGGTCGGCCAGAAGCCTTTGCCTGCAGATTCCTTTTTGACTTCCTCGCGATTGTTTTTGTTCTCCTTGCCAAAGCGCGCTTTGATGATGTGCTTTAACCCCAGGTACAGCAAATAAGCGGCGCCGATCGCTTGAATTTGCCAAACGTTGGCGATGAAGGAGATCGCAAACAAAGCGGCAAACCGAAAGACGAAGGCCATCAAGATCCCGTAATTGATCGCTTTTTTCTTCTGGTCGTCAGGCAAATGCTTCGCAATAACGGCAAGCACCAATGCGTTGTCCGCCGACAACAGCCCCTCCAACGCGATCAGAATCAGCAGTGCCCATGCATACTCCAGCCAGATGGATTCCAACAGTAATTCTCCTCACATGATTAGGTTATCAATCAATTTCGAGCAAGCAAGTCCCATTTCCTATTTTCTCTAATTTGCGCCATTTGTAAACAACTTTTTTTCAAGGCAAAAAACGACTGAAGATGACTTTGCGGTCTGTCTCCAGCCGTTCCAAAAAAACAGGGCGCCTTAGCTTTCACACTCTATTTATGTAAAAGGCTTCGAATTCAGCAACAGAGTCGAACCGGTTCAAAGATACCCCTTCGGTTTGGAGGTGATTCTCCACCTTCTCTACGAGCTGCAGAACAGCTAATCGCAACGGTTCAAAATCTGCCCGATCGTTCCGTTGCCCGCCCCTGCAAATAAGATCGGTAATATCCGACAATAGCAACATCTTGAGGGTAATAGGTCTTTATATGTTTCACAATAATGTCAGCTATAGCAAAAACATCGACCATCCGTTTACTTCCTTTCCGAATTTAAAGTGGGGATTCTGTTGTACTTCAAGTCTAGGCAGTCAGCCCGCATAAGGGAAAGGAAAAGATCATTAAAAACAAATTGCCCATAATCGCGTATAACTCTTTAAGAAAAAGTTTAAGGCGCCCTTTTGGGCGCCTCTGGCGGTTCAAGATTGTTCCGCATATGTTTTGAAATTGTCCAGAATCGCTTGCCAGCCAGCCTGCTGATGTTCAAGGGGATGGGTGCTTTCGGCGTCAAACGTTTCCACGACCTTCGTTTCGTTTCCTTGAGCGATGAACGTGATTTCGACTTTTCTTCCGTCTCCCAAGGAGTACGCAATCACTTCATGCACCTTCACATCATCGTAAACCCCGCTGAAGTCAAAGCCAAAGCTGCCGTCCTTCGCTTCCATTCTGGTCAGAAACTTGCCGCCGGCCTGCAAATCGTTTTCCGCATACGGTGCGTGCCATTCCTCCGAAGCCTGGCTCCACTTTGTAATATGCTCCGGCTCTGTCCAACACTTCCATACTTTTTCCACTGGCGCTTGAATTACTGCCTGCACGGTTATTTTCGTTGCTTCCATCTTATTGGCACCTCTCTCAAATTGATCTTCAATTTCACTGCTCATTTATATAGACGTAATTAGAGCACTAAATTCATCGGTATATTTGTTCGGGAAGCCCAAATCGCGAAAATAATTTGGCGTTAATGAAATTTTGGACATGGTATATTTGATTGTCTTTAATTTCGAGGATGTGAATCCCCCAAGGTACTAAGCAGGACCGCTCGCTGTTCGGCACATACTGCGCAAATGCAGGATAACCGCCATTGGCCGTAACCGGCAAAAACCGGGACCCCTCGCAATGCCAGCGGGTAAGCGCAAAAAATTGGGACAAATCGTCCTTGCCGCGAATCCACATCGCGAACGGGGGCATGGACATACGGCCTTCTTCATGAAACAATGCGACCAACGCTTGAATATCAAACTGTTCGAAGGCTTCCACATACCGCGTCAGCAATTCGCGATCCGGTTCGGCATCCATCCCGTTAAACTCATCAGAGTTCAGCTTCGCTTGTTCCATCGTACCTCTGGCCCTCTGGAGAGCGCTGTTAACGGCCGATGACGACATTCCTAAAGTCTCTGCGATTTGTTTGGAGGACCATTCGAATACGTCCTTCAAAATAAGTACCGCTCGCTGACGAGGAGGCAAAGTTTGCAACAGAGCGATAAAACAAAGCTGAAGAGTATCTTTGCGAATAAGACGCTCCTCGGGATTATCCGTAAACGAAGGGGCCGGCCAAATCCAGGATGAGTCCGGCAGCATTTCGCGAGGCTCGACGATCGTAACCGCCGGGTCGGATATATCAACGGGACGAGAACGGCGCTTGGCTTGTCTTAGCTTGTCCAGGCATAAGTTCGATGCGATACGGTAAACCCACGTTTTGGATGAGGACTCCTGCCGGAATGAGCTCCAACTTTGCCAAACGCGAATAAACGTCTCCTGAACGGCATCGTCCGCGTCATCGATCGATCCCAGCATTCTGTAACAATACGAGGTTAACTCCGGCTTCAAGTTCTCCAACAACGTAAGCTCTGATGCAGTTTCGTTCATCTTGGCCTCCTTGGGATAGGCAAACCCTCGTCACGTGTAAATCTTTGTCATCTGACTTCAATTATAGCATGCAATTGCTTCCTGCTATGGCCCAATAAAAAAATAATGGTTGTAAATGACGGGGGCAATTTACCTTTATAAGTGAAGGCCAATCAACCGGGAAACGAATCGACTGGGGGAAAGGCCGTTCTTCCCCCTTCCTGACTGTCGGCCTATTTCAATTAATAAAGGAGAGTGTATGATGAGAAATGTATTGTATGTCCCCTTGGACGACCGTCCCGTAAACCTTGATGATGTGATTAAACTGGGGCAGGCATCGGGACTGAACTTAATTACCCCCAACGCCGCTGATATACGGAACCGGATTGACTCCCAGGGTACGGCTTCGGGCGGGCAAATCATAAGCACCTCTTCGCCTGCTTTTGGAAACACGTCGAACATTCGCCAGTTTATCTTGAACAATGCCGCAGCGGCAGAAGGATTTATTATTTCCATCGATATGCTCGCTTATGGCGGTTTGATCGGCAGCAGAAGATTGCGGGCAAGCGGAGGCGGAACCTATCCCAATTACGATTCAAACGTAACTAACCTGCTCGATGTGATCCGGCAGATTAAGCAGTCTTATCCGAGCAAACCCGTCTATGTCCTGGATACCATTATGCGTCTGGCTACCACATCCTTTACGGAAGGACTTTCCTATGCGGCCTACAACGAATCTCGTGAGTTTATGGGTGAGCCGCGCTTCCCGTACTCAACGTTCACCAGTATTTTGAACGGGTATAATACCACTCCTTCAGGCGGTCAGTACGGTAACACGCAATATTTTAACAAAAATCAATATTACAACACGCGCCAGCACAAATTTAAAACCAACTACTACGTCCTGGATCAGCTGGCCCGTCTCGGGTACATCGATTTCCTTGCTGTCGGTGTCGATGACGCCAAATTGCAGGGAGTACAACTAAACGAGATCCGCTTTATCGAAAACTTTATTAATAAATCGCTTGGAGGAAGCGGCGGTCAAAATCCTAACCGTGCCGTTATCCTGCCCGATGCCGACGGCTTGGGTCATTCGCTGGTAGCACGCATGGCCAACCAATTGCATCGAGGCGGCAGCAAGCCGAGAATTTCCGTACAATATTACGGGCCTCACGGATCGACCATTACTAATCCGTATGAGTATATGGACGTCCATCAAAATATCCTTCGCCATATTGACATCGTTGGCGGTCAATACGTGACCAGTGCGCCTAACATTGAGATTGTGGCCATTACAGGAGCCGATCAGGCATCCAGCGCGGTTAGCCGCATCCAGGCAAATGGAACGAACCGCGTAGCAACGGTGGTCATTAACTTCACAGGCAGTACAGTACAAGGTACGGTGACAGAAGCTTTGCTTGGAAACCAGTATACCGGACGGATCTTGGGTTATAGCGCCTGGAATACCGCCGGGAACAGAATTGGCATCTCGCTTGGCATGGGACAAGCTCGCTATGCCTTCCTTGTCACAGAAACGCAAGCCGCGGCGTTGAACTCGGCCGTCAATGCTCACGGTTCGCTTCTCTTTAAGCGGTTCTTGAAGGATTATTACTACAAAACGATCGTTATTGAAGAAGTTCGATCGCTGGCGGACAGTCGTTCTTCCTATTCCAATATTGTGGCTGCGCAAGGCATGAATATGACCATCTATCTTCCAAATTCCGACTTTCAAGGGATTTATGGCATTATGCGTAACCGGATGCAAACCTACACCAACACGTTAAAAGCAAAAAGCGCCTTTTTGATTGGCAGTACCGCGACTGCATACAACGTGAAGCAGATCAGCGGTTCGACCTGGTCCTTTGCCGGATATTCGGCTGGATCTTTAGCGTATACCAATCCGGAATTTATCTGGGTACGGCCCAATGAAATTACTTTAAGCCCGGTAACTACGCTTTAATAATAAACAAGAGACTTTCCAGCAAAGGAAAGTCTCTTGTTCTGTTCAACCCCTGATCTTCATTCCGGTCTCCCCATCATGACATTCATCGTTCCCTGCTTGTTGATCGTTTGATGCACGACAGCCAGCAATCTAACCGCAAGATCAGCCTTGTAATTGAGGCGATAACCGCCGCGCACTCGATCGACGAATCCAAGCTCGATGCAGTCTGCAAGGACTTGATCCAAATTCATCGTATCGGGCAAGCGCGACTGCAGCGTCTTTTCATCTACTGCGTAGTCCGGTTTCAAATCATCGATGTCTCGCAAGAGGGCCAACAAAACTGGACGGATTTCTTGGGGCACAAGAGTGAACGGAAACTCGGCGGCTTCTTCCAATGTTTCGACGGCTTCTTGCAGAAAAGTCGGTGTCGCGATACAGACAAGCCGATCCTTTGCCCATAAGCCGATCCCGGTTGGACCCAGATGAATGTGAACGAGCGATGGATGCCCGCTCGATCCCGCGGGCGGTGTTGGAATGGGCGCTTCCGCTGCAGTAATAATATCGCCGAGAAAGACAACCTTTTCCTCCACCGTCATATGAACAAACGCTTCACGAATTTGGGGCAGCAGCGACGCGAGTCCGCCCTCTCGTCCTAATAAATAGTCGGCGGAACAATCAAAGGTTTCCGCCAGCTGTACGATCAGCGAAAGGTCGGGAAGAGAGTCGCCATTCTCCCACTTGGATACCGCTTGAGCGGATACGGATAACCGTTTTCCCAGCTCTTCCTGAGTCATGCCGCGGGATCGCCGCAGTTGAGCAATTTTCATCCCGATATTCGTCAACTTATCCATCTAAACAAAACCTCCTTCAATTGATAGCTCTACAATAACGCGTTTCCAGCATCTTCGGTATGGAGGTGTACGGGAGTTTTCAACCGGCGGTTGAATGAATAGGATCGGCAGTTGAATTTGCGGGTAATCTGGAGCCGCAATGTCAGCAACGGCAAGTGAAAAAGCCACCCCTTGGGATGGCCTTTTGCAATCTCTGCGACGGGCTATTGGCTATTGAACGGCAGAAAGT
This sequence comes from uncultured Paenibacillus sp., assembly GCA_937895345.1. Taxonomy (GTDB): domain Bacteria; phylum Bacillota; class Bacilli; order Paenibacillales; family Paenibacillaceae; genus Pristimantibacillus. The sequence continues at coordinate 25,564 of CALAWP010000084.1, read as the reverse complement.
CCATAACCGAATGTGTACCCATCCTCGGTCAGCGGAGGCGAGAAGCGGATATCGTTATTTTGAAATACAATCAGGCCCTTTCCTTCCTCCAGCTCGATTCTCTCTTTATATTGGTTATCCGGATAGCCCTCCATATTGTCGACAACCGTTTCTACGGCGATTACCCTTTTACCTTCTTCGTTTTCGTTCAGGCTCGTAATGGTGGAGACTGCATTGTAGGTCGTTCCTTCGTATTCGACTGGCTCCGTCCACAATTTTTCAACCTCGATCGGCTTTTGCAATAAAATTTTTTCGCGAAACAAGGACGTCTTGATCTCTTCATAGTGTTCCGACTCAAGGCTGCTTATGATCGCATCGCCGGTCACATGAACGACTCTCTGGAAGGAGAGCGGATCTCCGTTCTCATCCGTTCTGCCGGTGCCGTCATTCATGATACCGTGGAATACGTATGACTTTCCGTTGCCCGTTTGTTGAACTTCTGCCAATGTCTCAAGATGCCCATATTCCGCAAGTCCGTTGTACAACAAAGTTGAACCGGTATCCTGAAGGACAAAATCGTTTAAATCGGACTCTTCATTGGAAGGGACTTCAGGTTCATCGGAAGGCTGCTCAGGCTCGTTGTTCGTATTCCCGTTGTCGGCGGTCGGCTCGTTAGTCGGGGTTGATTCAGGGGAGTTACCGGTACCGGAAGTGCACCCCGTGACCAACAACAAAGCAAGCAACACTGCACTAATTGTTTTTACCATCACTCATCCACCCTTCTTATTCTCTCTCTATTTAACTGACGGAAATAAATTTCATTTTGTTTCACATTTGTATACAACCGCGTGATTGGAAACGAGAGTCTAAATTTTCTGTAAATGATAAAATTTCGCCGCCCTTTGCCTGTACAATAGGAGTATAAAAACGCTGCAGAGGTTGTGAAACGGTGAAAAAGTTTACGAAGCAAGAGACGAGCTGGATGTATTATGATTGGGCCAGCAATGCTTTTTCAATCATTATTACGACAGCCATCTTTCCGATCTACTACAAAGCGCAAGCGGACATGGCAGGCATCGGGTCGGCCGATTCTACGGCCTATCTTGGTTATACAATCGCCATTTTCACCTTTATATTGGCTCTGATCGGACCCGTGCTGGGCACCATTGCGGACTATGACGGATACAAGAAAAAGTTTTTTCTCGGATTTCTATTGCTCGGACTGTGCTCTACGTTCTCGCTTATTTTCGTTCCTGAAGGCGAGTGGCTGTGGCTGCTTGTGCTTTACACGTTGGCTTCGCTTGGACTGACAGGGGCAAATCTCTTCTACGATGCGTTTATGATTGACGTGACGGAAGATAAACGGATGAACAAAGTATCGGCCAGGGGCTACGGCTACGGCTATATCGGAGGAGCGATCCCGTTTGTGATCAGCATTGCCGTCATTTTGTTGGCTCAGCAAGGAGTCCTTCCCATCTCCAGTATGACGGCCAGCAAAATCGCCTTTCTGGTCGCGGTCGTTTGGTGGGCGCTGTTTTCCATTCCCATGTTAAAGAACGTCAGGCAGGTGCATGCCATTCCACGCGACCCCAAGCCGATTCGCACCAGCTTTCGCCGTCTGAAAGAGACGATAACCCATATTAGACAATACAAACATTTGACGATTTTTCTTATCGCTTATTTTTTCTATATCGACGGCGTCGGCACGATCATTTCGATGTCCACCGCATACGGCACAGACGTCGGTCTTGATGCGACGGTGTTATTAATCGTCCTGTTTGTCACCCAAATTGTCGCGGCCCCTTTCTCCATACTATACGGGAAATTGGCCGACCGCTTCTCTGCCAAAGTCATGCTGAACATTGGAATCCTTGTATATATCGTCGTATGTATATACGGCTATTTCCTTGAGACGGCGCTCGACTTCTGGATTCTTGCCATGCTCGTGGCCACTTCCCAAGGCGGAATTCAAGCCTTAAGCAGATCCTACTTTGCCAAGCTGGTCCCTAAGCATAAGTCGAATGAGTTTTTTGGATTTTATAATATTTTCGGCAAGTTTGCCTCGGTCACGGGTCCCGTGTTGCTGGGGGTTACCGCACAACTCACCGGGAGAACGAACGCCGGGATTTTGAGCTTGATTGTTTTGTTTATCATCGGAATGGTCGTTCTTTTCTTTGTCCCTGCGGATAAGAAGCTGCAAAGAGAAGAGGACTACGGGGTGAATATCTCTAGTTAAGCTCTTACACAATTCCTTCCAAATCGAAGAAGGACGCCTCCATGCGGAGTGCGTCCTTCTGCCTCTAAGTCTAGGGAGCCGAGATCTCTATCGCTATTACGACCTTATGACAATTGCCGAATAACGCGAATCAAATCGTTGATCTTAACCGACCTTGAGAACAAATATCCTTGGGCTTCATTGCAATTTAGTTGAGTAATGTAAGCATACTGCTCCTTTGTTTCTATGCCCTCCGCTATTACCCTCATATCCAGCGATTGCAGTAATGCCAAAATGCCCGAAAATAACCGTGCATTTCTTTCATTTTCTGTCAATGAAGCGATGAATGATCTGTCCAGCTTTACGGTGTCTATGGAATACTTCTGAATAAAACTCAACGAAGAATATCCCGTTCCAAAATCGTCCAACGACACTTGAATGTTTAGAGCTCTCAGCTCCTGAAGAAAGTTCGTAATCGTTTCTTCGGATTTATATATTGCAGTCTCTGTAATCTCCAATTCCAGCATGTTTGGGGGATAACCCACGGATTCCAAAATGGTTTTTATGCCCGGGACAAATTCATTGTTCATAATCTGAATAACGGATACGTTAACAGACAGACTGATATTGAACTGCTCGGATATGGACTTAAATTCTATGCAGGCCGTTCGCAACACCCAATTCCCCAGTTCGAATATCAATCCCGATTCTTCCGCTATCGATATAAATTCGGACGGCGAAACGACGCCCAAGGTCGGATGCCTCCAGCGCACTAATGCTTCCACACTCGTCACTCTTTGTTCATTAACCGAATACCTGGGCTGATATTCCATGTAGAATTGATTATCCGTAATGGCTTTCTGAATATCTCTAACAAGCGTAAGCTTCTTTAATGTTTCCGCTTCATGGGTTTCAGAATATACCGAATAATTCCGTTTTCCTGAGGATTTCGCACTGTATAGTGCGATATCTGCTTGCCTGATTAGCCGGGATGACGTAAATTCGCCGCCGTTCGAACAGCTGATTCCGATGCTTGCCGAGACAAACACTTCGAACTCCCCTGCGAGCACAGGCTGTTTCAACTGTCGAACAATTTTCTCGGAAATTCGTATGAGCTGGTCAACATTGCCCGAGGCATCAAGAAGCGCGAATTCATCCCCGCCGATTCTTGAAACAGAAACAGAGGTATCTTGCGTCATGGTCTTGAGCAGATGGGACAACTCTTTTAACAATTCATCGCCGATATCGTGGCCAAGCGTATCATTAATGGTTTTCAATCCATGCAAATCGATGAGCGCTAACGAACATTGTCGATGCTTCTCAAAGAGCTCCATTGACTTCTTTTCAAAAGCCCGTCTATTCGGCAAACCGGTCAAATTGTCGGTAAAGGCATAATGCTCGATCTGTTGAATGTAGCTTTTCAACTCGGTAATGTCCCGGGCAATTCCATAAACGCCAACAATTTCTTCATTCACATAAATAGGGATATTTACAATATGAGCATGGATGATAGAACCGGATTTATGAATTACTCTTGCCTCATATGATCGGTATTGACCATTCTTTTTGACTTCATGGTAGTTGGCAAACGTGTGAACCAAATCATCGGGATGGATAAGTCGGCTGAAATCGCTGGACTTTAATTCTTCGTAATCGTATCCTAATGTTCTAGTCACCGCAGGGTTCATCGTTTCGAATTCATCGTTCGTATTAAAGGAATAGATTAAATTCGTATTATATTCAAATAATGAACGGTATCTTTGTTCACTAAGAGATAGTTCTTGGTGAATACGAATGGTCTCCGACACATCGATTACCGTTCCATACACCGTCTCTTCTTCATGTACAAGGATCGTTCTTGCAAAAACTTCTAAATAAATGGATTTTCCGGACTGGTGATAGCATTCAATAACATATCGGCTTTCATTTGCGCTCCCCTCGGTTGCACGCTTTTTTTTCTCCTGAATAACCGATAAATACGAGGATTCGGGCATCACATCTTGCAATGACAGGTTTGTCTCATAAAATTCTTTCACAGAGGGAAATCCAATCGCCAAAACAAAAGCTTCGTTTACGTAAGTAAACCGCTCGTTCTGACAAACAAACATTCCTACATTGGAGCTTTCGATTAAGCTTATATAGTCTGTCATGGCTTATCCCCTAAATGATGAATTTAAATCGAACAAATATGCGCCCGTTCCATTATACAGCACCTCATGATTTTTGTCTCTATTTGTCGTTTATTGCCGAATTTTAACTATTGGTTTCAACGAACATAAGCACAAGCCAATTCAGCAGCAAGATTCCCCAGCCGCATCCACTTTCTCTCGTAACCTGCGCCTATTACGGCATCGTCCGAATCGTAACCTGATCTCCCCGTTCGCGCATGTAATCTTTGCCCCACTGATACATCAGGTCTAAGATCGGAATCAGACTATCTCCCCATGGGGTTAAGCTGTACTCCACCTTCGGCGGCACCACGGGGTACACCTTCCGATTTACAATGCCGTCCTCTTCCAGTTCCCTTAGCTGTGTCGTTAACATCCGCTGCGTTATATCCGGAATCAATGCCTTCAATTCGCTGAACCGTTTCGTTCCCTCTTTCCCCAAATACCACATAATAATCATCTTCCACTTTCCGCCAATGACGGATAGTGTCAGTTCCTTTTCACAATTGAACACCCGCTCGCCGGTTCTTGCCAATACGGACACCCCCAAAGCCTTAATAGTATACTTTACGACACTATATAATAAAAAAGTGCCTACTACAAGAAAAATACTGTAAAGCATATACTTGTTCGTAACGGCCGTTAGATGGGGAAGCCGTTCATAGATGTCCCCATAATAAAAGGAGGATTCACTCATGAAATTGCAGCTTGCACTTGACCTGGTCAACATTCCTGAAGCCAAGGAGCTTGTTCGGGAAGTCCAAGAATATATCGATATTGTCGAGATTGGAACCCCAGTCGTCATTAACGAAGGTCTTCATGCCGTGAAGGCGATCAAGGATGAATTTCCTTCACTCCAAGTATTGGCCGATCTAAAGGTCATGGATGCCGGCGCCTACGAAGTCATGAAAGCTTCCGAAGCGGGAGCAGATATTGTCACGATTTTGGGTGCAACAGACGATGCGACCATCAAGGGGGCCGTGGAAGAAGCCCGCAAACACGGCCGACAAATATTGGTCGATATGATTAACGTGAGAGACTTGGAACAACGTGCTCGTGAAGTAGACGAGCTTGGCGTAAATTACATTTGCGTGCATACCGGCTACGACTTGCAAGCCAAAGGCGAAAATTCGTTTGAACAGCTTCGTACCATTAAAAAAGTTGTTAAAAACGCTAAAACGGCAGTTGCTGGAGGCATTAAGCTTGACACACTGCCAGAAGTCATTGCCGCAGGCCCCGATCTCATTATCGTCGGCGGCGGAATTACGGGAGAACGCAACAAACAGGAAGTTGCTTCTCAAATGAAGCAGCTTATTCAACAGGGGTAAGCGAACGTGGGGACTAACGAGCTTGCTGCAAAGATCGTTGAAGAGCTTCGATTGGCCGTTTCACAGATGCCGGAAACGGCTGGGGACCAGCTCGCGGGTGCGATACTTGAGGCAAACCGAATCTTTGTGGCCGGGGCTGGACGCTCCGGGCTGATGATGAAAGCTTTCGCCATGCGCCTTATGCATCTCGGCTTCCGGGTTTATGTTATAGGAGAGACGGTTACCCCCGGCGTTGATGAAGGCGATTTGCTTCTAATCGGATCCGGATCGGGCGAAACCCGGACCCTCGTCGGCATGGCGGACAAAGCGAAATCATTACGTGCCCAGGTGGCCGTACTGACGATTCAGCCGCATTCGTCTATCGGTGCACTTTCGGATATTGTACTGCCCTTGCCCGGTACGCCAAAGGATCAGTCCGGTTCCAGCCTTACCATTCAGCCGATGGGATCGCTGTTTGAACAGACACTGCTCCTGTTTCTAGATGCGGTCATTCTGCGCCTCATGGGTAAGACAGGCCAAACCTCGATGACAATGTTCGGTAAACACGCCAACCTGGAGTAAATCAACTTCTAAAGGAGTTCGATTAGAGCCTTCTCAGCTGCATCACAACTCCGGAACCCGGGGCCATCCAAAGCGGATGGCCCCAGTTTTTCAAAGCCTTCATTGGGGGCAACTCTTGATTTGTCTTATTCGTGTTCGATTTCCGTATAAATTTGAAACGTTACGCCGAATTTGTCCGTTACATCGCCAAATCCGGGGCTGAAAACTTCTTCTTGAAACGGCATATTGACTTGACCATCCTCACGCAAAGCTTCAAAAATCCGTTTTGATTTTTCCACTTCATTCGTAGTAATACAGATGGTTACCCGCTTCCCGGCTGGAATAACGCCGCCTGGAGCATCCGATAACATAAGCTCCGTCTCGCCGACCTTAAGCTTGGCATGCGCCACAAGACTCTTCAGATCGTCCGTAAACGTACTCGGCATGTCAGGCATTTCTCCATAGGAAATGATGGAAAGGACTTCGGCTCCAATGGCTTGTTCATAAAACTTAATGGCTTCTTTGGTTCGTCCCTCCAATGTAATGTAAGGGGTTAGCTTGACCGTCATCAATTATTCCTCCTCGAGATTAAACGCAATTTTCAGGGATTCATAAGTATAGACGATTAAGCCGCCGTAAAATCATCGGTAGATCTGAAAATCTATGGATGAAGGCAATCGCGGCGACCGTGTAAAATCCCATTAGCGGGTAGTCGCAACGATATAATAATGTTCAAATAATTGTTTGCCCCTTGCCGCAACCGTATATCCCATCTCAAGCAGCATCGCAGCAACGGTTTCCTCCTTCAAGCGTTGGTCCAATGGCGGCCCGAGCAACCCGTCAGATTCCGGATCAAATTCTGAAATTAACAACCGTACATGGTTCAGTTTGCTTAAATTCTTCAATACTCGATCCGGCGCATCCGCATGATGAAGTATGTCCGTTACCATGACCGCATCGATGCGCCCCAAGCTCCCGATATCGAACGTTTCGGCGTCACCTTGTACAATGTCGAGATGAAGACTTGTCCGAGACAAATGGCGCTCTAAATATTCGATCGCTTCATCCGACTTCTCGAGCGCTGTAACCTTGCCCTCCGGTCCAACGACTTCTGCATACTTTAAAGTAAACACACCGGGACCTGGACCGATATCCAGCACATAATCCCCATGATTGAGCTGTACGAGGTCGATCCACTCCTTCACAAGCGTTATACGATGCAGTTGCCTTCTGTGGACCTCTTCCCATCCCAGAGAGGACAAATCCTTATGAAACTCCATTGTAACTCTCCCCTTACCAACCAAATTGGTATAACGTATAAACAATAAAGGCGACCGAAACCACGACGGATAGAATCGTTATGATTTTTATCCACAGCGGCATAGGTTTTCCGTTGGCCAAGCGGTATAGGGCAAACGCAGTTGAAATCACCGAGGCTGCTATCATGGCTCTTCTGACCCATATTAAACCGGTCATTGCCGCCATCGTGCCGGTTGAGCCGCCAAGGATGAGAAGGAGCAGCATATGGATCCAATGATGGGATGATGCAATAATGGAGAGTATAATCGATGATATCGAAGCTGCAATCGTTGGAGCAATCTCTTTGTTGTCCACGCGGTGTTTCATTAAAGGTTCCTCCCTTTTATTTGATATATCCCCTATACATCATTTGTATAATACACGCATTGTGCATTGGAAATGTACGAGATCATTGGTCCCCCGTATTCTTCTTCCTTACTTCCACTAAGGATTGTGTAAACGTTTTGAAACTATCCAAGAATAAGTACTGCTGCGATTCCGGCATTTGGTTCAGGATAGTGTCGTAAAAGTTAACCGACTGATCGCGTACTTTACGAATAGAACGCCATCCTTTCTCGGTTAAACTTAGGATCACTTCCCTCCGATTACTTTCGTTAAGCTCTCTCTGAACAAATCCCCCTTTGACCAATCCGTCAACTAGTCGGCTTACGGAGCTCCGTTCCAACTCGAGCTTCTCAGCCAGCTCCGTCACGGTCAATGTCTGATTCTCCAGTTCCTGAAGGGCAAAAACCTGTGACAAGGATAACGAAAAACCGCATGGCGTCTTGGTTTGTTCCAGCAGACCGAAAGATCGAATAAATTGCTGAAAAACGCCTCTAAGCTCCACTATATCTTTCTTCTCCACCAGATACATCCCCCAACTTGTGCAACTTGCATTTGTTGTATTATACACGGTTTAATTTACCATCCGCATGATCAGATGTCAATGCATCTCCTGCTATTTCGCTTAATATTCTGAAGAAAATTGCGAGGGGTACATCAAAAACCGGAAAAATGGAACAATAATGTAAATGAGGGGTGATCTCGATGAAGGGTTTATCATCATGGCAGTTGTATAGCCTCTTACTCTTGTTTTTATTAGGAACCAGCGTTGTCTTTGGAATTGCGAGCTCCGCCAAGCAGGATGCCTGGATCACCGCTTTCATCAGCACTTTTCTGGGAGCGGCTCTCCTATGGCTGTATTCGAAACTTTATGCATCGCACGCGGACCTAAACTGGTCGGGATTATTGATGAAATCGTTCGGGCAGCTTATTGGTTCGGTGCTGTGTTTAATTTATGTGTTCATTTTTATTTATTCAGCCGGACGGGATTTGCGCGACATTGGCGAACTGACGAATACATTCCTGCTTCCAAAAACTCCGATTGGGGTAACCATGGTTCTGTTCCAGATGCTGGTATCCTACACTTGTTTTGCGGGTGTAGAACGAATGGGGCGTTTGGCAGAGTTGAATATTCCTATTGTTTTCGTTATCTTTCTGCTCGAGGTTATTTTATTAGTCGCTTCCGGAACCATTCATTTATCGTTGTTGACTCCCATCGCCGCCGAATGGAAACCGATCCTTACAGCCGCATTTCCGGGAAACTTTACCGTGCCGTATTCGGAAGCCTTCGCATTCGCCGCGTTTTGGTCCAAGATGAAGCCGCCCGGAGGTTTCCGGAAAGCAGCTATACGGTCATGTGCTACGGCGGGATTTATATTTATTGTTCTAGATATATTGGCGATCGGTTCAATCGGGCCCGAACTATTTTCCCGCTCATTCTTCCCTTTGATGACAACGTTTCATTTAGTCAACATTGCGGATTTTATCCAAAATATCGATCCGTTTATCGTGACCGCCTTCTTGATTGGCGTATTGTTCAAAATTACAATCTTCACCTATGCAGCTTGCTCGATGATCTCGGATTTATGGAAGGTGAACGCCGGATCTGCCGTTATCCCCGTGTCGGTAATTGTTTTCTTATTCGCTTTTTACATGACCGAGAGCCTCAGCAGCCATCTCTTTACCGGTCATGAATGGGCCGTATGGGTTGTTTTTATGCCTTTTTTCGTAATCTCTCCGTTTCTTTCCTTATTTGTAATCAAGCTCAAGCAATGGTTGGCATAGGAGGGAGCTGGAGGGCACAGCAAACGATACGTTTATCCAACGAGACTGACTTGGAACAGTTTGCGGAGGAATTGAAACGCACATTAGGGTCCATGCCCGATCTCATCTTCCGTTCTGCAGGTTCTTCCTTGATTGTATACATGGCCGGTCTTGCCGATCAGCAGCGGATCGAGCGGGAGATCGTGGATCCATTAACGGATAACAAGCATACGGGCCCCTCTGTTATCACAACGCCTTCCGTGCAGCTGACGGATAGTTATCAACAAACGGTGCAGTCGATTCTGTCCGGTATGGCCGCAGTCGCTATGCGCGGACAAGATCAGGTGTTATTGGCGAATGTGGCCGCTTACCCGGATCGCGGAGTTCCTGAGCCTCACGTTGAGACATCCATTCTCGGTCCCCAGGAAGCATTCTCGGAGAATCTGGATACGAATGTCGCACTGATTCGCCGCATTACCAAAAGCGAAAAACTCCGAATGAAGGTATGGCATTACGGATCGGTCGCGCACACCGAAGTGCGATTGTTATACTTCGACCAGGTCGCCCAAGACGAGCTGGTGCAGGAAATGTCCCAGCGCCTGGACCGTGTCCATTTGGAAGATGCATTTGGCAGCAACTATATTGCGGAGTCCATTAAAGACCGGCCGTTAAGCTTGTTTCCGACCGTTCAAAAAACCGAGCGGCCGGATGTTGTCGCCAATGCGCTGATGAAAGGCAAAGTCGCCGTAGCCGTCAACAATACGCCGATTGTTCTGCTGTTCCCCTTTACGTTCTGGAACGCCTTTGAAACGGTCGAAGATATTTATCTTTCATACAGCAGCGCAACGTTTTTACGCTGGATTCGGTCAGTGTTCATTCTTTCGGCCCTGCTGCTGCCCTCCCTATATGTTGCAATCACAACCTTTCATAATGAAATGCTGCCCACAAACCTGCTTCTCTCCATTGCGGCATCCCGGGAAGCCTCCCCCTTCCCTGCATTTGTGGAAGCGTTCATCATGGAAAGCATCTTCGAAGCCATGCGGGAAGCCATCGTGAGAATGCCGCGCGTATTGGTTCAAGCTGTCAGTGTCGTCGGCGCTTTGGTCATCGGGCAGGCGATCGTTCAAGCCGGCATCGTATCGATTCCTATGATCATTGTCGTCTCCATTACAGGCATTGCCTCCCTGATGATTCCCCACTATGAGACGACGTTTGCCATTCGGATCCTTCGCATCCTCCTGCTCCTGATGGCAGGAGGATTCGGGTTTTTCGGCATAGCGTTGGGTTTGTTTTTTACGCAGGTCTACTTGACCGGACTCCGCTCCGCAGGAATGCCTTATCTGGCTCCGGTAGCCCCGATGTTATGGAAAATGCTGAAAAAATTAATTATCCGCCAACCCTTTGAGAGATCATAGAAAACGAGGAGGAAGGATCCGGCTTGCTGAGAACACTTGCCTTATTGGTTCCCGTTTGGTTGCTAATAGCGTGGATTTGCACGGGATGCTGGGATCGAAGAGAGATCGTGGACGTAGCCATTGTAATGATAACCGGAGTAGACGAAGGTCAAAAACCGGGGACTTACCGGGTACATGCACACGTCGCAGAACCGATCCAGCTTGGCGGGCCGGGGGAGGCCGGGTCGGCGCAAACCAAAAAGGAACCCGTCACTCACTTGGTAACGGAAGGACGCAATATCGATGAAGCGCGTGCTAAAGCGGAGCGCATGCTGTCCCGGGACATCATTACTTCTCACCGCCGCGTTTACCTTATAGGCGAGTCGGCGGCCCGCAAAGGAATGAAAGATATTCTCGATCAAATCAGCCGTAATCCGATGAATCGGTTAAGCACCTTGTTGGTCATAGCCGAAAACACGAAGGCGGAAAAACTTATGGATACAAAAGTTCCGCTGGAAACGTTCGACGTCGAACTCTTTCGGGAATTCGGCCTTCGAAAAATGCGTCTCCCGACTTCGATCAAAGATTATTTTATCGCTGCAACCACACCCGGCCAACAGCCTTTAGCCGCAAGCTTTGCCAAATCGAAAGAAAACAAAATTATGATGAGCGGTATTGCCATCTTTCGCGACCATAAGCTGGAAGGCTTTATCAAGGGGAAAGAGGCTATTGCTTTGTCAGGTATGCTGGGCGGAAAAATGGGCGGAAGCATAACCATCCGAATCCCTCAGGTGAAAGGAGACCTCTCCATACATCTCGACCGGTTACAGCTGCGGCGCAATGTAACCATCTTGAAGGGCGAACCGGAATTCACCTTTGAAGTGCGAGCCTTTGGGCGTGTGTTGGACAACCGAACCAATCTTGATTTATCAAACCCTTCCATCATCCAAAAGATAAACAAAGCTTCCTCCGAAGAATTGGAACATACATTTAAATCCTTGTTCCATCGTTTGCAAAAACAATTTCGAGCGGACACCACGGGCATGGGAACAATGATCTATAAGAAGCACCCCGGTTATTGGAAGCGGATTGAGAAGGATTGGCCCCAAATGTATCCGGATCAAACGATTAAATGGCAGGTGAGGACCGAAATAACCGGCGTCGGTTCCATAGGAGCTCCGTTATTTATCCCTGATAATGAGGTTGAAAAGTAATGTGGTTACCTGCTTCGTTATTCACCTTAGGGACAATCGTTGTTGCGGCGCAGCAATTTCGGTATTGGGGCAAATACGGGAAAGGTTCGGAGAAATGGGTGTCTCTGGGCTTTATGATTACAGCTTGGGTTATGGGCATCCTGTTCATATCCGGCCTGAAGTTTCCTGTTCCCGTTCATCCGCTCTTGCCTGAATGGAAATAAATGAGGGGTTCGCTATGCCCGCTTGGCTTTGGCTTATGGAGTAAACCATGGGAAATACCCATCGCCGAATGACGGAAGGGCCGTTATGAGGCACTGATCAGCATACGTTCCTTTTTATTGCCGAGCAATTGCTGGGTCCAATCCACGAAGCCGCCATCGCCAATGTCGAACTCGCGTCCGCCAATCGTTGTTTTGATCGTGAACTGCAAACCTTTGTAATAGGCATTGTCTGAAGATGCAGGATGGACGGTAACCGTGTTCACACTTTCCATAAACCAAACAAGCCGACCCCTGTTTCTACAGGAATCAGCTTTGCGCGCAATGGGGACGGCTTGCGCATATTTACACTTTAAAGCGATATCCTGCGCCCCATACGGTTTCGATAAACTGGTGCTTTGTCGGATCCTTCTGGATCTTGTCCCGGATCTTCCCTACGTGGACCGTGACTGTGGCGGGATCGCCGTAATGCTCGATCCCCCAGACCTTATCCAGGAGCGCTTCCTTGGAATATACCCGATCCGGGTTTTCCGCGAGGAACAGCAGCAGGTCGAACTCTTTCGCTGTCATCGAGACCTCTTCCCCGCGCAGCGACACCCGTCTTGCATCGACCTGGATCGTAAGTTCGCGTATGTTCAGCTCACGCGACTTCCTGCCATGCGAGCTGCCGGCGCCCGCGGCAATCCCGGTCAATCGGTGATACCGTTCGAGATGCGCCTTCACCCTCGCCACAAGCTCCGTCGGGCTGAACGGCTTCGTGACATAGTCGTCGGCACCTAAGCCCAGACCTCGGATCTTGTCGATATCCTCCTTGCGGGCGGACACCATCAGCACCGGAATAAATTTTGTCTCCCGGAGCCGCCGTAAGATATCAAAGCCGTCCATGCCCGGCAGCATGACGTCTAGAATGATCAGATCGTATTCTTGCTCCAGCGCCTCCTCAAGCGCTTGTCGGCCATCTGCCCGAAGGGTCACCTCATAGCCGTGTACCTCGAGGAAGTCCCGCTCCAGCTCGGCGATCGCTTGATCGTCCTCAACGATTAACACTTTCCGCTTCGACATCTCACGTTCTCCTCGCTTAAGTTCTATTCCGATTCATCGGAATGCTGACCATCACTGTCATGAACTTCCCTGGTTCACTTCTTGCATGGATCGTTCCGCCATGATTCGCGACGATCTGCTTCACGATGGCAAGCCCTAACCCGGAGCCGGCCACGTTCTGGTTCCGATACGCATCTGCACGATAGAAACGATCGAAGATCCGCTCCAGTTCGCTCGGCGCCATCCCGGGTCCGTTATCCGTAACCGCGAAAACCCATTTATCCGACTGCCGCCCAAAGTAAACGTGGACATGGGGCTCTTTCTTGTCCATAAATTTCATCGAATTGCCGACGATGTTCAGCATGACGCGCTTCATCTTCTGGACATCCATCGTCACAACAGCGTCGGAACCGGCCTCATATTCGCTCGTCAGCCGCACGCCCGCGCTCTCGTATTCCATATGCAGCTCGCTCATCGTCTGCCGATAGAATGCCTCCAGCGGCACCGTCTCCAGGTGGAACTGCTCCTGTTCGAGATCCAGCTTCGACAATAAAAACAGATCGTCGATCATCCGGTCCATGTCGAGCGTCTTCGAATATATCACGTCAATATACTTCTTCAGCTTCTCCGGATCGCTCGCGATGCCTTCCCGAATCCCCTCCACATAACCCTTGATCGAGGTCAACGGCGTCTTGAGATCATGCGAAATATTCGAGATGAGCTCCTTGCGGTTCTCCTCCAACGCCAACTGAACGTCGATCGACCGCTGCAGTTCGCTGCGCATCTTCTCATACGAGCGGATCACGCTGCCCACTTCGTTGCGCACGTTGGACTTTAGGCTGAAGTTCAAATCCCCTTCCGCAATGCGCCGGGAACCTTGTTCGAGCTGTCGCAGCGGCCGTACGATATCCTTCGTCGTAATCCAGAGCAGCGGACCCAGAATGGTGCCGATTAGGAGCGCAATGCCGAGAAGCACGAATAATTCGAATCGGTTCGTCTTGGACTCTGCATCCGTCACATCGATGATCAAGTAATACGTTAAGGGATCGTTGATCTTAGGAAAATCGTACCCAACCGAAAGCCAGTCGCGTTCATTCCACGCGCTCACGGCGAACACGCCGTCCGCTTGCGGGCCAGACGTTGACACATCCTGCCGCAGCTGCTTCAGGAACGCCTCCCCTTCGCTGAGCGAGCCGTAGCTTTCCCATTGCTCTCCTTGCCGGACGACGAGGAAGCCACCGAACGGCTGCAGCCGATCCCCAATTGCAGTTGCAAACGCGGGGGACGTCAGATCCTCCGGGGTATACCGCTCCGCATAGCGCAGGTCCACGAACAGATCGATGCTCCGATAGAACGCTTCATGTGGAGATTGATCCTTCACGATGCCGCTCGCGAGGTATGAGATGACCGCCGTGACGAGTCCGATTCCTGTCATCGTTACAATAATCGCAGTCAATATAGTGCCGAATAAATACGTTAAAATGAGCTTCAATCGAATGGACATACGTCAGAACTCTTTTCTTTGGAAGGCCAGCAAGCCCAATATAGTGCCAATGATATAGTAAGCTGCCATAAATAGCAATGACGAAACCGTCGTGCCGTCATCCCCCCCGTTCAGGAGCGGCCGCAGCCAATCTGCGAAGTTCGTGACGAAGAATCGATTCAGCTGCGGCTCGAGCAATCCGACGACGATCATCGCCATCCACAGCACGACACTCACCACCAGCCCAACACCGCTGCTCCCCACCCATAGGGACACGCTGTTTGCCAAGACTAGCAGCAAGCCGCTGAACAAGATCGCGCCGCCAAGCTCCGCCAAACTCGCCCCAAGCGTGGACGGCGCAGGCACGCCTTGAAGAAACAAGCTTCCGATTAATGTCGGCACTAACATGCTTAGTACGATCAAAGCAGCGGCCGTCCAGCCCGCGAGCAATTTCCCCATAAAGAGAAATTCTCGGCTGATCGGAAGCTTCAGCGCATGCTTGATCATACCGTCCTTACATTCTCCGACCATAAGGCCGCTGCCGAGCGACCCCATGAAAAAAGGGAGCACGGCCGCGAGAAGCAACTTCATTGCCGTCAGCGGGAGGTTGTCGTTCAGTCCAAGACGGACACCGATGAAGACGAAGAGGACACCGATGAAGAAGGAAAGCAGCAGCAGAACCTTCAGCTTGCCTCCGCGGAACAGCTTGCGCAGTTCCTCTCCGGTCAGATATTTCAACTGCGCGATCATTCGGCCCCGCTCCTTTCCTGTGCGATATGATGCAAATAGTAGTCCTCCACGCTTGCGAACGACTCCCGGATCTTCACGGCGCCCGCCGTATGGACATGTCGCCCCTCATGAATGATGCAAGCCTGCGTGATCCAGTCCTCGATGTCGTGGACCTGATGCGACGACACGATGACGCTCATCCCCGAGTCGGACACGAGGCCGCGCAGCACCATCGTGATCTCCCGTTTGCCTTCGATATCCATACCCGAGAACGGCTCATCGAGCAGCAGCAGCTTCGGTCGGTGAAGCAATACGCTGGCAAGCTCGATCCGCTGCTTCATGCCGGTAGAGTACTTCTTGATCTTCAAGTGCTGGTGCTTCGTCATGCCTACGAGCTCCAATGTCTGCCGGATGCGCGCTTCGTCGATTCCCGGGTATAACTTATGATAACATTTCAGATAATCATACCCTGTGCAATAGGGGTACGGAGACGGCTCGCCGATCATCAGGCCCATGTGCGGTCTTGTCAGATCGGGCCGGTCCGCGACGGAGGCGCCATTCCAGCGCGCTTCCCCGCGGTCCGTCGCAAGCCAGCCGGCCATTACCTGCAGCGCGGTCGTCTTCCCGGCGCCGTTCGGTCCCAATAAGGCGACAACCTCACCGGAATGCACGGTGAGGTTGAGCCCTTGGATGCCGCGGCCGCCGGGGTAGACCTTCGTCAAATCGTCCACTTCGAACATATGCTTAGTCCTCCCGGGCTTGATTGTACTACCTGCGGTCGTCGAACGTTTTCGCGTCGATCGTCCCGACAGACTTGCCGACAGGGTCGTACACATCCGGCGTCGTGGCATTGATGCCGCTAAATTCGCCGGCTCCTTTTATCTCCACGAGGCGGGAGGCGCCCGTCTCATCTTTGCCGCTCACTCCAAGCTCGCCGTGCAGGCCTTGCAGCTCGTTATTCGCATCGACCGTCATCTGAAGCCGCACATGTTCAATTGCAACGTCTTCCGTCAATTCCGGCAATTGCGTTTCGAGGTCGATTTCCTCGAGTCCTTGGAAGAAAGGAAGCTGTTTGATTCTTTCCCATTCTTTATGCTCTGCCGGTGCATGTGCGCGCCCGGCCTTGGCCTCGGAAGATGCTGCGTCCATCAGTAAGCGCACCGCAAGGGGAATCTCCTCCTTGCTGACCTCAAACCCAATCGTCTTCGAGCCGTCCGCCTGGTTCACCACGCTGAAGTTGTCCTTCAGGTCGCCGACTATGAAATCGAGGAGCGCTTCTTCCGCTTTGTTCATCGGGCGATCTTGGAAGTCGTCCTTATCCGACCATTCGCGGTCTCCACCAGCGTTCTCATCGTCCAGGTTTATTACCTGATAGTGCAGATCATGCGTCCGGTCTACGAAATAGAGCTTGTCATCACCATTGCTGTACAGGCTGCCGCTGCGTTCGACACCCATGAGCGTGAAGCCGAAGTCGCCGCTTACAATGTGCTCGTCGCCAGCGGGGCCCATCTTCGCCGAACCGTCCGCATTCAGCACCGTCTCGCCGTCAACCGTAACGGTGAAGCTCCCGTTCACCGTCGCGCTCTCGATCGTTGCACCCGACGTATGGTTTGCCTTCAGCACCGCTTTGAACGCATCGTAACCTTCCGTGTTCGGAGTGTACGCGAACGCCGTCGCCGTAAACACCGTCATTGCAGCCAACGCCGCGCCAATCATGATGAATTTGCTTTTCTTTTTCATTTCTCACTCGCTCCTTTAAGATTGTATGGCCTCTCTCTTGCCTACAACTTTATTCTAAAGGAGGAGTCTAAAGCCCCTCGAAAGCAATTCGAAAATATTTCTAAAATCCGGAATCCAAGCAACGTCCCCTCCCGTCATTTCGACGAGAAAGCAACCGTCCGATAGACGAATAAAAAATTGAGCGTTCGCTTGTGCAGCGTTCGCTCGTATTCGTCCCGCTTAAAATTTGGACCACCCGAATACCGGCCTCGCCATCTTGCGAAGCCAATAAGCGATTATTGTCCCAGGGGTCCATGAGCCGGGATTTTGCAAGTACTGCGAATATTGGTCACTGATCATATACGTCCACGTGGACGTCGGACTTTTCAGTCCCAGCTCTTCCCACTTCGCCGGGTCGTTTGACCCTCCGAGCTTTTGGAGCATTTTCGCCGACTCTTGACGGACTTGATCCGGAATTTGCTCGTACGCTTCGATGATTTGCGTATGAAATTCGTCGATTGGATTGCGGTTCGTAAGGCTAGTCAAATGGATGCCTTCGCGAATATAAGAAGCGTACGCCAGATGGTCGGCCCAGAACTTGTCGATCAAATAAAGCCGAACCCGCTGCTCCGAAGGGCTCAGCGGCGTCTCGCCTTTCAATATTCGGAGCTTCTCCTCGTACAGGAGACGTCTCTGCTCCTCCAACATATCCGAATAACCGTTCAGCTCCTGGCGGATGTGGAAGTTTTGCCCCATAATAACGCGCTGAATATGCGAAATTTTGCTGCGTAGCACCGATTCATCGAGTGCCTCGTCCTGCCTGAGATCGCGTATCGCTTGATCGATGCCGAACCTGAGCATCAAATCGTCCTCCAGGCTGACGAAAAAGACGGACGCTCCCGGGTCGCCCTGGCGGCCGGAACGCCCGCGCAGCTGGTCGTCGATCCGCACGCTTTGGTGCACCTGCGTACCTATCACGTACAACCCGCCCAGCCTGGCGACAGCTTCTGCCTGCGCAGGGTCTCCCCCGCCGAGCCGAATGTCGACGCCGCGTCCCGCCATGTTCGTAGACACCGTCACAGCGCCGATTTCTCCCGCTTTGGCGATGATCTCGGCTTCTTTGGCATCGTTTTTTGCATTGAGCACATGGCAAGGGATGCCGGCAGCCGCCAGCGCTTCCGCCAGCGCGTCGGACTCCCCGACGCTTGACGTACCGATGAGAATCGGACGTCCCGTTGCATGGACGGACGAGATTTCTTGTACAAGCGCCTTAAACTTGGCTTCTTTATGGGTATATATCCGGTGCGGAAGGTCGATTCGTATATTGGGCCTGTTTGGCGGAATGGGCACGACCTGCAGATTATAAATTGCTTCGAATTCCATTGCGGAAGCGCAGGCGGTAGCCGTCATTCCGCAAATTGTCGGATACAGACTTAAGAAGTGTTGAAGGGTGATCGTGCCGAGAACCTTGCCGCCGGCCTTGAACGGCAGCCCTTCCTTGGCCGCAAGCGCGGCCTGCAGCCCGTCCGGCAAATGCCGGTTTTCCGCCACGCGGCCGGTGTATTCGTCGATCAGCTCGATTTTGCCGTCCCGAACGATGTAATCGACGTCTTTGTTCAACAACAATTCCGCATGCAGCGCGCAATTTAACGCCATTAGCCAATGACTGTTATGGCTTTCGTACAAATTGCCGCATCCCAGAAGCGATTCCGCTTTCGCTGCGCCCGCTTCATTCAAATAAACGTTCCGCTTGAACGCATCGAAGTCGTAATGCTCCTCTTGCTCGAGCTGCCTGACTACTTCTGCCAAACGCATGCCGTCGTCACCGGAAGAGCCCGGCTCGCCGGCGATGACCAGCGGCACCCGCGCTTCGTCGAGAAGCAGCGAATCCGCTTCGTCGACGATGACGTAATGGAAAGGTCGATGCACGGTATCGGCTTTGTCCAGAGCAATCGTGTCGCGCAAATAATCGAATCCCGCTTCTTTGGCCGTAACATAGGTGATATCCGCGGCGTACGCTTCCCGTTTCCCGGACAAGCTCATGCCCGCTTGAACCGATTGCACCGTTAACCCAAGGAAGCGATAGATCGGACCCATCCACTCCGCATCCCGATGGGCCAAATAATCGTTAAAGGTCAACACATGAACGCCTTTGCCGGTCAGCGCATGCAGATATGCGGGCATAACGGCAGAGAGCGTCTTTCCTTCGCCGGTATGCTGCTCGATCAACAATCCCTCGTGCAGAGCGATGGCTGCCATGATCTGGACATCGTAAGGCTGTAAGCCGAGCGTTCTCTTCGCTGCCTCGCAAACTAGCGCATAGGCTTCAACAAGCAGCTTGTCCAAAGGCGCACCCGACTTTGCTTCCTTTTTCAGCCGGAGAGATTCCGCTTGCAGCCGTTTATCGTCCCATGCTTCCAAATTCCGTTGTCGAATGAGCTCCACTTTGTCCCGATAGCCTTGCAGCTTACGCCGGGTATCCCGGTCTTTGAATTCTCGCATCCATCTGAGGGCTGCATTCATCGGCATCTGATCCTCCCTACTCGTCCTTTAACCGCCGTTGATACAAAACAACAGACACAATCGTCAATACAACCGTCCATACCAAAATAATGTAGAGTGGTCTTAATAAGTCCCCCGTCGTAAATCCTGAGTCAGGTAAATTTAGCAACTGGACAAGTTGAACGCTTGGCGTATAATCCAGCACTTTGAAAATTGGAAAATCACCGAATAGTAACGTTGCAACTGGAGGCGCAGTAAATACCATCGCTGCAGGAATGATCGATAAAGACGCGTCAAGCAGCGTCTTGGAGAATAACCCGCAGATCGTCCCGACTGCTGTGTATAGAATGATCGAAAACATGACAGCTGCCATAAACGCCCATAAACTGGCTGGCTTATAACCCAATATATACGTAGCAATCGTCAGCGCAACAACAGACACTACAAATACTAAAGCACTCTTACCGATTAAAACATCCATGGTCGTGGCTGGTGTCATCATTAATGATCGTAACGTGTTGCGCTCCTTTTCTTCCGCAATCAAGCAGGCTTGTACTAAACACGTGAGCAGCACAAGCGAAATATTTAGGAGGAAGCCGATAGCTCCAGGCAAAGACGGGCCTGCACTTCGAAATAGAAACGCGAAGAGAATCGGAACAATAAGACTAATAGAGATCGCATAGTTGCGCGAGAACTCCTTGTAATCCTTCACAAAGATCGCTCGGGCGCGTTTTAATGAGATACTCATTGCAACTCACTTCCTTCGACTAACGCATCCTTATTTCCGAATTTCTTTCGAACACGTTCGACCTCGACTACATCCATGAACATCACTTCCTTGGAGTTGATGCCTTTAGCATACAAAGATTGCCTGCTTGCAGCCATCAAAATCCGCCGAAATGTAGCGATTATCGCCTGAATGGTACCATGGAACGCTTGATTGGTTCGGCATTTCCCCGAACATTAAATGTGAAGAAGGGCTTTTAATTCTTGCAATTTCGAACGGGATAACGGGACCACGGCATCTTTGCCCGTATTTAATCGCAAGCTGTAGCTATTCTTTGTCCAGGTAATAATCTCTCTTACCTTTTGCAGATTAACGATGTAGGAGCGATGACACCTGAAAAATCCGAAGTTTAACAATTTCAGCTCGAGCTCGGTTAGCGTCAAAGCGCAGTCATAATGTTCGCCATCCGCATGAACAAGGACCGAACCGTTTATACTTTCGATGTAGTCGATTTCAGGCGGATTAAATAAAATTACTTTGTCTTTCCTTTTCGTAGAAATTTTCTGCAAGGTGATATTGGCCTGATCTTGTTCCTGCACCTCCTGCTTATCCCCTTCGGAGTCCCGAATATCCAATGGAAGAAGTCCGAACTCGTTCAATTGATAGATTTCATCACAGGAAATCATGGCATCCTCTAAATTCGAAGTTAAAATTAAAATCCGCTTTTCTTTTGAAAGGTCATCCAAAATCCGTTTGAATTGGCGACGATCCTGTTCTTCCAGGTAAAAATAAGGCTCCTCCAGTACAAGGGTCGGCTGATGCGCAAAAAAGACGCGCAGCAAGGTCACATACATCCTTTTCGATGAGGGCAGATCCTTGATTTTTACCTTCCGTTCTTCTTGTAAAGCCAAATAATCCAGTAACGAAACGACACGCTCGTTCCTCTCCGTTACTTGGACTAGAAAAGTGTTTAGCTCTTCCACCGTTAAACGCATATACTCATTTTGCCCGGCTCGAAATATATAATATTGGGAGCGATCCGCTAATTGATTCATTAAAAGCTGCTTTCTCTTCAAATCCGTAATAATGCCAATCGTTTGGTTCGAGGTCATATTTAATTCGATCTTCGGCAGAAATAATTGCCCGTCTTCATACATGGGTTGGAATTGCATGCCGTCCTCCTGATCCGTACCGCTATAGGATATCTATAATAATTATAATGTTGGAGATCCTTTTTGGCTAAGCCGAAACGAATACAGCAGGAAAGTTCAGGGAACGATAACGCAAGAAAACGATACGAGGAGCAAACATAATGAATAAACTGATGGACGATAAGGTTGACGCTTATCGAATTGGCGTCGGGCATATGAATGAAACGCTGCCGAACGTAGTTGAGTCGTACCATAACTTTACCGCCCGGTGTTTCGAAGAACATGCGGTAAGCGCGAAAAATAAACAGCTGATCGCTCTTGGCATCGCTTTGTTCGCCAACAACGAAATATGTACGTATTATCATGTAAGAGAAGCGTTGTCCCAAGGTGCGAGTCCAAGCGAGATCATGGATGCCGTTGCGGTTGTCGCCGCAGTTGGCGGAGGTCACGCCTTGAGCCAGGGAGTGACACGCGTGCAGCAGGCTTTAGCGGACAAGTTGCAGTGAATGGATGACGGGAACCCAGCTCGCGTTATCGGATGATCCGGACGAGGCTGCCGTCCGGGTAGCCGTTGCGATTTTATTTAATCAGCAGCCGATCATCTATAAATTGATTGACATTATTTACGCAATGCCTAATGTACTTGCTATCTTCAAATAACTTGCTGAGCATAACCCCCCCTTCTATGACAGCAATGATGTAGCTGCTCACTTCGTTAACGGAGATATCTTTTCTAAATTCCTTATGATCCATACCTTCGAGAATGATCTTAGTTAACTGATCGATAAGATATTTCATCGCCTGTTGAGCCCGTTCTTTAAGCTCAGGGTGACTGTCATCGCTTTCGACAGCTGTATTTAGCAGAGGACATCCTCCTGCCAAAGAATTGTTTTCAATGATATCGATATAAACATTGCCAATAGCCAGCAGTTTCTCTTTCGAGTTGGTTGCATTCTCCAGCGCTTTAGAAAGCATTTGTAAAATTTGCGAGAACGAATACTGAAAGGCTGCAAGAGCGATTTCATCTTTATTTTCAAAATGGTTGTAAATCCCGCCTTTGCGAATACCGCAACGCTCTATGATATCGGATAGAGAAGCTCCGTTATATCCCTTTGTATTAAACAATACGGCCGACTCACGTATGATATGTTCTTTGGTTTTTTGGCCTTTACGCAAGAACCCAAACCTCCTGTCCATAAAAATACCGATTGGTCTTAAAATAGCACACCGTCATTTTCAAAACAAGCGCGGATACTTTATCCATGAAAAAATTCATGTATTGCACAATAGCTTCTTTTTTGTTATGGTTAAAACAGACCGGTCGGTATTTTTTGTCAAATAGGAGATGACCACCTATGAACTTAACGATTCAACATATCCGAAATGCCACCTCCCTTCTAACCGTGAAAGGGAAAAAAATCCTTGTTGACCCTATGCTGAGTGAGGTGGGGCAACTTCCTCCCGTTCCTTTTACCAGGACGTTACGCAGAAACCCTATCGTACCTCTACCTGTCACATTGGATACCTTCGACAATATTGATGCGATACTCTTGACCCATTTGCATTTCGATCACTTCGATACAACGGCAAAAAGGATTCTTAACAAAAGGATTCCCGTTTTTTGTCAACCGGAAGATCAAAAGAAAATAGAATCCTGGGGTTTCCAAAACGTTCATTCTGTAGAAGAAACCTTGCAATGGTGTGAAATCGATTTTCGAAGAATTAGCGGTCAGCATGCCAAAGGAATCGCAGCTAAACTGCTCGGACCCGTATCCGGTTATATTCTTAGCACCCAAGAGGACGGCTCGTTATACATCGTGGGGGATTGCATTTTGACGGATCATATTAGTCAGGTAATGAAGCAGTATACACCCCAAGTTTGCATACTTAATGCTCCAAGGGCTCAGATGTTATTGGGCACTATCATTACTATGACACCTCAAGATATCATGACCATTCTGAAAATATCTCCGTCAACGAAAATTATTGCCGTTCATATGGATGCAATTAGTCATTGTACGCTAACAAGAAAAGACTTAGCGCAATACCTCGAAACTCATCATTTGTTAGAATCGGTCGTCATTCCGAAGGATGGAGAGTTTATTCATTTGGCGGTTACCCCATAACGGTCATAATGACGACTCATGCAACAGGAGCTGTTCGCGGCAGCTCCTTTGTGGTTGCTATACTTAAGGGGGAGAAACTGGCCTACTTCGCTGCAATCGCTTCGATCTCAACCAGCAAGTCCGGCGAAGCCAGTGCTTTGACAATAAGCAACGTCGTCGCCGGCGGAGGGGCAGGCAAGACCCCTGCACCAGCTTCCATGAAGGCGCCGAGCAGATTTTCGTCCGTTAAATAGATTGTGGATTTTACGATGTCGTTTGCATCCATATCTGCGCCTGCGAGGACTTTGTACAAATTGTTGATCGCCAGCTCCGTTTGTTGCCGAATATCTTGACCGGGAACTCCATCCGGACCGATACCTACTTGACCTGAAATGAACAGCATTCGTTGGAATATCCGGCCATTGCGCATCGCAACTATTTGTGCACAATTAAGTTGCATCTTACTTGGACAGCTAGGACAGTTTAGATGATAAACTTGCCGTCACTTATGATACGGTTCCCCGCGCTGTCTGTAACGGCAAACTTTAAGGGCCATCCTATGTGGGATGGCCCTTGCCAACTTAAAAGGTGGCTCTTCTGTCCTTTGCAGGCTAAGGAATTCAGGTCAATCGTTTATGTTCATGAAGGGAAGATGGACAAGTCCAACTGGCGAATGCGCGCCGAGTCGGAAATCAATTCGACCTCGGAGATCCTCCCGTTCCTGATCGTAAATTGGAGTACATAGAGCAGTTTTCCGCGCGGAGCGGCAATAACGCCTATGGA
This sequence comes from uncultured Paenibacillus sp., assembly GCA_937895345.1. GTDB lineage: Bacteria > Bacillota > Bacilli > Paenibacillales > Paenibacillaceae > Pristimantibacillus. The sequence continues at coordinate 881 of CALAWP010000084.1, read as the reverse complement.
GCCATTCACGAAGACCACCTGAGCCGCTTTCGCTCGTCCCGATACTTGATTGGCCAACGCTGCTGCGCCTCTAGTCACGCGTGCCTCTCCAACCTGACGATCATCTCGAAGGACGACGTCTGGATCGAGGGTTGCAACCAATGCATCGATATCGCCTGCGTAAGCCGCATTAAGGAATGCGTCGATGAGCTCTCGTTGACGCGCCAGATTGGGATTCAGAGTCGAGCCTCCACCATGTACACGACGTCGTGCGCGGCTTGCCAGCTGTCTAGTAGCTGTCTCGGATTTCCCAACGATTAGAGCTATCTCGGAATAAGACATCGCAAAAATATCATGGAGCACGAAAGTGACGCGTTCCGCCGGATTCAGATTGCCGAGCACAACCATCATCGCGAGACCGACAGATTCGGCCATTAACGCTTCCTGTTCGGGATTGCCGCGAGCTTCGTCGCTAACGGTTATCTCGGTCAGATGTGCTTCCATCGTTTCCTCTCTTCTCGCTTTTCGTGAACGAAGCATATCCAGGCATATTCGAGATACAACCGTTGTCATCCACCCTCCCAGGTTCTTGACATTACTCGTATCCGATCGGCTTAAGCGGAACCATGATTCTTGCACCGCATCCTCCGCTTCGTACAACGATCCGAGCATTCGATAAGCCACCCCCTGCAGGTGAGAGCGATGCGCCTCGAATTGCTCAGCCAGCCACTCCTGCGCAGTACTCATCTGCCATTCCTTCTTCCGAATGAATTTTCTCAGACGTGTCACATACCCGTGACTCGATCCGTCATCTTAGTGAAGGGCCGATTGCCGGCACCGAATATAACCAAAGTCCAGCGGTATAATGTCAAGTCCCTAATTCGGTCGAATTGGAAATTACC
>CALAWP010000083.1 GCA_937895345.1 uncultured Paenibacillus sp. | reverse complement strand
CGGGTGCTGGAAAATGACTCGAAGTTATGTTCTAGAAATACTATACGAGGAGTGAGAACAATGACGGTCAAAGAGAAAAAAACGGCAGCCTCCCCGCAGCCGTCCGCGGCTGGCATGATCGACGAGCTGGTCGAACGGGCCAAAGAAGCGCAAAAGCAATATATGAGCCTGTCGCAGGAGCAGATCGACCATATCGTGCAGCGCATGGCGCTCGCGGGTCTGGAGAAGCATATGGCCTTGGCCAAGCTGGCGGTCGAAGAGACGGGAAGAGGCGTCTACGAAGACAAAATAACGAAAAACATCTTTGCGACGGAATACATCTATCACAGCATCAAATACGACAAAACGGTCGGCGTCATCGAAGAGAACCGTTACGAAAATTACAAGCTCATTGCCGAGCCCGTCGGCATTATCGCCGGCGTGACGCCGGTGACAAACCCGACTTCGACGACGATGTTCAAAGCTCTAATCGCGGCCAAAACGCGCAATCCGATTATTTTCGGCTTCCATCCATCCGCCCAGCGCAGCAGCGCGGAAGCGGCCCGCACGCTGCTGGAGGCTGCCGTCGACGCGGGAGCCCCGCGGCATTGCGTCCAATGGATCGAGCAGCCGTCCATGGAAGCGACCGGGCTGCTCATGAATCATCCGGGGGTTGCCCTCGTGCTGGCTACCGGGGGAGCCTCGCTCGTCAAGGCGGCCTACAGCACGGGCAAGCCGGCGCTCGGCGTCGGTCCCGGCAACGTCCCTTGCCTCATAGACCAAACCGCCAATTTGAAACAGGCGGTGACCGATCTTATTTTGTCCAAGACGTTCGACAACGGCATGATTTGCGCTTCCGAGCAGGCGGTCATCATCGAGGCGCCCGTATATGAACCGGTCAAAAAAATGATGACCGTGCTCGGCTGCTATTTTCTGAACAAAGAAGAAACGGACGCAGTTTCCAGGCTGGTCATCCAAGCCGGCAAGTGCGCCGTCAACGCCGCCGTCGTCGGGCAATCGGCGAGGCGCATTGCCGAAATGGCCGGCATTGATGTGCCGGAGGACACGAAAATTCTCGTCGCGGAGCTGGACGGCGTAGGCGACGCCTATCCGCTGTCCGCCGAGAAGCTCAGCCCCGTTCTTGCCTGCTACAAAGCGAAAGACGCCAGGCACGGCATCGAAATCGCCTCCGCCATTGTCCGCCACGGCGGAATGGGCCATTCGTCGGTCATCCATTCCACCGACCGGCGGGTCATCGACGCCTTTGCCGCCAAGCTCCAGACGGGGCGCGTCATCGTCAATTCGCCTTCCACTCACGGCGCGATCGGCGACATTTACAATACGAATCTGCCTTCCCTGACGCTGGGCTGCGGCTCGTACGGCCGCAACTCCACGACGAGCAACGTATCGGCGGTCAATCTGCTCAACGTCAAGCGCGTCGCCGACCGGACGGTCAACATGCAATGGTTCAAAATTCCTCCGAAGCTATATTTCGAGAGGGGCGCCACGCAATATTTGTCCAAGATGCCGGGCATCAGCCGCGTGCTTATCGTCACCGACGAAACGATGCAGAAACTCGGCTACGCCGACAAGGTCGAATATTATTTGCGCAAACGCAAACAGCCGGTTCAAATCGAAGTGTTCGCAGATATCGAACCGGATCCTTCCGTCGAAACGGTGCGGCGGGGCACCGCCGTCATGGCGCGCTTTCAGCCCGACTGCATCGTCGCTCTCGGGGGCGGTTCTCCGATGGACGCCGCCAAGGCGATGTGGCTGTTTTACGAATATCCGGACACCGACTTCAAAGCGATCAAGATGAAGTTTCTCGACATTCGCAAACGGGTGTACAAATATCCGCGTTTAGGCACGAAAGCGCAGTTTGTCGCCATACCTACAACGTCGGGCACCGGCTCGGAGGTCACCTCGTTCGCCGTCATTACGGACAAAAACAGCGGCAATACGAAATACCCGCTTGCGGACTACGAATTGACGCCGGACGTCGCCATTATCGATCCGGAATACGTGTACAGCCTGCCGGGCGCGGTCGTCGCCGACACCGGCATGGACGTGCTGACGCACGCGATCGAAGCTTATGTGTCGGTCATGGCCAACGACTATACGGACGGCTTGGCCATCAAGGCGATCCAGCTCGTTTTCGAAAACTTGGAGCAATCGTTTCTGACGGGCGACCCCGCCGCCCGGGAAAAGATGCACAATGCGTCAACGATCGCAGGCATGGCGTTCGCGAACGCTTTTCTCGGCATCAATCACAGCCTGGCGCATAAGCTCGGAGCCGAATTCGGCCTCGCCCACGGGAGAACGAACGCCATCCTGATGCCCCATGTAATCCGGTACAATGCGGGCCGGCCGACGAAGTTCCAGTCGTTTCCGAAATACGAATATTTCAAAGCGGATGTCCGCTACGCCGAAATCGCACGTCTGATCGGATTGCCTGCGGGGTCGACCGCCGACGGCGTGGAAAGCCTGATTCAAGCCGTCCGCAAGCTGAATCGCGCGCTCGGCATTCCGGAAAGCTTCCAGGCCGCCGGCGTTGACGAAAAGCAGTTTCTGGCCTGTGTCGGAACGTTGGCCGACCGCGCCTTCGAAGACCAATGCACGACGGCCAATCCGCGTCTGCCTCTGGTCAAGGAGCTGGAGGAGCTGTACCGCAAAGCTTTTTACGGCAATTTTGACTAACCATCATTCATTTAGAAGGAGGTCTTGGTCATGTCGATTTCCCATCGGCCGGGGGTGCGCCCGCATCCCTGGCAAGGCTTCAAGGAAGGCAAATGGAGCAAGGACATCGATACGCGCGATTTCATTCTGAGCAACTTAACGCCGTACGACGGCGACGAGTCGTTTCTCGCCGAGGCGACGTGCGCGACGCTTCGGCTGTGGGACGTCGTCTGCGAGCTGTCGCGGCGGGAGCGGGAAAACGGCGGCGTGCTGGACGTCGACGTGGCAACGCCGTCTACGATCGTCTCACACGGTCCGGGTTACTTAAACCGGGGGCTCGAACGGATTGTCGGCCTGCAAACCGACGCCCCGTTCAAGCGGGCGATCCAGCCGAACGGCGGCATCCGGATGGTGCAAGACGCATGCGAGGCCTACGGCTTCGAGCTGCCGGACGACATCGTCAAGCTGTTCACCGAGGTGCGCAAGACGCATAATCAGGGCGTCTTCGACGTGTACACGCCGGATATGCGCCTGGCCCGCAAAGCGGGCATCATTACCGGCCTGCCCGACGCCTACGGCCGGGGCCGGATTATCGGCGACTACCGGAGAGTTCCGCTGTACGGCGTCGACCGGCTTATCGCCGCAAAGCGGCGCGATCTTCGCCTGACCGACCAGTGCGGCATGACGGAGGCGGTCATCCGCGAACGCGAGGAGCACGCGGAGCAAATCCGCGCGCTGGAGGAATTGAAGGCGATGGCGCTCTCCTACGGCTTCGATATTTCGCAGCCGGCCGAAACGGCGAAGGAGGCCGTGCAATGGCTTTATTTTGCCTATCTGGGCGCAGTCAAGGAGCAGAACGGCGCGGCCATGAGTCTCGGGCGCGTGTCGACCTTCCTCGACATCTACATCCGCCGCGATTTGCGGGACGGCCTGCTGAACGAGGAGGAGGCGCAGGAGCTGATCGACCATTTCGTCATGAAGCTCCGGATCGTCAAGTTTCTGCGCACGCCGGATTACAACGAGCTGTTCAGCGGCGATCCGACCTGGGTGACGGAGTCGATCGGCGGCATGGCGCTGGACGGACGCCATATGGTGACCCAAACGTCGTTCCGCTTCCTGCACACGCTGTACAATCTCGGCCCGGCGCCGGAGCCGAACTTGACGGTGCTCTGGTCGCAAGGCTTGCCGGAAGCCTTCAAGCGGTACTGCGCCAAGGTTTCGATCGAAACGAGCTCGATCCAGTACGAGAACGACGACTTGATGCGGCCGCATTTCGGCGACGACTACGGCATCGCCTGCTGCGTCTCCGCCATGCGGATCGGCAAGCAGATGCAGTTTTTCGGAGCGCGGGCCAACCTCGCCAAGGCGCTGCTGTACGCCATCAACGGCGGCATCGACGAGAAGCTGGGCGTCCAGGTCGTCTCTCCCGCGGAAGCTCCGATCGGCGCCGAGTCGCTCGATTACGACGAAGTGACGGACCGCTTCGACAAGGTGCTCGATTGGCTCGCCGGCCTGTACATGAACGCGCTCAACGTCATTCACTTCATGCATGACAAATATTGCTACGAGCGGCTGGAGTTCGCCCTGCACGACCGCGAAATCGTACGCACGATGGCTTGCGGCATCGCCGGCTTGTCCGTCGTCGCCGACAGCCTGAGCGCCATTCGTTACGCCAAGGTGTATCCGATCCGCAACGAGGCGGGTATTGCCGTCGACTTCCGGATCGAAGGCGAATACCCGCAATACGGCAACAACGACAAGCGCGTCGACGCCATCGCCTCCGGGCTTGTCGAGGCGTTTATGGACAAACTGCGCAGGCACAAGCCGTATCGCGGCGCCGTGCCGACCCAATCCGTCCTGACGATTACGTCCAACGTCGTCTACGGCAAAAAGACCGGCTCCACGCCTGACGGCCGCAAAGCCGGCGAACCGTTCGCGCCCGGCGCCAACCCGATGCACGGCCGCGACCGCAAAGGCGCGCTCGCTTCGCTCGCCAGCGTCGCCAAGCTGCCGTACGAGCATGCGCTGGACGGCATCTCGAACACGTTCTCGATCGTCGAGAAGGCGCTGGGCCGCGAGCGGGAAGACCGCTTCGCCAACCTGACCGCTCTGCTCGACGGCTACATGGCGCAAGGAGCGCATCATCTGAACGTCAACGTGTTCGACCGGGCCACGCTGCAGGACGCCATGGCGCATCCCGAGCGGTATCCGCAGCTGACCGTCCGGGTATCGGGCTACGCCGTCAACTTTATCAAGCTGACGAAGGAACAGCAGCTGGAAGTCATCAGCCGCACCTTCCACGGGCAGCTATGAGCCGCGAACGCTGCGCGCCGGGCGAAGCAGCGGCAGGAGGCGCCCGGACGGCACACGCCTCCCCGGCCCAAGACCGTTCCGCGACGGGACTCGTCCACTCCTTCGACACGTTCGGGACGGTGGACGGCCCGGGCATCCGATTCGTCCTGTTCATGCAAGGCTGCGCGCTGCGGTGCGGCTACTGCCACAACCCGGACACGTGGGACCGATGCGCCGGCAAGCCGATGACGACGGACGACGTGCTTCAAGAAATCGAGCCCTACCTCGATTATTACCGCTTGTCCGGCGGCGGACTTACGGTGTCGGGCGGCGAACCGACGCTGCAGGCGCCGTTCGTCGCGGCGCTGATGCGGGAGGCGAAGCGGCGCTTCGGACTGCATACGGCGCTCGACACGTCCGGCTTTTGCGAACCGGCCCAAGCCGAAGCGAGCGGACTGCTGGACGCGGCCGATTTGGTGCTGCTCGATATCAAGCATTCGGACAGCAAGCAACACGCCGGGCTGACGACCCAGCCGAACGAGCGCATCTTGCGCTTTGCCTTCCATTTGTCCCGGCGGGGCAGCCCCTTCTGGGTCCGCCATGTGCTCGTCCCGGGCGTCACCGACGGCGAACGGCATTTGCGGGCGCTGGGCGGTTTGATCGGCAAACTGAGCGGCGTACAACAAATAGAGCTGCTCCCTTATCACCGCATGGGCATCTACAAATGGCAGGCGCTCGGCATCCCATACCCGCTCGAGGGGGTTCCCGTTCCATCCGGCAAGGAGATGGAGCGTGCTCGGGCGATTGTGCTGGAGGCCGCGCGCCGCGTCTCCGGCGGCAAGTCCAAAAACGCGGAATAAACGCAAAAAACAGCCGAAGCAATCGGGCGGATTGCTTCGGCTGTTTGTGCTTTCATCGAGCTTGGCGGTCGACCGATCGTCAGCAATCGGTATCCGGCTTGCCCGCCGCTACGGCGGTACGGAACGAAGAGCCGCAGCCGCAGGTGACGGTCGCGTTCGGATTATCCATCGTAAACCCGCCGCCCATGGCGGATTCCTTCCAATCGATGACGAGGCCGTACAAATATTTGGCGCTGTCCTCGTCAACGACGACTTTCAGTCCCGCCATTTCGATCGTTTGATCGCCTTCCTTCATTTCGTCGTCGAAGCCCATGCCGTACGAAAAACCGCTGCAGCCGCCCTCTTTCACGCCGACGCGCAAAAACAGGTTCGGAGCTTCTTCCTGCTCCAGCATTTCTTTTATTTTCTCAGATGCCTGTCCGCTGATCGTTATCATGTTGCATCCCTCCGCTTATTATAAACGACTCCGGCGTCTTCCGCGCCGGGCAGTACCCTTATTCACTTACTTATTAATAGTATACTCCACATTGCTTCTTCGCTCAAGCCCGCTATTTTTTGGTATTGCCCGCACTACGTGTGAGGTTTATAATGGTTACAGCTTTCATCAACGTGAGTGCAAGTTATTTTTTTCACAAAATAGCAAGCCATGCAACTGCCGTTGCACCATCGCATCCAAGGAGGCTTTCTCATGAACATAGCCATTCCCACGCAAGAAAAGCAAATGCAAATTATCGCGGAGAAGGTCCGCGCCGGCGAACGTCTGTCGCTGGAGGACGGGGTTTATCTGTATGAATCGGACGACCTCCTCTCGATCGGACAGCTGGCCAACGAGGTCAATCTCCGCAAAAACGGAAAAAAGGTTTATTTTATCGAAAATATGAGCCTTTATTTTACGAACGTCTGCGAAGCTCACTGCGCGTTTTGCAACTTCCGCAAGGACGAAGGCGATCCCGGCGCCTATACGCTTTCGGGCGATGACATGATCCGGTACGTCGAGCAGCATTTTCATCCCGGCGTCCGTGAATTTCATATCGTAGGCGGCCACAACCCCCATGTGCCGTTCCAATATTACGTCGATTCTCTGAAGGCGCTCAAGGCGCATTATCCGGACGTGACGCTGAAGGCGTACACGGCGGCGGAAATCGACTTTTTCTCGCGCATCAGCGGACTCGGCTACAAGGAAGTGCTGCAGGAGCTGATGAAGGCCGGACTGGAATCGCTGACCGGCGGCGGCGCAGAAATATTGTCGGATCATTACCGCAAAAAAATGCGCGTCGAAAAGGCCGGCGTCGAGCAATATTTGGAAGTCCACCGTACGGCGCATCAGCTCGGGCTGCGCACCCATACGACGATGTTGTACGGCTCGATCGAATCGAAGGCGGACCGGGTGCAGCATTTGATCCACCTGCGAGAGCTTCAGGACGAAACGAACGGATTTCTGGTGTTCATTCCGCTGTCCATGCAGCCGATCAATCCGAAAGCGGGCATCCGCCGTCGCAACTCGGCGTTCGAGGATTTGAAGACGATCGCGATCAGCCGCCTGATGCTGGACAATTTCCAGCATATTAAAGCTTATTTTATCAATATCGGGGTGCAATTGACCCAGGTCGCGCTGACGATGGGCGCCTCCGATGCGCACGGCACGATCGTCAAAGAAAAGATCAGCCATGCCGCCGGCGCGCTGACGCCCGAAGGCATTACGCGCGAAGACCTCATTTGGCTCATTAAGGGCGCGGGCCGTATTCCGGTCGAACGCGATACGTTCTATAATGAAATCAAAATTTATGAATGAGTAAACGGCCTGGAGCAGGCATAAGCTACAACCAACATCATAGTGGAGCTGGATCCGATGAGAAAATTAGTGATATTGGGCGGCGGCTATGGCGGAGTGGCCATCGTCAACGAATTGCTGGAATCGCAGATTCCGCATGACGTGTCCATCGTCCTGGTGGACCGCATGCCCTTTCAAGGGTTAAAAACGGAATATTATGCCCTTGCCGCGGGCACCGCGTCGGATATGGAGCTACGGGTTCAATTCCCTTCCGATCCGAAGGTTCGTCTCGCCTTCGGGGAGATTACGTCCGTCGACATGGAAAACCGGCTGGTCCATTTGCAGGATCAAGATCCGATCTCTTACGATTGGCTCGTCATCGGACTGGGATGCACGGACAAATATCACGGCATCGAAGGCGCGGAAGCTTATTCCACGAGCATCCAGACGTTTTCGGCCGCCCGTAAGACGTATGCCCTGTTGAACGATATTAAGCCTTACGGCCAGGTGACGATTGTCGGCGGCGGATTGAGCGGCGTGGAGGTCGCTTCGGAGCTTCGGGAAAGCCGGCCGGACTTGAACATCCGGATATTGGACCGCGGCCCGAAGGTGCTGTCCGCCTTCCCCGGCAAGCTTCAGGACTTCGTGTCGGACTGGTTTATGGATCACGGCGTCGAGATGCGGGGGCACGTGTCGCTGACGCGGCTGGAGCCGGGACAGCTGTACGACGCCAATTCGTCCAAGCTGATCTACACCGACGTCACGGTATGGACGGCCGGCATTCAGCCCGTCGATCTCGTGCAGCGGATGAACTTGCCGAAGGACTCGCTCGGACGGCTGGTGCTGAACGAATACCACCAGCTGCCCGGCTATAACGACGTCTACGTCGTCGGCGACTGCGCGTCGCTGCCCCTGTCCCCGAGCGGCCAGGCGGCGGGCGCCCAAGGCAAGCAGATTGCCGAGGTGCTGCTCGCGGTGTGGGCCAATCGAACGCCGAGGCTGGGCAAGATCAAGCTGAAAGGCGTGCTGGGCTCCCTCGGCAAAAAAAGCGGCTTCGGCATCATGGGCGGAACCCCGATTCTCGGCCGCGTGCCCCGTCTTGTCAAGAGCGGCGTGCTGTGGCGGTCCAAGCGCCATTTCGGCTAGGCAGCGGAAGCGGCTAAAAAGCGGAAGCGGCCGTCCGCGCGTCTTCGCGCAAGGCGGCCGCTTCGTCACAGATCGTCCAGCAGCTTGTCCAGCGCTTCCCGGTCCGCCTTCTGCGCCTCGATCGCTTCCTTGATCCGGACGCGAAGCTCCTCGACGGAGTCGGCCGCCACGATCTCGCCGTCGACAAGCGCATACGGCTTCAAATAACATTCGCCGCAATTGCCCAGACAGCCGTATTCCATCACTTCCACATCATCGTCCTGCTCCAGCTCTTCCATGATGCGGTCGGTGCCGTGATGCATATTGCTCGCGCAAAATTCGATCATCGGTTTTAACATGCTGCATTCACCTTACTTTTTTATAGTAACTTGGTCGATATCCATTTTCAATTGTCTCGCTTTGTACTATAATAGGGGAGAAAGGAGTTGATTGCAATGAGCGAACAAGTACAGGACACCATGTACGATGAAGTGCTGGATGTATTAGATAAGCTTCGTCCGTTCCTGCAGCGCGACGGAGGAGACGTTGAGCTGGTGGACGTCGAGGACGGAATCGTCAAGCTCCGCCTGATGGGCGCTTGCGGCAGCTGCCCGAGCTCCACGATTACGCTGAAGGCCGGTATCGAGCGCGCGCTGCTGGAAGAGGTCGACGGCGTCGTCGAGGTTGTTCAAGTATTCTAATGCAAGCGGAACATTCCGTTTCGAGCGAAACGTAAAGAGTCTTACCGGTCTTGGGGAAGCGGCTGCTTCCTTCAAGAAACCGATAAGACTCTTTTCTTGTGTGCCGATTACATCAAATCTTTGATGTTTGCCCGAATCGGATCGAATCCGCCCGTCACGTCGATGACGTTCCCGGTCAGGAAGCTCGATTTCTCCTGGCACAGAAACAAAATGACGCGGGCCACGTCCTCGCCGGTGCCCGGCCGGCCGACCGGCGACTCGTCGTCCATTTCACTCATAACCTCATCGATGGATCTTTCCTTGTTCGCCCCGCGAATATCGCCGGGTCCGATCAGGTTAACCGTTATGCCGTGCGGCGCCTCTTCTACGGCCAGCGACTTCGTAAAGCTGACCAGCCCCGTCTTCGCCGCGGCATACACGGCCCGATGCGGCCACGATCTCGCCTCGTTCGCATGGCCGAATCCAAAATGAATTATGCGCCCCCAACGGCGCTCCCTCATGCGCGGAAGCAGCCGATGATCCAGCAGCATGACGCTGAGCAAATTGCCGTTCACGAGGCGGATAATCGTCTCCTCGTCATATTCGCTGAACAAGCGGCGCTTGCGGACGAAAGGTCCTGCGTTATTGACCAAAATGTCGACGCCGCCGGACCAGCTTTCCGCGGCATCCGCCAGCTTGGCCGCCCCTTCCACCGTGGCGATGTCCGCCTGCACCGTAACGGCCTTCACGCCCAGCCGTTCGATCTGCGCCTTGACCTCCAAGGCTTCCCGTTCGCTCTCCATGTAGTTAATGATCAGATTGCAGCCCTGCTCCGCCAGCTGCAGCGCCGTCCGTTTCCCCAGCCCTTTGGCGCTGCCCGTCACCAGCGCCGTTCTGCCTTTCAGCTCCATAGATTACCGCCCCTCCCGGAATTATGCCTTCAGGCTGCGCATCATTTGGCATGCGTATTGAAAGGAAAGCCTCAGCGACTCCACGGTCATATGCAGGCAGGCGGTCAGATCGTCCGCTTGCTGCGCGACGTTCTCCAACCGAATCTCTTCTCCGTACAATCGCTGGCTTTGAATCAAATCGTCGTGCATCTCGGAGTTCATATAATGGATTTCCGTATTGCGCCGCTTGCGCAGCCGGCGCATCGGATCCGCGTAATGCTCCTTGACGGCGTTCAGCCGCCACGTCAGGTCGGGATGCGATTGCCGCTCCCGCATATGGCGCAGCACCGTAAAATATGAAAAGTGAGGTTTCACTTTTTCCGTTTGCAGCTGCAGCAGCTCGTTCAGCAGCGTGCCCAGCTTGTCCAGCAGCGAAAACACCCGGATAAACGCGTTTTTGTCGAAATAAACGTATCGGTCGTAATCCAGCTTCTCCTCGCGGTCCATATCCTCGACCGAGTCGGATTGGATCCGGCTGCGAAATTTGCCGGCGGCATAATGGCTTTGTTCCAGCTCGCGGAGCGAGGAGCAAAGGCCGAGCGTCCATATTCGCAGCTTCAGCAAACGGCCGGCGGAATCTCCGGCTTCCTGGATACGCCCGTCCATATAAGCCGCGAACCGCTCCATCAGGGAGCAAGCCTCCGCCAGCGCGCCGTCCGGCACGCGTTCAGGCTCGTCGAACATGAAATGAAGCATCGATCCACGCCCTCCGCTCTATAGCTTGTATTCGCTCCAGCGGCTGTCCACCAGCTTCACGATATCCTCGCGCGGGAACAGCTCGTCGGGGTACCCCGGCTTCATGCGCGCGTCGATAACGATCGGCAGCTTGTAGCCGAAATGGTGGCGCCTCACCTCGGAACGGGCATAGATATCGTCCGCCGGATTGAAGCGCGTGAACACCGTCCACAAAAACGACGTTTGTCCCGCCGCGATGCCGGCATCGTCCGCCAAAATGACAAGAGGCCATTTCGTGCCGCGTTCGGCCAGCCGTTCCAGCAGCCTTTCCGCAAGCTGCGGCTCGTTCTCGTACGTTGCGCCCGAGACGACCAGACAGCCCTTGCAATAAACCTGCACGTTGCTGATTTCCTCGATTGGGCCTTCGTCGTAGGCGGCGGGCAGCTCGCGAATCGGCGCCCCGACGCCAAGCATGACCGCTTTGCTGCCGTGGTTCAGCTTGCCGCTCGTATAGTCCAGCGTATCGTGCGAGGTTTCGTCGAAGACGAACAGATCGGTCTCCGGCTTGAACCGTTCCAACACCGTTTCCAGCAGCTGGTCGAACTTCGACAATTCGATCGGCTGGTCGGTCAGCATCAGAAACTTCGTCAGCGTCAGCTGGCCTTGGCCCAGTATGCTGAACGCGGTGGACAGCGCCTCCCTCGAATACGATTCCCGCACGATGGCGGCGGCCAGCGCGTGAACGCCGGCTTCGGCGTACGCCCACAGCTCCCTGACGCCCGGCATGACCATCGGAAACGCCGGCGCGAGCAGCCGCTGCAAAAACTCACCCAAATAATAATCCTCCTGCTTGGGCTTGCCGACGATGGTCGCCGGGTAGATGGCGTCCTTCCGGTGCCACATATGATCCACGTTAAATACCGGAAAATCGTGAACGAGCGAATAATAGCCGAAATGATCGCCGAAAGGTCCTTCCGGCCTGCGAATATGCGGCGGCACCTTCCCGCTGATGACGAATTCGGCTTCCGCCGGCATCCGATGACCGCCTTGCGGATCGGATACGACCGGCAGCTTGCCGCCCAGAATGAGCGACGCCATCAGAAGCTCGGGCAGATGCTCCGGAAGCGGCGCGATAGCCGACGCGATGAGCGCCGGCGGCCCGCCGAGAAATACCGATACGGGCAGTGCTTCGCCGCGCTGCTCGGCCTCGTAATAATGGAATCCGCCGCCTTTATGTATTTGCCAGTGCATGCCGGTCGTGCTGTCGTCGAAAATTTGCATCCGGTACATGCCCAAATTATGCTGCTTGCGCGATTTCATGCTTTCCGTATAGACGAGCGGAAGCGTCACGAAAGGTCCGCCGTCCTCCTGCCAGCTCGTAATGGCCGGCAGACCGGCCAGCGGCCGCTCGCGCTTGAGCGCGCCGAGAATCGGCGCGCTGCCCTTGGGAACTTCCTTCATGCCGACCTTCATCATGTCCAGGATGAGGCCTCGCTCGCCCCAAATCGCCTTCGGCGTCGGCGGCATGATCCGGTCGACGGCGCCGACGATTTGCTTCATGATCGCCTCCGGCCGAGGCCCGAACGCGATGTCTACGCGCCGGTCGGTGCCGAACAAATTCGTAACGACCGGAAACGGGCTCCCCTTGACGTTCGTAAACAGCAGCGCCGGTCCTTCCTGCTCGATCACGCGCCGGTGTATTTCGGCCAATTCCAAATACGGATCAACCGGAGCTTCAATTACGGCAAGATCGTTGTCGCGCTTGAGCACTTCCAGATATTCGCGCAAATTCGCAAAGCTCAACCTTCTTCACGTCCTTTCCTAAGCCGCCATGAACGGATCAGAATGTCCAGCAAAATGCCAAACAATCCGACTATAATCAAATTGTGAAGCAAGCTCGTAAAGATAAACCAGTTCTCGTTGCCGATCGTCGCGGTGAGCAAAGCGCCGCTTAAGATTTGGGCGACGACGAGTGCGACGACCCATCCTGCGGGACGAGTCAGACCGGCTTGTCCGCTGACGTTGCGAATATGAACATACATCCATACGATCACGATGCCCAATATTAACGCGCCTAGCCGGTGAATGAATACGGCGCCGGTGGCGCCTTGCATGTCCGGAATCAGTTCTCCGTTGCACAAAGGCCAGCCCATACAGCCTCCGGCCGATTCCGTATGGCGAATAAACGCTCCCAAATAAATGACGACATAGCAGTAAATCGAAACGCCCAGCGCAAACGGCATAACGGAACGCGGAACCGGAAATTCCTTGGGCGCTCCGTTCTTATGGCGGTAAGCCCAGATGACGAGCAGGAGAGTCGCGGCAAACGCGATCAGGGATATGCCGAAATGAATCGCCATAATCGGGGGAGATTGCGGCCACATGACCGCCGCCGCTCCCATCAGCGCCTGCACGACCGTAAACAGCAGCGCCATTCCCGCATACCAGAGAGGCTCCCTGAACCGGTCGGCGTCCCGCTTGTATTTCAAGTATACCGCAATCGCTACGCCAAGCACCAACATTCCTTCCAGCGCGCTGACCACCCTGTGGGAATATTCGATCATTGATTCCAGCGTGTAGGCCGGAATGAATTTGCCATGGCACAGCGGCCAATCGTCGCCGCAGCCGCGGCCCGAGTCGGTGTTCGTAACTAAAGCACCGGCAAGCAGCACGAGAAGCATTCCGATGCACGATGCGTTCGCAAACGCGCGAAAACGGCCGGTTACCATCATGAAATCACCTGTTTTCCGTAAATTATGACAGTTACAATTATAGCGGTAACATAGGGCAAAAGCCATGTTGAAAATGTGACGATTGCGCGTTTCCGGCAAAAGGAAAGTCCGCATGAGCAGGATCGAATCCTGCCATGCGGACTTTCGAATGAAGGGGCCGCCGGGACGACCGTCCCGGCGGCGCGTTGTCAGCCGGCTGCCTCAAGATTGGGCAAGGGCTTCGCTTACTTCGATCGCGCGGTCGACAAACTGCTCGATTTCTTCCCTCGTCTTGCGCAGCTTGCTGACGAACCGGATCAGCTCCTTGCCGCCGCGAAAAGCGATAAAGCTCGGTATGCCCAAAATGTTCAGCTCGGAGCACAAGTCTGGAAGCTCGTCGCGGTCGATCTCGACAAAGCGGACCTGTCCTTCGTATTGCCGCTCCAGATCAGGCATAAAAGGATTGATGAAATGGCAATCCTTGCACCATGTCGTCTTGAAGACGGCGATCGTCAGCGATTCGCCCGATACGGCGGAACGAAACTCCTCTTCCGTCGACAGCTTGTTCATGCGAATTCCTCCCGTTCTATCGCCTGGCCGGCCCCGCCGGCAGCCGGAATCGTTGCGGGCTTACAATACGCGCTCGATGCGCAGCATGCGCCAGCCTTCGTATATCGTTTCCCACTCTATGGAAGCCCCAAGCGCTTCGGCCAGCATGCGGGCCGGAACGTAGGCGCTGCCGTCGATAACGCTGACCGTGGCCGGCCATTGCTGCTCCGCTCCGTTCACGACAAACTTGTCGCTGCCGAGGCGGAATTCGATCGTCGTATCCGTCGCTTTATCGTACAGCGTAACCGTCTTCGTCGGCTTGTCGTATACAATCTCGGCCCCCAGCGCGTCCGCCACGTCGCGGACGGCGACGATGGTAAGACCGTTCGGCAGCACGATGGCCGGATTGCCGCTGTATTGATTGTAGACGGTATACGTTTGCTTCGTAATTTGAAGCTTGTTTCGGAGCAGATCGTACAGGAACGAATCTTCCTCGAAATAGTCCAGCGCCTCGTAGCCTTCCAGCAGCATGAGCTCTTCCACCGCTACCGCGTCGGCCGGAGCGGTTGCCGGTTCCGCCTTTACTTCCCCGTTCACGTTCCATATATCCGAATCGGTGCGGAACGTGAAGCCTTTGAGCCAAGGGAACAACGACACTGCAGCATACTCTTCTTCCACGCCGTCTTCGCTTTCCTGAACGGCGGAGGCTTCCGCCATCTTATAAGTCAACTCGAACGACTGCTTCCGAATGTCGAGCTTGCCGTCGACGTACAAGTCAACCTTGGCGGTCAGCGCTTCGCCCAGCAAGTCGGCAAACATTTCGTCCTGCTGCAAATATTCGATGCCTTCTTTCAAGTCGAGCAGCATCGTTTCCAGAGCGTCGACGGCCTCCTTGGCCATCTCGTCGGGCGTAGGCGCATCCAGCTGATCCGTCTCGAACGGATTCGCTTCGCCGATTGACTCCCATATGTCCGGATTGGAAGCCAATACGTCCATTATGCCCTTTACCATTGCGTTCATGCCATCCTTGTCGGCCAGCAGCGCATCGGCGAATTTGATGAGCCATGCCGCCATATCGGCGCCGTTCATCTCGGCTTGCACATGCATCAGTGACACTTGTTCGCCGTTAATCGCAGCGCTGGCAGGTTTTACCTTCAGCTTGTCCGGATTAGGCATATGAGTAATGGCGTAATCGGCAACTTTATCCGCAATATCGAGTCCCATCGCAGTCAGCGCCTCGTCGTCGCCGAGGCCGGCAGCGCCGGCGGCAACGTCCATGCCGTTCATCCCGAGCCAAGTCTCCCCGGTCATATCGAGAACGAACGGCTGCTTGGCGCCTTCCAGCTCGAGCACCAGCGCGGCGGGAGACAGCTTCATCGAAAATGCCAGCTTCGACTCGCCTCCAAGCAGCAGCTTGCCGTTCATCGACACATGCTCGCGGTCCTGCTGTTTGATGTCCGTCAGTTCGACCTGGATCTTGCGCAAGAGCTCGAACAGCGCCTTCTCCTCTTCATCCAGGAAACCTGCCATCTCTTCATCGTTCAGCATTTCTTCATCTACAAGCAATTCAAACGAGATCGTCTGATTGCCTTCCATCGATTCGACCTTCAGCGTGTTTTTGAGCACCTGATTCAGGTCAAGTCCGCCGACGGCCTGACAACCCGCCGCCACGGCCACGATGACGGCCAAGGCCAGCGCGGCCAGCTTGCTTCTCCATTTCTTCAACACACATCCGCTCCTCGTCTCCTAAACTAGCAATCGTTGCCAAAGCATACGTTTTCATTGTACTAGGGAGACTTTGACTTGTAAATGAACGGAATGTATCAAATTACAATTATTGGACGACATTCGTCCGATATGCCTTCGGCGTTTGGCCTTCCTGCTTTTTGAACACTTTGCTGAAATATTTTTCGTCGTGGAAACCGACCATTTCCGCCACCCGGGCGATCGTCAAGCGGGGATTGACGAGCAGCTCCTTCGCTTTCTGCAGGCGAACGGATACGATATATTCGGAAAAGTTAACGCCAAGCTCCTGCTTGAACTTGCGCGACACGTATTCCCGGCTGACGAAAAACCGTTTGGCGATATCCTGCAGCGACAGCTCCTCCCGATAATGGGCTTGAATATATTCCGCGATATCGCCCATGCGGGCTTTTTCCTTCGACTGCCGCTGCACGATAAGAGACGACGTATGCTCCAGCAGGCGGCGCGACCAATCGCGCCATTGATGGAGCTGGAAATGGGCGGCATGCGGATCCGGCCTGTCGACCTCCGGTAAGGCAAGACTCGATTCCTCCAAGCTCTCCCGCCCTCCCTCTTCCCGGAGCAGCCGCCGGCACGCTCCTTCGGCTTCCGATTGATACGATTCCAGCATCAGCGGCGTCACCGCTCCGCCTTGCACGGCGGCATCCAGCCACATGTCCGAGACGCGAACGATTTGCCCCTCATCTCCGCTGCAAGCGGCGATCCGCCATTGCTCTTGCCAGCCGGAATCTGGAATACTGGACGATACGCTTTCGGCGTATAAATGAACAAAATCGCTCCCGGCGAGCAAATTTCTTCGGGACAACGCCTCCGCGGCTTCCTCCCTCAAGCGGGGAAGCGACGAGGGAAACGGTCCCGCACCGCTGATGCCGATATGCATTTTTCGCTCGAACGTCATAAACAGACCTTCGTTGATCTCGTTCAGCAAATCGGTGAGCCGCTCCGGCTCGCCCCAGTACAGCATGGCGACCTCGCCGGCCGCGCCCCAGCGGCGGAATGCCGCGCCCCGGCCCTGCCGCGTCATAAACTCGCAGCAGACGTTGACAAGCGCAAAGAGCAGCAAATCCTCGTCCCTCCCGAAACGGTCGTACAGCTGCTTGTCGCCCGGGTCCACCTGCAGCAAGGCGAGCCGGACTTCCGGCAAATTCGCCGGGAGAACGCCCTCCTCCTCCAGCTTGCGGACGACCGGGCCGGGATGCGCCGATTCGTCGAGCAGGCTGCCGAGCAGCTTCTCGCCGTACACCGGCTTCATTTCGTTCAGCTGGCGATTGCGCTTGTCCCGTTCCTCGCGTTCCCGTCGCTCCTCCCGCCATTGGGCGGCCGCCTTGGCCACGGCTGCGTTGATCGACTCCGGGTCGATCGGCTTCAGCAAATAATCGACGCCTCCGTGCCTGACGGCCGCCCGGACAAAATCAAAGTCGTTGCGTCCGCTGACGACGATAAATTTCATTTCGCCGGCAAACCGCTGCACGGCTTCCATAACGTCCACTCCGTTGCCCTCGGGCATCATCATATCCATAATGACGATGGCGGGCCTTTGGCGCTCCATCGACTCGATCGCCTCATATCCGCCCGCGGCTTCCGAAATTTCCGTAATGCCGTGCGCCTCCCAATCTACCAGCAGCCGCACCGCCTTGCGCACGCGCGCCTCGTCATCCACGATCAGCGCCATCATCCGCCAATCCCCTCCTCTCCGCCGAGTGTCCGATCCGCATTCGAATCACGACGCCTCCGCCTTCCCCATTGGCAATGTCCAGCTTCGCGTCGTCTCCGTACACCATCACCATTCTCGCCCATACATTATGAAGGCCGATGCCGGCCTCCGCGCCGTCCTGGGCTTGTCTGAGCGCACGATCGGCCCGCTCCTTCGTCCCGGCCGAATCCGCATCGCGTCCGAATCCTTCGGCCTCCGGTCCGGCATGCGCCTCTTCCCATGCCGGCGGCCGCATGCCCGACCGCCGCCGCACCTCTTCCAGCTCCCGCTTCAGCTGATCCAACCGTTCGGCCGGAATCGGCCGGCCGTTATTGGCGACGACAATCTCGATCCGGTTCCCGGCCGCCGCGCGCGCCTTCACCGTCAGCAGCCCGTCCGAAGCCGACTTGTCCATGCCGTGTTTGAAGTAATTTTCAATGACGGGCTGCAGCAGCATTTTCGGCATGACCGCATCCAGCACATCTTCGTCCGCGTCGGCTTCGAACCGGAACCGGTCTTCGTACCGTTCCTTTTGCAGCTCGATATAATCTTTCAAATAAGCCATCTCGTCCCGCAGCTTGATCAGGCCGGAGTCGTTGTCCATGCTGTACCGCATCATCCTCGCCAGCGCCGACAGCAGCGCGTAGATGCGGGGAACGCCGAGCTCCAGCGCCAGCGTGCCGATTATTTGGATCGTATTGTTCAAAAAATGAGGGTTGATCTGGGCCTGCAAGGCGCGGAGCTGATTGCTCTTGTTCGCCAGCTCCAGCCGGTATTCCCGCAAAAACAAATTGTTGATCGTATCCATCATGCTCCGGAACCGCTTGACGACAAAGCCGATCTCGTCTTTGCCTTCCGGCTCGACCGCGACCTGCAAATTGCCCGCCTGCACTGCGCTCATATAGTTCACCAGACGTTTGATCGGCGCCGTCAAGCGAATCGACACGATGACCGTCGCCGCCGAAATGACGATCAGAGAAACGGCCAGCAGCAGCAAATTGATCAGCGCAGCCCGGTTCGCCTCCCTGGCCAGGTACGAGGTCGGAATGCTCTTCACCAGCGTCCAGTCCGCAATGCCGGTGCTGACCGGCATAAAGACGAACAACGAGCCGCCTTGCTCGAAATAGCCGGAAGCCGGCGCTTCGCCGCCATTCCCGCCGCCCTTCACTTGCTCCTCGTACCAAGGCTCCTGCAGCCGCTTGCCGATCAGCTCCTCGTCACCGGCATAGACAGTGATGCCGTCCCCGTCGATTACGTACAGCCGCTCTTCCTGCCGATCGTACAGCTGCTCGGCGACGTCCGCCAGCTGCGTCAGCTTGACGTCGATCGACAAATAACCGATCGTTTCCTCAAGCGGCACCCTCTCGATTCGGCGATGCAGCGTAAATACCCGTTCCGTCCGCTGCTGCGGCTGCAGCGAGGCGAAGCCGTACGTGTGGCTCATATGGGAAGGCTGCACGTATACGTTCGCGCCTCCGTCCGGACCGAATCGGGCGGCGTCGACGAACGGCCCGACGTTCTCGGCCCGTCTGGCGCCCGCCGCTTCCGTCACGATCATCGCCCGATCTCCCAAGCCGGCGTGCAAGTAAACTTGATGCACGTCCGCCACGGCCGACTGGATATAGGAGAGCGAAGCGAAGGCGCGGGCATCGGTCTGGAAGTCGGCCAGCCCGGCCTGCAGCTGCCGGTTCAGCTCGGAGTCCGAATAAACGTTGAGCGATGCCCGGTTCAGCTCCTCCAGCAGCCCGGCGATGTTGCGCTGCCCCTGGAACAGCAAATTATCCGTATCCTCCAGCGTTCGGTTCTTGATCGATTGCACCGAATAGGAATACGAAACGACCATCGTCGCCGCGATCGGAACGGCGGTGGCGATGAGCAGAAACACGATAAGCTTTGTCCGTATGCTGTTCCATCTCATGTTCCGTCATCCGCCTCTTTCGCGTTCGCGATCAATATTTTGCACCTTGTCGGTCACATGCGTCGGTGTTGCGGGGGATGTCCCGCTTTCATAATTATTTATACAATAGTTTCGCGGTGAAAAGAAAGGGGCGCTTTCTGCCATGCAAGACAAGAAACTGACCGGATGGCTTCAACAGCTTATATTCGTCGGGCCGGTCACCGTCTTTTTTCTGCTTATTATGATTATCCCGTTTCTGCTCGGCATGTATTATTCGTTCACCGACTGGAACGGCGTTGCCGGAACAGTCCATTGGGTCGGCTTCGACAATTTCAAGCAAATTTTCACCAACGATCCGGACTTCTGGAACGCCTTCTGGTTTACGCTGCGCTTTACGCTTGTCGGCGTCGTGCTGACTAACGCGGTCGGCTTCTTTCTCGCTTACCTGCTGACCAAAAAAATGAAGACGCGCAACGTGCTCCGGACGATTTTCTTTATGCCCAACGTCATCGGCGGCCTGCTGCTCGGCTTTATCTGGCAGTTTATATTCATTAAAGGTTTCGCGACCGTGGGCGATCTGACCGGGTGGAGCTTCTTCAATCTCCCTTGGCTGGGCGACGAAACGACGGGCTTCTGGGGCATCGTCATGGTATTCGTCTGGCAGACGGCGGGTTATTTGATGGTCGTCTACATCGCCTCGCTGGCGAACGTTTCCAAGGAAGTGCTGGAAGCGGCCCAGATCGACGGAGCCTCCCACGGCCAAATTTTGCGCAGCATTATTGTGCCGCTCATTATGCCGGCCGTCACGGTATGCCTGTTCCTCGCCATTTCGTGGGCGTTCAAGATGTTTGACCTGAACCTGTCGCTGACCAAAGGCGGCCCTTACAAATCGACCGAATCGGTGGCGCTCAACATTTACGCCGAAGCGTTCCAGAACAACCGTTACGGGCTCGGAACGGCCAAGTCGCTTCTCTTCTTCGTAATGGTGGCGGTCATTACGCTGATTCAGGTTCGGGTGACGAAAAGCAAGGAGGTCGAAGCCTGATGGATGCGAAAAAATACGGCGGCAAGCTGCTGTCCGCAGAACTGCTGATGATCGTGGTTGCGCTGATCTTTCTGGCGCCGTTCTACTTCCTGCTCGTCAACTCGGTCAAGCCGTTCGGGGACATTATGACCAACTCGGCCAGCTGGCCGGAAGTATTCAAGTGGGACAACTATACCCGGGCTTGGGAGCTGACGAAATTTCCGCAAGCTTTTCTCAACTCGTTGATCATTACGGCCGTTACGGTCGTCCTGACCTCGCTGATCAGCGCCATGGGCGCTTATCGGATGGTGCGGGCCAATACGAGATATAACCGTTTCCTGTTTATGCTGTTTGTCGCTTCGATGGTCATCCCGTTCCAGTCGATCATGATCCCGCTGCTGCAAGTGGTCAATACGCTCGGCGTCAACAACAGCATGTACGGCCTGATCATTTGTTATCTCGGCCTCGGCGCTCCGCTGTCGCTGTTTCTGTTCCACGGCTTCGTCAAATCGATTCCGCTGGAAATCGAGGAAGCAGCCCGGGTCGACGGCTGCCATCCGGTCATGGTCTTTTTCCGGATCGTGCTGCCGCTGCTCAAGCCGATGATGATGACGGTGATCATTTTGAACACACTGTGGGTGTGGAACGATTATTTGCTTCCGTCGCTCATTTTGCAAAAACCCGAGATGCGGACGATTCCGCTGGCCACTTTCGCTTTTTTTGGGCAATATACGAAGCAGTGGGACCTCGCTTTGCCGGCGCTCGTTCTCGGCATCGCGCCGATCGTCGCGTTTTTCCTGCTGCTGCAGCGCTACATCGTCGAGGGAGTCGCGGCAGGCTCGGTCAAAGGCTGACAAGCCGACCGGGCAGCCGATTCCATATATATCATTCCATTTATCTTTAAGGGGGAACTACAGCATGAAAAAGTCAACGATGACGCTGATGAGCCTTGTTCTGGTCATGAGCATCGTGCTTGCCGCCTGCGGAGGCAACGGCGGCAGCGGTTCCGGCAACTCCGGATCCGGCAAAGGCGAAGAAGTCAAGACGGTTAAGATTTTTCAATTCAAAACGGAAATCGTCGAAGGGCTCAACGAGCTCGCGGTCGAGTTCAACAAGGAATATCCGAACATCAAGCTCGATATTCAGACGGTAGGCGGCGGCGCAGACTACGGCGCGGCTCTGAAGACGAAGTTCGCTTCCGGCGAAGCTCCCGACATCTTCTCGAACGGCGGATACGCCGAGATGGAGATGTGGTTCGACAAGCTGGAAGAGCTGACCGATCAGCCTTGGGTCAAGGATCTCGTGCCGCTTGCGGCGGAACCGATGACGAAGGATGGCAAAGTGTACGGCATGCCGATGAACTTGGAAGGTTTCGGCTACATTTACAATAAGGATCTGTTCGAGCAGGCGGGCATTACGGAACGCCCCAGAACGTTCTCCGAGCTGGAGGCGGCCGCCAAAAAGCTGCAGGAAGCCGGCATTACGCCGTTCTCCAACGGCTATCAGGAATGGTGGCTGATGGGCAACCAAGGCATTAACCCTGCTTTCGCCCAGCAGCCGGACGTCAATGCGTTTATCGCCGGCCTGAACGACGGCACCGCCACGATCGTCGGCAACGAACGGTTTGCCGAATGGGCGAAGCTGATGAAGCTGACCGTCGACTACGGCAACAAAAATCCGCTGACGACGGACTACAACACGCAGGTCGCCATGTTCGCAAACGGCGAAGCGGCGATGATGCAGCAAGGCAATTGGTCGCAAGTGCAGATCGACGGCATCAATCCCGACCTGAACCTGGGCGTGCTTCCGATGGCGATCGGCGAAGACGCCGAAGCGAACGACAAGCTGAACGTCGGCGTTCCGGCCAACCTGGTCATCAACAAGGAATCTCCGGTGAAGGAAGAAGCGAAGATTTTCTTGAACTGGCTCGTCACTTCGGATATCGGCAAACAATATATCGTGAAGAAATTCAAGTTTATCCCGGCTCTGACGACGATTCAGGCTACCCCTGAAGAGATGGGCGACATCGGTACGGAAATTTACAACTACGTGCAGGAAGGCAAAGTGCTCAGCCTGCAGTCGTCGAAATACCCGGACGGCGTCACGCAAGAATTCGCCAGCGTCATTCAGCAGTACATCGCAGGCAGACTGGACGTCGAAGGCTGGCAAAAAGGAATGCAAGCCGCTTGGGACAAGCTGAAGCAGCAATAACGCTTCATCCCGGCGCACACGGAAAGAGGGCCGGAACTCGACAGGCAACTGTCGGAGTTCGGCCTTCTTTTTGCGCTCTCCGTCCGAGCTCGGTCCTCTTGTTGCTCACGCTGTCCGAGCTCAGTCCTCTGTTGCGCTCGCCTGGGTGTGGGACGGTGCTTACGAACAGTCAACCGTCGGAGCGTTGTAAGCAACAAAATCGCACTGCAGTAACGCAGACAGTCCAGGCGCAGCGCCTGTAAGCAACATAAATCGTTCAAATCAGCCCAGCAGAAAGCCCAAACTGCGGTTGTGAACGAATAATCTTTCAACCCTTTGGCAATCAAGCAAAATCAATAGTTACTCTCACATACAGCCAGTAATCGGCAAATCGAGTTACTCTCGCACAAACGGCCAGCAATCGGCAAATCTGAGTTACTCTCGCCAAACGGTCAGCCGTCGGCAATCAATCTGTCGAGTTACTTCCTGCAGCGGCAGTCTTCCAGCATATCATGTTGCTTTGGCGAGCCACCAGCGGTCAGCAGGCCGAGTTGCTTTGGCAGACCGACGAAAAGGGCAAGGGGCCGATCGCAAGATCTTCTCTGCCTGTAGATCTTACGACCGGCCCTTGCCCTTGCCATTCCATGCTGCTCGCCCTCTTACCGGGTCGCGGCGTTCAGCCGAAATACGCGCATCAGCTTGTTGATCGGCTTGCGCAGCGCCGCCGGGAACGATTGCACGTCTTCCGGCGTTATGACGCGGAACAGGAACAGCAGCGCCGCATACAGCCCGCCTACGACAACGGCCGCCGCCGCCGCCGCAAACAAATACGACAGCTTATCCGGCCAGCCTTCGGTCAGCCGCAGCACGCCGATTTCCGCTCCCCAGCCGGCCAGCGCCGCAATGGCGACAGCGGCGGCATACGGGAGCCACCGCTTGCCGAGCACGACCAGCCGTGCTTCCTTGTTGATCCGGTGAAGATTAAGCAGCGTGACAAGCAGGAAGCAAACCGTGGAGCCTACGATCAGACCGTAAACCCCCATGACCGGCGCCAACGCGACGCTGACGGCTACCTTCAGAAGCAATCCGAGCATCGTATGGCTCATCGACACTCTCTGCTTGCCCATTCCGTACAAGATCGAATTGGACGTCATCATCGTAATTTGCAAGATCGTGCCTGCGCTCAGCGCCGCCACCGCAATGCTTCCGCTTGGACTGGCAAACAGGAGGCCCGTTACCGAATAAGCCGCTACGGAAAGCAGCAGCGCCAGCGGCACGCCCGTAAAACAAACGATCCGCATGACGAGCGACGCCTGCTTCTGCACCTCGCCGATGTTTCTAAGCGAATACGCGGAGGCGATAATCGGAATGATGGACGTTCCGAGCGCGATCGCGAGAATCGGCGGAATGCCGGACAACGTCTGCGCCTTCGTCCCGAAATCGGCCAGAGCCAGCTTTTGTTCCTCGAAGCTTAAATAGAACGATTCCGTTAATCGGTTGAAAAAGAAGGAATCAAAGGTATATATGACATTAATAACGGACGATGTGACCAACGCGGGCAAGGACATCGCAAATATTTCTTTGTAGATCGTTCTGAATTTGAGGCTGGAGCCTTCCGTGCTATTCGCCCGATAAGTGCCGGGACCCAGCGCGGCCGAGGCTTCGGCGCTCATCGGCCGGTGCGTCCGGCGGCCGGACTGCGCATCCTGCCGCTTCAGCTTGCGCGCGAACCGAAGCATAACCGTAAATGCCGCGATGCTTCCGAACACGCTGCCGAACGTAACGGCGGCCGCTCCCCATTGATCCCCCCAGCCCAAGCCAAGTACGAGCAAACCGAGGCCGATTCCGAGCAGCACGCGCACGAATTGCTCGATAATTTGCGAGGTTCCGCCGGCGGCCATCATTTGCCTGCCTTGAAAGTAACCGCGCATCATTGCGATGACCGGGAAGAGTAGAAGAGCGGGGGCGATAGCCCGTATCGCCAGTTCGGCGCCGGGCACCTTGGCGATATGAGTCGCCAATACCGGGGCCATTGCGAACAGCAGCGAAGCGAGCAGCAAGCCCGCCACGGCTCCGAAGGCAAGCGCCGCATGGAAAATTCGCCTCGCTTCTTCAACTTTCCCCAGCGCATGCCGTTCCGAAATCATCTTCGAGATGGCGCTCGGAAACCCCGCGGTGGCAAATACAAGAAGAAGCAAATAAATATTGTTGGCCATCGTGAATGCGGCCAAGCCTTCCTCGCTGAGCATATAATCGAGCGGAACGCGCTGAAACAGCCCCAGCATTCGGGCTACCAGCGCCGCGGCCGCCAGAATAAGCGTCCCTTTGATCAAGGAGTCCTTTTTGACCATAGTTCCAAGTTCACTGTCCTTATGATTGGCATAAAAGCTTAGAGCCGCCGGGTCGCGGCGGCATGATGGCGGATCAGAAGATCAGCCACAAAATAAACAGCACGATCATCAGCAGCTGCAGCAGCACCTTGACGACGACGCTCGTAAACAATCCGACGAGGGACCCCCATCCGACCTTTAAAGAGCGTTCGAACGAAACGCCGGTCAGCAGCTCGCCGATGACGGCTCCCGCGAACGGGCCGACGATAAGGCCGAACCCCGGAATGACGAACGGACCGATAATGATGCCGATCGTGCTGCCCCAAATGGACGCCTTGCTCCCGCCGAACCTCTTGACCCCCCATGCGCTGACGGCATAATCGGCTACGAACAGCACGACGACGATCAGCGTCTGGATGATCCAGAACCACACATTGAAATCTCCGAAGGAAAAAAACCAGCCGTACACAAAAAATGCGGCGTATATCGCCAGCGCACCCGGCAAAATCGGGTAGATCGTCCCCGCCATGCCTACGACAAACAACGCGACGATCAAAATCCAGCCCAAAATATCTAACATAATTCTGCTTCCTGCTCCCCTCGCCCAAGATCAAGCCTATCCCATTGTACGGAGCCGCAAGCGGCCGGTTCCGTCTGCATGCCTGAATATTCGGGGTAATTTTCCCGGTTACAGGACGTACCGCTTGATCAACTCGGCGACGCCGTGCTCGTCGTTCGTCAGCGTGACGACATCGGCCGCTTCCTTGACCGCTTCCTGCGCATTGCCCATCGCTACGCCCAGTCCGACCTCGCGGATCGCGGCGATGTCGTTCAGGCTGTCTCCGGCCGCCACGACCTCGTGCATGCCGATGCCAAGCAGCCCGCACAGCTCCCGAATGGCGCTCGCTTTCGAGACGCCCTTCGGATTCAATTCGATATTATGCGGCGACGAATTGCTGATTTCGAACGCGTCCCAGCGCCGCACTTCGGCGAGCAGCTGTTCCCGGGCAATATCGTCTTCCGTATAATAACCGAATTTGAGCCATTGACGGGAATCGTAGCTTTCCGAAGGATCAAACCATTTTTCCTTGTTGTAGATCCCTTCCGTCGAATAGCACCAGTACCACACTTCCGGAAACTCCAGGGCAAGCTTATGGAGCATTTCGATATGGCGCGCGCTCATCGTCGTTCGGCGATGAAGCTCGTGCGGCCGGCGCCACAGCTCTCCCCCGTTCACCGTAATCATCGGCGTCTCCAGCTTGAGCTGCTCGGCGTAAGGCAGCGCGCTCTCGAATCCTCTGCCTGTCGAAAAGCTGACCGTAATGCCCGCGTCCAGCGCTTTGCCGATCCACTCCGCATTCTCGCGGCTAATTTCGCTTTGTTCGTTCAGCAGCGTGCCGTCCATATCCAGTGCGATCAATTTGTATTTTGCCATGCTGCGCATCTCCCTCTCCGTCCAAACGTACAGCTTATTTTAACATATTACGGACGGAAACCAAACGCTGTTTGTTGTTCCGCCGCCGCATAAGCGCCAATACGACAAATACCCCGGCATCGCAAAACGATGCCGGGGCTGCCGAAGCTCGATTCGAAATCGCGGGCACGCCAATGGACTCTACAAGGCTGCGGCCGCGCCAATGGGCGTTGCGGCGCCGCGGAAAGGTCAATGCGCGCTGTGCGAGGCACTCCGTGCGCTACGGCGACGCGTTCGCTGGTATCTTCGCGCTATGGCGACGCGTACGCCGGTCCCTTCGCGCTATGACTCCGCGTACGCCGGTCCCTTTGCGCTATGACTCCGCGTTCGCCGGTCCCTTCGCTACGGCGACGCGGGCGCGCGATGGTCCGCCGCCAGCTTCCGCTGGCGGAGCTTGCGCGCAATGACGCCGTGCAGCGGAGAAAACAGCAGCGCCGCGACGAACAGCAGGCCGGAAGCCGTCACGATGCAGCCCGCAATGGATGCGTCGAGCACGACGGCGGCTCCGTAGCCAAGCAGCGATGCGGCAATGCCGGACGCTACGCTCAGACCGATCATGACGCCAAGCCGGTCCGTCAGCAAATACGCGGTCGATGCCGGAATAATAAGCATGCCGACCACAAGTATCGCGCCGACGCTTTCGAAGGAGCTGACCGTCGCCATCGAGACGAGCCCCATCAGCAAATAGTGGAACAGCGCCGTCGGAATGCCGATGGCGGCGGCAAGCGCCGGATCGAACGCGCACAGCTTGAATTGCTTGTAGAACAAGCCGATGACCGCAGCGATAACCGCAGCCGTCACGCCGAGCAGCCATACCGCTTTAGGTCCCATGTCGATCCCGTTCCATTCCCATACGTTCCAATGGACGAAGGCGATTTCGCCGTACAAAATCGCGTCCTGGTCCAGGTGCACCTGGCGGGCGAACAAACTGACGAGAATGACGCCGACGGCAAACAGCGACGTAAAGACGACGCCGATGGAGGCGTCGGCCTGCACGCCGGTTTGCTGCAGCAGGCCGATCAGAAACGTCGCGATCAGCCCGAAAACAAGCGCCGCAAACATCATGAGCAGCGAATCCCGGGAACCGCTGAGCAAAAAAGCGATGACGATGCCCGGCATGACGGAATGGCTGATCGCATCGCCGATCATCGCCATTTTGCGCAGCACCAGAAATACGCCGACAATGCCGCAGCATACCGATACGAGTGAAGCCGTCAGCAAAATCCAGAAATCGCTCATAAAGCTGCCTCCCCCTTCACGCGTTCGGCTTCCCGAACCTCGCCTTCAAGCCGGAGGCGGCGTTTCGCCCGCAGGCGGACGAGCCGCTTGGCGATCAAGCCCCGCTGCGGTCCGAGCAGCAGCGAGACGCCGAACAGCGCCGCGGCGGCCAGCACGGTGACCGGCCCCGTCGGCAAGTTGGACACGGACGAGCTGACCCAGGTTCCAAGTCCTCCGCTCAACGCGCCGAACGCCCCGGACAGCGCCACCATGACGCCTAACCGGTTCGTCCAGTATCGGGCGGAGACGGCCGGCGTAATAAGAAGAGCCGCGATCAGCACGACGCCGACCGCCTGCACGCCGGCCACGACGGCTACGACGACCAGCAGCATCAGCAGCTGCTCCAGCAGCGCCGTCGGATAGCCGAGCCCTTTCGCAAACCCCGGGTCGAACGAAATGAGCTTGAACTGCTTGAACAGCAAAATGCATACGGCGACAAGCACGAGACAGACGGCCGACATGGCCGTGACGTCGGAGCCGACCATCGCGGCCGCTTGCCCGAACAAAAACTTGTCGAGGCCGGACTGATTCCCGTAATTGCCGTGCTGAATAAACGTCAGCAGCACGATGCCCAGGCCGAAAAAAGACGACAGCACGATGCCGAGCGCGGCATCCTGCTTCAGTCTCGAATGGCGGGTAATATACCCGATGCCGAACGTCGCGATCAGCCCGGACACGGCCGCGCCGGCGAGAAACACGCCGATGGACTTGACGCCCGTCAGCATAAACGCGATGCAGATGCCGGGCAGCGCCGCATGCGCCAGCGTATCGCCCGCCAGGCTCTGCTTTCTTAAATACGAGAAGCTGCCGATCACGCCGCAGCTAAGCCCGAGCAGCAAGCAGCCTGTAAAAATCCACCGCATGTTCGGATCGGCCAGCATGGCAACGAAGTTAGTCAACGCTCATCGCCTCCTCCGCCGCCGGCGGCCTTCCTTGATCCAAATAAGCGAGCCTGCCCCCGTACGTCCGCTGAAGCAGCTCCCGCGTAAACGTCCTGGACGTCGGTCCGTAAGCCTGAAGCTCCACGTTCAGAAGGAGCACGGAGTCGAAATATTGCTCGACCGTGGCCAGGTCGTGATGTACGACGATTACCGTTTTCCCCTCCCTCTTGAGCTCCTGCAGCAGCGCGACGATCGCTTTCTCGGTGGCGGCGTCCACGCCCGCAAACGGCTCATCCATAAAGTACAGCTTCGCATCCTGCGCCAGCGCCCTTGCCAAAAATACCCGCTGCTGCTGCCCGCCCGACAGCTGGCTGATCTGCCGGCCGGCAAAGTCGGCCATGCCGACCTTGCCCAAGCATTCCATGGCGAGCGTCTTTTCCTTCGCTCCCGGACGGCCGAACCAGCCGAGCCGTCCGTACGTGCCCATCAGAACGACGTCGAGCGCATTGGTCGGAAAATCCCAGTCAACCGATTCCCGCTGCGGCACATAGCCGATCAGCCGGCGCTGCCGTCCGACCGGCTTGCCGTACACGAGCACTTCCCCTCCGATGCTCGGAATCAGGCCGAGCGCCGCTTTCATCAGCGTCGATTTCCCGGCGCCGTTCGGACCGATGACGCCGATCAACTCGCCTTCTTTCGCTTCGAAGGTGACATTGCGCAGAACAGGCTTCTTTTGATAGGCCGCGCTCAATCCGAATACGGACAAGGGAGAAACGCCGGCTTCCGCCGGCCGACTTCCATCGCTTCTTGCGATACCCATGCCGTTCACCCGCTTTCTTTCATTGATCTCATCCGCTATTTCAACGACTTCACGATCGTATCGACGTTATGGCGGACCATGCCGATGTACGTGCCCTCCGGCGTTCCTTCGTCGCCCATCGCATCGGAGAAAAGCTCGCCGCCGATCGCAACCTCATGGCCCAGCTCGCGGGCCCCCTCGATCACCGATTCGATCGATTTGGTCGAGACGCTCGATTCGACGAACACGGCCTTGATGCCGTTCTCCACCAGAAAATCGCGAAGCTCCGCCACATCCTTCGAGCCGTATTCCGACATCGTGTTCATGCCCTGCAGCCCCATCACTTCCATTCCGTAGGCGCTGCCGAAGTAACCGAACGCATCGTGTGCCGTTACGAGCACCCGGCTTTGCTCCGGAATGAGCGCAATCTGCTCCCTTGCGTAAGCGTCCAGCGCCTCAAGCTCCTTCAAATAAGCGTCGGCATTGCCCCGATACGCATCCGCGTTCGCCCCGTCCTTCTCGATCAGCGTATCCCGCACGACCTCCACCGCCGACATCCACAGCTTCACGTCAAACCAGATATGCGGGTCGTGAACCGCTTCACCTTCCGCTTCCGGATCGGCGTGCAGCAGCGATTCGTCGATCGCTTTGGATACGGCGACGACAGGCTTTTTGCCCTCGAGCTTTTCGAATATTTCGCCCATCTTCCCCTCAAGATGAAGCCCGTTATAAAAAACGACATCCGCCTCATCCAGTTTCTTGACGTCGCCTTGAGACGCTTTGTACAAATGCGGGTCGATGCCCGGCCCCATCAACGCTTCGGCCGCGACGTGCACACCGCCGACCTCCTTCACGATATCCGCAATCATGCCGGTCGTCGCCGTCACTTTCAGCTTGCCGCCTTCCCCTTCCTCTGCTTTCCCCCCGGCGCAGCCGCTCATAACTGCGGCGGCCGCCGTCAAAAATACAAGAGTCATAATCAGTCTTTTTACTGCGGAATTCGTTTTTCTTCTCCAGTTTCTCATGGCCGTTCCTCCCATTGCCTGTACGTTTTTATTAAACTTGCCCTGACGAACTTTATTTAGTCTTGCGCCTCTTTTTTAATAATACACAAAAAAGTTTCTCTAATGCAACATTTATTTTTGGTAGAGTCGCAAAAAAGTTTCATCAATGCAACATTTATTTTAGGCTGATTCGTTGAGGGCTGTACGCCCGGCAATTCGGAAAACAAACAGGCCGAGCCCGGAAGCGCATGGCGCTCCGGCTCGGCCTGTTTGGATATGTCCTAAATTTGCGATTGTCAACCCGCATAGCTTGCGTCAAACGGGGCCGGTCAATGCGATTACCGAGACTGCTCCGTTTGCTCCGTCTGCCCGGCCGAATCGGCCGTCAATTCCCCCGTCGTTCCGGCATTTTGCTGCTGGAGCGATTTGTTCGGCACGCCGGTCAGCCCGATTTCCGCATCGTACGCATCGAAGATTTGCCTTGCGATCGGAGCGGCGCCGTATCCGCCGAACCCGCCGTTCGGCACGACGACGGCGACGGCCAGCTTCGGCTTCTCCGCCGGAGCGTAGGCAATAAAGACGGCGTTCTCGACGCGGCCTCCGGCTACGTCCTGCTCGGAGGTTCCCGTCTTTCTCCGGAAGCTGTGCTGAAAGCCTTCAAAGCCCTGTACGCCAACCTTGGACATGCCTTCCTCGATCTCTTTCCAATATTCTTCCCGGATGTCGACCGAATTGAGTATGACGGGCTCGAAGCTTTGGATGACGTTGCCGTCGGCGTCCCGCACTTCGTTGACGAACTGCGGCTTCATCCGATGGCCGCGATTGGCCAGCATCGCCGCGTATTGGGCCAGCTGCAGCGTCGTATAGCGGCCCTGCTGGCCGAACGAGGCGAATATGAGAGCGGACTGCGCGCTGCCCGTCTCCGCTTCCCGGAAATATTCGATAACGCCCTTCGATTCGTAAGGGAGTCCGCTTTCGGTCGATACGCCGAGTCCGAATTGCTGCATATATTCGTCCCAGATCTCGACGCCCTTGTTGCCGTCGCGCATATAAAGCGCATTGCCGATCATCGCCGACATAAACGGGTTCGACGAGTGGGCGATGGCCGCCGCACCGTCGATCGGTCCAAACGACTTGAATTGCGAGTTTCGAATTCTTCTTTCGTAACCAGCCTTACCGAACGTGAAGACGCCGGTATCGTTGTACCGCTGGGTTGTCGTAAACAGCCCTTCGTTCAAGCCGACGAGCACCGACAAAGGCTTCAAAGTCGAGCCCGGCGGCAAGATCGAGTTCGCATGCCGGTCCCGCTCTTCCTTCGTCTCGTACGGGCCGTAAACGGTGCGGATCGTCCCGTTCGACAATACGTTGCTGAAGTTCTCGTAATCTTCGAGACTGATGCTGCCACCCGCCCATATGTTTGGATTGTAATCGGGCATGCTGGCCATGGCCACGACCTTGCCCGTGTCGACCTCCATAGCGACCGCAAAGCCCGTAAACGCATGCTCGGCACGTTCATAGCGCGTATTCGGCGAGTTTCGGATTTTCTCCAGATGCGTCATGATCGCTTCTTCCGTCTTCAGCTGAACGTTTTTGTCGATGGTCAAATACAAATCGGCGCCCTTCTCCGGATTCGTAATTTGCATCGGTCCGATAATTTGTTCCTTATTGTTGATCGGATACGTTTTGAAGCCGTTTTTGCCGCGCAGCAGATCCTGATACATAAATTCAAGGCCGTCCATGCCGACCTCTTCTTCTTCCAAATATTTAAGCGTCTTGTCGGTCTCGTCAAGCTTGGCTTTGTA
Organism: uncultured Paenibacillus sp.; assembly: GCA_937895345.1. Taxonomy (GTDB): domain Bacteria; phylum Bacillota; class Bacilli; order Paenibacillales; family Paenibacillaceae; genus Pristimantibacillus. The sequence goes on along the minus strand of CALAWP010000083.1, from coordinate 24,390 downwards.
AAATTCGACGTCCAATCTGACGCCTTTGTATTTTTTCAAATAACCGACCAATTGAACGGCAATCGTGTTCTGATCGTAATTGCGCACGCTCTCTTCCATGATGTCAATGCCGGTAAACGCATTTTTATTTTCCATAAAAAAGGCCAGTTCTTCGTTTGTCAACCCCGATTTGATGCGTCGAGGCGTCGAAATGATGTTGCGTTTGAACTCCAGGTCCATCTGTCTGATGATGTCGTCGATCGACATCTCGTTGTCCGGGTCGCCGTACTGGTCGAACACTTCCTTCAGCCGAACCGCCATTCTTTTCGCTTCCTCGATCGCCTGCGCCTCGTTGCCGGGCTGAAGGCTGTAGTATAACGACTGGGTAGACGTCGAATAAGCGATCGGATAACCGTTCGCGTCGTAAATATTGCCGCGGATTGGAGGAATATAGTCGAAGCGGGTCCGCTTCTCCAGCCCGGCCGCGCTCAAATTCGGACCTTCGACGAACTGAAGGACGGCCAGCCGTACAATAAGCAAACTGAATAAACCGAACACAACAAAGAAAAACAAGTTCAACCGGAACATAAAATTGCGCCGGTTGTCCAGTTCCCGCTTTTGCGGATCGTCTTGCATGCCAATCACTCCCCATGAAGCGCAGGCCTGCCGGCGGCCTGCATCCTACCCGTTTTGTTTCGCTTGATCGATAAAGCTTTGCACCGCGCCGTCGACTTCCAGCTTAAAGAACGGCGTTCCCCGCAAGGAAACGAGCACCTCGCCGGAACCCGCTTCGCCTTTCATTTCGATATTGTCGGTCTTGATCGTAAACTTGCCGTCGCCCGAGGACTCGAACTTCGCTTCCGAAGCCTCGCCGATCATGGCGTTAACCGCTTCCTGCTTGACGCTGTCGGCCACCTTCGTTCCCAGCTCCTTCAATCCGTCCAGCCCGGTATCCATCACCTTGGAGCCGACTTCCTTGACGTCGTCCAGCGTGTAGCCGCTGTACAGAACGAGGCCGATCACGATTACCGCCACAAACGCCCATTTGACGACCGTCCTGACGATCCTTATGACGACGATCAGCACGAGCAGCGCGATAGCCAGCACGAGCCAATTTTCTTTCAGAAACGTCGTCCACGTCTCCGTGTCGTATGACGAGAAATTCAAAAAATCCAAAGTCATCCCCTCCATTATATCTCCTGCTAAAGTCTATTACAAAATATTATAGCCTAGAGAAATATGCCAGTAAACGTTGCCGCTTCCAAACGGCCGTTCAGACATATCTTGTCCCGGCGAGGCGTACAAGTAACTATGTAGATTTTCGGCTGGCCGATGAAGGAGGTTCCTCCCCGTGAAAACCGCTCTGTGGCTTTATCTGTTTCTGTTTGTCGCCTTTTTCGATCTGCACGCGCAATACCCGATCCTGACTCCGTTCGCCATATCGATCGGAGCCGCACCGTCTTTTATCGGCCTCATGATGGGGATGTACTCCATCACGCACCTGCCGGGCAACGTGCTGGCGGGCTTCGGCGTCGACCGGTACGGCAGCCGGCTTTTTATCGTGTTCAGCCTGTTCGCCGCGGGCGTCATTTTGCTGTTCCAAGCCCACGTCGACAATCCGTGGCAGCTTCTCGCCCTCCGTTCCATCAGCGGCTTCGTGCTCGCTTTCCTGTCCCCGGCCTGTCTGGCCCTGCTGGCCAAGCTGACCAACGATCTGACGGAGCAGGGCAAGCTGATGGCCGGCAACGGCCTCGTCCATACGCTTGCCTCCATCGTCTCTCCGGCCGCCGGCGCCTATCTGGTGGCAAAGATCGGCTTCGGCACCGCCTTCACGCTTCTGGGCTGGATTTTGATCGCGACGGCGGTCTGCGCGCTTTTTTTTATCCGGGAAGCGGCCGCACCGGCGAAAGCCGTCCCCGCAGCGAAAGAACAATTGCAGCCCATGGCCGAACCGCTCCCGATTCCTTGGCTGGTCTATTTGCTGCCGGTCGCCGTCAGCTGCTCCCAAGGCATCTTATCGTTCGAGCTGCCTCTCCTCGCCCAATCGAGCGAGGCGATGATGACGACCGGCCTGTTGTTTTCCGTCATCAGCATCGGGGCGCTCGTGACGCTGAGCATGCTGTTTCTTAACCGGATTCCGGCGTTTATCCGCACGCTCTTCGGCGCCCTCGCGCTTGCCCTTATTTATTTCGGCATGGCGGCCGGCTTGCCCGTTCCGCTCGCAGCGATGCTGCTGGGCGTCGGCATGGCCAAAGGCATCGTGCTTCCCGCCTTGTCGACGCTGCTGATCGAGCTGAGCGGAGGAACGCGGTACGGGCGTACCTTCTCCATTTTGTCCATCGCGTTTTCGATCGGCGCTTTTTTGGGACCGATGCTTGCCGGCCAGCTGCGCGAGCACGTGTCCCCCTACTACATCGCTTTCGTCGCGCTTATGATTGCCGTTACGCTGCTGCCGCTCATCCGTTCCCGCCGCTGGACGCATCGCGCCCGTCTATCACCTTAACCCGCACTTTATAATCCGAAGCCGAACATGGTAAACTGTCTGTACGAAATAATTATATCGTTTGAAGCTATATAAGTTGAATCTAAAAATCGCACGAATGAAGCGGAATGGGCAAGTCGATTTCTCATGCAGCTCACCTGAGCGCAGCATTCAGCCTACATAGCTAATGAGGTGAGTTTATGGACATCGCCATCGTCGTAGAAGGCAAAAACGACCGCAGCCGGCTGAAGCGCGTGCTGGATCCGAACGTGCCGATCTTCTGCACCTACGGGACCCCCGGCACGGAACAGCTGGAGAAGCTGCGCATCGGCGTCGGCGGCCGGCAAGTGTACATCTTTACGGATAACGATTCGTCCGGCAAGCGCATCCGGGGCATCCTGAGCGACCTGTTTCCGGATGCGGAACATATTTATACCCGCAAAAGCTATCCCGGCGTCGAGCATACGCCAGAAGACTATTTGGTCGAACAATTGGAAAAAGCGGGCCTCGAGGCGCATATCCGGTATCCGGCGCCCGATCCCGCTTGGAGCAAAGACGATTTTTAATAAAGCCTTTTGAGATCCGCTGCAATTTGGGAGGCGGTCAGCTCTTCGTCGCTGCCGTTGATGTATTTGCGAATTTGTCCTTCCTGATCCACCAGCATAATGTAATTGAAATGGACAAACGAATTGTCCTCCTCGACCTTCTTGACGCCGACGCCAAAATCTTTGGCCAGCTGAATGGCGCTCTCCCCGTCCTCCGGCCTCAGAAAATGCCAGCCGTCGTTCGTTTCGGCGGACAGCCTTTCGGCGAAGGCGCGAATCGCTTCAGGCGTATCGCGTTCCGGATCGAACGTAATGGAGATCATCTCCGCTTTCTTGCCGAGCGCGCCTTCCTCTCTCAACAAATCCTGAACCTCGGACAACAGAAACGTCGTCGGCGGACATACGTCCGGGCAATTGGCAAAATAAAAATAAACGATTCTTGCCTTGCCGGCGGTCGATTCCAGCGACACCGCGTTGCCGTCAATATCCTGCAGCTCGAACTCCGGAGCGGGGCCCAGCACCGGCAGCGGCTCCTCCGGCTTGATGACGTACGTGAACAGCAAATAGACGCCCATGGCGGCGCATAATGCGAGCACCGCAATTTTAAAGGCATGTTTCTTCAAGAAAGCCATTCGTTTTCATCCTCCAATCTCCCTGTCGAACTTATGATGCAAAAGGCGTGTTGGCCATCATGGCGATAAAAATAATCATCAAATAATTAACCGAAAACAAAAAGTTCGTTTTGGCCCACTTCTCCGTGTTGGCGGCGCGGATGCCGCCGACGGTATGGACCAGCCAGACCGCGCTGAACAACGCCGAAAGGACAAAGAAATAGATGCCGGAGTAATCCAAATAATAAATGAGCGCCACCGTCGGCAGCAGCAAAGCCACATACGGGATCATCTGCAGCTTCGTGCGCTTGATCCCCTTGACGACGGGCAGCAGCGGGAAGCCCGCCGCCCTGTATTCCTCGACGCGCCGAATGCCGAGCGACCAGAAATGCGCGGGCTGCCACAAAAACAGCAAGGCGAACAGCAGCCACGCTCCCTCATCGACCTGCTCCGTTACCGCGCAGTAGCCGATGACCGGCGGCATAGCCCCCGATATTCCCCCGATGGACGTGCTCCAGGTCGAGGTTCGTTTCAGCCACATCGTGTAGACGACGACATAGAAGAACCACCCGAGCAGGCCGAGCCAGCCGGTCAGCGGATGGACGAGGATGAACAAAACGGCGAGGCCTGCAAGGCCAAGCACAATGCCGTAAGCCAGAACGGTCGACGCTTTCAGCCGGCCCAAAGGAAGGACCCTGTCCTTCGTCCGTTCCATCTTCTCGTCCAGTTCCCTGTCCCAATAGTTGTTGAATACGGCAGCCGACGCGATCGTCAGCGTAGAGCCGATCATCGTCCATATAAGCAACAGGACGTCGATGTCCCATTTCGAAGCGACCCAGAAACCGCCCAGACCGGCAAAGACGTTCAATCGAAGCAGCCGCGGTTTCGTTAATGCAATCCAGTCTTTCAGCACAGAGCGAGCCTCCCAAGTTATGCGAAGGGACGCGCGCGTCCCTCATTCATTGATGAATCGTTACTAATCATACCGAAAAAAAGGGGGTGTGACAACGATACTGCATTTTGTTCATCAATTCGCCACGCAAAATGTGACAATTCTTCAGTCACCTTTCCGCCCTCTTTTCAATACAATATCCATGTAGATAGACGCCTATATCGACAGCACGAAAGGGAGTGGGGATTCGCGGCATGGCAGTCATCAAAACGAACGCCGAACATACGAGAATGCTCGCCCGGCTTATGCGCGCGGAAGCGGAGGGAGAAGGCGACCTCGGCATGCTGATGGTGGGCAACGTCGGCGTCAACCGCGTGCGGGGCAATTGCCTGGACTTCAAAAACATCCGATCCATCCCGGATATGGTGTACCAAAGTCCGGGCGGCTTTGAAGCCATTCAAAAAGTTACTTTTACCAAAAAGCCCGGGAAAGCGAAATTCGTCTCGCCAGGCGGGTCATCGGCGGCGAACGCCAGCATCCGGCTTCCAATGCGCTGTGGTTTTTCAGGCCGACCGGCGCATGCCCCGGCACCTGGTGGAATCAGACGCACAGCGGAAGATTCAAGGCCCACTGTTTCTACATTCCGAAGGCAAGCGATTGTCCGTCCGTCTATTAAATGAAAGATTGCGTTCATGAAAGCGAGGTAGGATGGAAATGTCCAATCTGGACTACAAGCAGCAACAAGCCTACGCGGCCAATGCGGGAGCCAACGCATCCCCTTCGGCGCTTGGCGGCTACGGTTACGGCTATGGAGGGTACGGCGGCTACGGAGGTTACGCGCAGCAGCAGCCTTATGCCTCGCAGCCGACCGCTTATACGTCCGCGCTGACCGCGGCGCAAGCGGCGCAGACGTCAATGCCCCCCGCCGTGCCGAGCGGATCCTTTGTGACGCCTGCGGGCGGTACGGTGACGCTGCCGGCGACCGAAGAATCCTATGTGGAGAACATCCTTCGCCTGAACCGGGGCAAGATGGCCACGTTTTACATGACTTACGAAAACAACCGCGAATGGAACGCCAAAATTTTCAAAGGCGTCATCGAAGCGGCGGGACGCGACCATATTATTATTAGCGATCCGTCGACGGGCATGCGCTTCCTGCTTCTGATGCTGAATCTGGATTACGTCACGTTCAACGAACCGATCAATTACGAGTATCCGTTCCAAGGACAAACGGTGACGCAGTCGACGCCGGTCGGCGGTTAAGGTTCTTACACAGAAATCTTGCGTCTAAGCCCCCGGTACGGGCTTAAACGACCATACGTGCAGCTTCGCCGCTCCCCCCGCAATAAACGGCGTAAGCGCGGACCATGAAGAACGTTCGTTGAGACGTTCTTTTTTTATCGCTTCGGCTTCGTCCAGGCTGGAGGCGGTCCATATTTCCACAAACAGATTCGGCTGATCGGTGCCTTCGTACAGCCGCACTTGCGGCTGTCGCTCCAGCAAGCGGCCTATGGCTTGGCTGTAAGCTTCCCGTTGTTCCGGGTCAATGCGATATTCTGCAAAACAAATGTACATTTGGCGGCAGTCTCCTTTCGGTATTCCTGATAAAGTGCTCCGGCTTCGTCGATACTAAGTCCAATCATTATACCAGGGAGGATTCCACATGGATACTGGCACACATCTTGTCATGGGCATCGGGCTCGCGGGGCTGGCCATGACAGATCCGGCCGTAGCCGCCAACCCGGCTGTTCAAACGGCCGTATTGCTTGGCACGGTAGCGGGCTCCCAAGCCCCTGACCTGGACAACCTGCTCCGTTTGAAGGGCAATGCATCCTACATTCGCAATCATCGGGGGATGTCCCATTCCTTGCCCGCCATACTGGTCTGGACGGCGCTGATCGTCGGGTTGCTCCAGCTTATCTACCGAGGCAGCCTGCCATGGGCAAGCATGATCGGATGGGTGCTGCTGTCCGTCGTCGTGCATGTCGTGACCGATCTATTCAACGCTTACGGCACGCAGGCGATGAGGCCGTTCAACGAGAAATGGATATCGTGGAACATTATCCATATTTTCGACCCGGTTATTTTTACCGTCCACGTCATTGCCATCTTGCTCTGGGCGGCCGGACTAGCCGATCCCGCCGTTTTGTTCCCCATCGTCTACTTGGCGCTGGCCGTATATTTCGTTTGGAGAACCTTTGCCGCCCGAAGAACGGTCGCCAGCCTTGCGCGGCTGGACAAGGAGCATCGGCAGGGGGATTCCTACATTGCGATTCCGACGATCTCCTTGACCATTTGGAATGTCGTCAAGCAAGCCGCGGACGGCACGTTTTTCGTCGGCAACTTGCGGGAAGGCAAGCTCAAGTGGCTCGACCGGGTACGCTGCTCCGATCATCCCGCCGTCGAAAAATCAAAAAACGATCCGGCTATCCGTTCCTTCCTTTATTTTACGAGCTTCGCATGCGCCGAAACCCGGGAGCACAGCTGGGGATACGAGGTCAGATGGTCGGACGTGCGTTACCGGCATCGCAAGCAATATCCGTTCGTCGCCGTGCTGCTCATGAACAAGCAGTATGAAACGGTCGGCTCCTACGTCGGCTGGCTCAGCGACGACCGGCTGACCAAACGGCTGCGCATGGATACGTATTAGTCGCCGTCTCCATAGCCGCTTATTGACGCAAGCAGCCCCTTTCCTTCACAATGGATAGGGGCTGCTTTTTAACCGATTTTTATGACTGCACGAATAAAAGCCCAGGGCTGACCCTGGGCTTGCTCCCCAACTTTCGGAAGCGATTAACGGATGCCGCCGGACAATTGTTGTTCGGCGATTTGAACCAGTTTTTTCGTAATGTAACCGCCAAGCGAACCGGCATCGCGAGTCGAAACGTTGCCGTAGTAGCCGTCGGCCGGAATTTGAACGCCCAGTTCTTGAGCTGCTTCAAGCTTCATTTGTTCCAGAGCTTGATTTGCTTGTGGGACAATAAGTTGGTTGCTGCTTCCAGACCTTGCCATAAGGTATTTCTCCTTTCGTCCTCTGCACGTTGTATGTTGCAAGCTTGCAAGGTTATTATGCTCAGGAGCGGGGAATCTATGCTGTCCGGCGCAAAAATATAAAAACCATTTTTAAGGAGAAGTACACACGATGTCCAAACCGCTGTCTTTGTTGTTTTCCGTCCTGGCTGTCGCCTTTATGAGCGCGATGGCCGTCTCCATCAGCCATAGCTTTTGGCTGGTGCTCCTGTTCGGCACGCTGACCTTGCTGACGATCGGCGCCGGATTTATCGCGAAGGCAAGGCTTCGGCGCAAGCGCAACGGCGGGTGAAGCGGCTGCGGCGTTTCCTTGCCGCCTATCTGAATAAAACAGGCGCAGCAAAAATAAATACGGTGTCCTATCGTCAAATGCGGAAGCATACCTTATAATGTAAACATGCTTTGCAAGATCGTAACGTTTACTACTACGGAGGTTTCGCATGAAGTTTATTTTCCGCTACGGGACGCCGCTGCTGGGCACGGGATGTCTTATTATGGTTGTGTTGATCGCGATGAACCGGGAATTGCCGGAAGCCATATTCAATACGGCGAATTTGCAATCGTTCAAAATTTTATTTATCAGCATCATTCTCGAGGCGTTCCCGTTTATCCTGCTTGGCGTATTGTTTTCCGCGCTGCTGCAAGTGTTCGTCACCGACGAGCTTATACGCAAATATACGCCGCGCAATCCGATCGCCGGCGTGCTGTTCGGCGGTTTGCTCGGAATCCTGTTTCCGCTTTGCGAATGCGGCATGATTCCGGTCATCCGCAGGCTGATTCGCAAAGGTATGCCCGCATACATAGGCATCGTATATTTGCTGGCCGGTCCCGTCGTCAATCCGATCGTCTACACTTCGACCTATACGGCCTTTCGCACGGAACCGTCCATGGTCTACTGGCGGATGGGCTTGGCGTTTGCGGTAGCGGTCGTCATCGGGCTGCTGCTGTATACCTTCATGAAACGCAGTCCGTTGCGCGATTCTTCGGCATCGCTTCACGGCTCAGCGGCAGCCTTGGCCGCCGGACAAGCGTTTCGGGCTTCGGGAGGCGGCGGCTTGCCGGCGAAGGCGCAAGGCATTCGGTCGCGTATGGCTTCCACGCTTTCGCATGCGTCCGACGAATTTTTCGAGATGGGCAAATATTTAATATTCGGCGCGCTCCTGACCGCTCTCATCCAGACCGCCATTGACAGAAGCACGCTTGCGTCCTTTGCGGAACAGCCGATGCTCGCCTATCCGTTCATGATGATTTTCGCGTATTTGCTGTCGATCTGTTCGACTTCGGACGCTTTCATCGCTTCTTCGTTCAGCGGCATCTTTCAACAAGGCCCGCTGCTTGCGTTTCTTGTCTTCGGCCCTATGGTCGATTTCAAAAACACGCTGATGATGCTGTCGACGTTCCGCGTCAAATTCGTATTGACGTTAATTGCACTGACGGCTTGTCTGACCTTAATCGGATCCTATATCGCGGAGGTGTTTCTATGATTCATCATTGGATTAGAGCGGTTATTTTGGCCGGATTTGCGTTCCTGATCGTTTTTTTGTTCCGTACCGGCAACATTTCCTTATATATCGCTCCGAGAATGGAGCTGTACGTCAAGCTGTCGGCCCTCGGGCTGTACGCGGCGGCGGCTTACCAAATCTATTCGGCGATCCGCCGGGGGACGGGCGGGCATGCGCACGGCTGTGAATGCGGCCACGATCATATCCACCATGCACACGGTCACAACCATGACCATTCACACCATGCGCACGATCACGACCATTCACACGGACACTCGCACGGACATTCTGAACCATGCGCCCATACGCCGGCCGGCTCCGCCGGACAATCGGGCAAACGCGCCTTCCCGTTCAAGCAAATATTGATCTACGGACTGTTCGTTTTTCCACTGCTGCTCGGATTTCTCGTTCCGACGGGCACGCTTGGAAGCGCCTTGGCCGCCAAAAAAGGGGTCAGCTTTACCGGCAGCGAATCTGTATCGCGCACTGAATCTCCGTCTCCTTCCAGCGTAGCGGAAGCGACGGACTCCGTCGCTCAATTGTTTCCGTATGACCAGTATACGGAGGCTCATGCGAAGTACGGCATGGAGCTGTACGCTCAGCCGGTCGTTGAAGTGCCCGAAGAGCTGTTCATCGAAACGTTGACGACTCTCGATCTGTACAGGGAAGCGTTTCTCGGCAAAGACGTCACGATCAGCGGGTTCGTATACCGGGAGGAGGATATGGGCGGCGATCGAATGGCGGTCAGCCGGTTCGCCATGAATTGCTGCTCGGCCGACGCGCTCCCTTACGGACTTATGATTTATTGGCCGAAAGCTTCGCAGTACGCGGAAGACGAATGGCTGAGCGTAACCGGCAAGCTGACCGTCTCGGAATATTTGGGCAACGAAATTATAACGTTGGAGGCTTCCCGGATCGAAAGAATCGAAGCGCCGGAATCTCCATATGTATTCCCCGATTTCAGCTTCGGCTTGTAAGGCTCGTTCGGACGTTCAGTTAAATTCACTGAAGCCTAGCGGCCGGCTTTGGTAGCGCGCGCTCCAGTTGGCCATGTTGTAATTCGATTCGTACAGGACGCTGGCGGACCATGAATTTGTATGGGCTTTGACCGAAAAGTCGTACAAAATTTCGCCATGCGTCCAATTTTTTTTATACTTCAGCGCATCTACGGCCATCAGCCGAAAATCCTGCACCTGCTTGGGCGTCATCCCTCGTTCACTGGATTCGAGCTTGCCGTTCTTGCTTTCAATCGGGTGATGGCGCATCCCGAACTTTCCGACGACGTTGTTCCGGATATGGATCAACACCGTGCCCGCCGAAGCGTTGGTCAGCTCCCCTTCCAGCTGGCGAAATACGAAATCAACCTGACGAGCGAGAGAAATCGAATGCAAATCCATTGCATATACCTCCTTCAAATTTTCGACATAATCGGTGCGGCAACGACAAAAATCTGCTAAATGAAACATCGAATTGTATTTAATGGTAGCACTTACAATGAAAAGATTCACCGAAATATTGGTTGGTATTTTCCGAAAGTGCGGTTGCGCTCTTTGACCTAAATGCGATCCAATAGTCCCGGCAGGTCATAGGAATATATGCTCGACATATATAGACCATTCCCGCGCCCGATGTTATAATATGGCTATTCCACAAAAAAGGAGCGCTTTCAAGATGAGCCAATGGTACTATTCGCTTTCGGTGAGAAAGAAATTGCTGTTGTTTACTTATTTTAATCTGGCGCTGTTCGCCATTGCCGCCATCATCGTCACCGCTATCGCCAACGGACCCGTTCTGGCCGTCGCGATCGTGGCCGTCGTATTGGCCGCAGCGTCATATGCGACCATCAGCTTTATCGAAAAGGCCATTACGCACTCATTTGATGAAATATCGGGAGCCGCTTACCGGATTGCCAAGGGGGATTTCACCCAGAAGATCGATACATCCGCATCGTCCGGAACCGGCGAGCTGGGACATTCGTTCAACAGCATGGTGGACAAGCTTCGCGACATTTTGACGGAAACGTCCAACATTATTCGTCATGTCGCCGAGACGAGCCGCAGCATCTTCGACAAGAACAACAGCATCAAGACCGCGATGGAGCAGGTTGCCGCTTCGGCCAACGAGCTGGCTACGGGGGCGAACGAAATTTCCGAGGACGTATCCGAAATGAGCGAATCGATCAACGAGATTGAGCGCAAGGTTGAGGCGTACGCCCACTCCACCAAAGAAATGAACAACCGCTCCGAGCAAATGATCGCCATCGTCGACAGAGGGCGCGAAGCGCTCGACGTGCAAGCGGATGGGATGAAGCGCAATATCGAGGCGACCGCCAAGGTCGGAGAGACGATCGAAGATTTGGCGCGCAAGGCGCAAGGCATTTCCGCCATCACTTCGACCATATCCGACATCGCGGAGCAAACGAATCTGCTCTCGCTGAACGCTTCGATCGAAGCGGCAAGAGCGGGCGAGCACGGAAGAGGCTTTGCGATCGTCGCCCAAGAAGTGCGCAAGCTGGCGGAGGAATCGACGGCCTCGACGAAGCAAGTATTCAATCTGGTCAAAAGTATCGACGAGGGCATCAAGCAGGCGATCAGCAACATGAAAATCAACGAGGAAGCGGTCAAGCTGCAGTCGGAGCATATCCGTCAATCGGAGGAAATCTTTAAAGAAATTACGCAAAGCGTCAAATTTATAACGGACCAAATTTACGCCTTCTCCGAAGAAAGCGACGCAATGCTGGACAGCGCCCGCAAAATATCGGCCGCCATCCAGAACATTTCGGCCATTACGGAGCAGTCGGCTGCGGGAACGGAGCAAGTTTCGGCTTCCATGAACGAGCAAATCGCGTCCGTTCAGGCGGTGGTGCAGGAAACGGAACGGATGCTTACGATGGCGACCCAGCTGCAGCGCACCATTCAAGTGTTCAAGATGAAATAATCCCGTACATACCGCCGTTCGTTCCGACTCAGTCGTCGAAGCGAACGGTTTTTTTGCGCGGATCAGCCGTTGTTCCTGCTTCGAACGACGAGGCTCGGATGCCCGCCTCATGAATGAATAAGGGATCATGCGGAAACATTACCTTTACGACAATATGCAGAGGATGCTGACTTATGCCAATACTTAAGCATAGAAGGGCCAAGCGGCTCCTTGCCATTGCGGCAGCGTTAACGATGGCGCTCGTCTTGGCTGCGCCGGCGCAGGCCGCCGGATCGTCGGATTCGTCGATTTATTCGGACATGAACAAACCGCGCAAGGAGCAGGGCGGAGCGCGCAAAAAACGCAAAGCCCGTCAAGATATGTCCTGGGTTCGGCTGCATAAGCGTTATCCGAATGCATTTGTTCTGAACGGGCCGCGCAATGGGCGAAAGATCGCCCTAACGTTCGATGACGCCCCCGATCCCCGGTTTACGCCGCAAATTCTCGATATATTGGCCGACTATCGCGTTTGCGCGACTTTTTTTGTTGTAGGCGACCGTGCCGCGCGGCATCCCGAGATCGTACGGCGCATGCAGAGAGAAGGCCACATTATCGGCAATCATTCCTTTGACCATGCCGTATTATCGACCTTATCGGATGCGGCTTTCGCCAATCAAATACGACGAACCGATACGATCCTCCGCCGCCTGGTCGGCTACTCCCCGCGTTTTATAAGACCGCCGTACGGCGAACTTAAGCCGGATCAAGTCCAATGGGGGATGCAACACGGATTTATCGTCGTCAATTGGGATGTCGATTCGGAGGATTGGAAAAACAACCCGGGCAGCGCCAAAATTATGGCCAATATTCGCCGGACGCTTCAGCCGGGCTCCATTATTCTTCAGCATGCCGGCGGCGGCAACGGGCAGGACTTGTCCGGCACGATCGATGCGCTTCCCCTGCTGATCAAGCGGCTGCAAAACCAAGGCTACGAGCTGGTCACGCTGCCCGAGCTGCTCGGACAACGCCAATACAGGCCAAAACCGTGAGCTCCTTTGCGGATCTCACGGTTTGCAATGTCTTTCTACTTCAGCACATACACCTGCACGTTCTGAATGCCGAATTTGCGCGCTTGCTGCGTCGTATGCGGCACAAAAATATCGATACGATTGCCTTTGATCGAGCCGCCCATGTCCGTCGCCTTCGCGATCATGCCTCCGGCCGGCAGTCCGTTGTAATCGTAGCCCGTAATATAAAGCTTCGTTCCGAGCGGAATCATTTTCGGATCGACGGCGACCGTTCCTACTTTAAGCGCATTGCCGAAGTAGTCGACGGCTCCCCATTTGCCGTTTTCGGAAGCTGCCGCCGTATATGCGGTTGCTTTCAACGAGAGCTTATCGGTATAAGCCAGCTTCTGTCCATCCGACGAAACGACCGCCGGCTCCGATTGCTCCGCTGCGGCTTTGGCGGCCGTCGCTTGCGCCGTTTGCTCTTTTGCCTGGTTCGAATCCGCCGTTTGCGCCTGGACGGCATCCGCTGCGCTCGGAAGCTTCAACGTTGCTCCGATTTGCAAATTGAGCGGATCGACGCCGGGATTTGCCTCTATCATTTGACTTAACGGAATTTGATACTGCAGGGACAACTTCCAAAATGTATCGTTTTGCTTGATCGTATGTGTATTTGCCGCTTGCGCCGGGGCCGCGTATAATGCGGCTGTCAGTGCAATAGCCGCGCTTGCCGTCAACAGCTTTTTCAAACCGAATACCTCCCGTATTTCTCTATCATTATTTTAAATTGAACGAATGAAGTACCCAAGGCTCCGTGAGGAATCGATTTCCGATCGCTCTCGCTAGAGGGGTTCAATCTTTAAAGAAAAAGCGTTAAGGGCGCTGGCCCCTAACGCTTTCGAACCGGGTTACCCGATAAACATTTGAACCCATTTCCCGTTGACGTAACCTACGCCGATTTTCGTGAAGTTTTGGTTAAGAATGTTGGCGCGGTGTCCGGAGCTATTCATCCAGTCGTTCATCACTTGGGCTGCCGTACGTTGGCCGGAGGCGATATTTTCGCCCGCGTATCTGTACGTCACGCCGTAAGAACGCATCATGTCAAACGGCGAACCGTATGTCGGAGACGTGTGGCTGAAGTATCCGTTCACATCCATATCTCTTGCCTTTTCCGTCGCCACTTTGTTCAGCAGCGAATCCACTTGCAAGGCAGGCAATCCTTGCTTGGCGCGTTCCTGATTCACCAGCGCGACAACTTGAGACTGCAGCGTTCCCGTTTCCGTGCCTTCGGAAGGCGTTGTCGTCGGTTTCGTTGTTGGCTGCGGCGTCGGTTTCGTCGTTGGCTGCGTTGTCGGCTGCGGCGTCGGTTTTGTTGTTGGCTGCGGCGTCGGTTTCGTCGTTGGCTGCGTGGTTGGCTGCGGCGTCGGTTTCGTCGGTGGCTGCGTTGTTGGCTGCGGCGTCGGTTTCGTTGTTGGCGTACCGCCGGACGGCCATTTCACAAGGGCACCGTTCACGTAAATTTTCGCTTTGCTCAAATCGATTCCATATTTATTCGCCAAGTTTTGAATAACCTCGTAATTAAACTGGCTCCATACCGTTTTGACCGAAAAGTTCGATTGAGAGGCTGCATCAGCCTTAGGTGCGGCGATACCGGTTCCGATTAAGGCTGCTGCCATCAGGCTGGCTGCTCCGATTCGAATGGCTTGCATCTTCATCACTAACTTCCTCCGCTTCATAGATTAGGATATTCGGACTGGCTCCGATGCCCCTTATCTTAGCACGGGGGTATAGCGGTTTCATGACGCAAAAATTGCCATCCTAGCCGAAAATACGGGCAAATCCGCATCGCTGCTGGTTTATGAGAATATACTAATCCTGTCAATTTCGAAGTTTTGCCGCTGCTTTGCAGCCATCGATCCTTCTACTGCCGGGTCTATCATGACATCCTGTTGGAAATGTCGATTTGTTGCGAGAAACTCACCGAACCTACTGAGATGCTGCAAATGCTGATTTTGGTACTTACAGCGCCCCGCAGGGACCGCCTGCTAAACTGCAATGCTGATTTTGGTACTTACAGAACTCCTCCGGTAATTTGTGGTTTCGTTAGTGTGCGGACTGTCGACACATGATGCAGAACGGATGGCGACCGCGAGTCGAGGTAGTTGCGAATGTTGGCTGCGAGAGACGGATGAGCGCATACGAAACAGACGATACGGATAGTTACCTACCCTGCATCGCCTGTTCTTAGTTTGCATGAATGAAGCGGAATGAGAATATCGGGCTGGAGAAACGTCAATAGTCGCCTTTGCGCAGGATGACCCGATAATGAGCTAGTTGTTGACCTTAACGAACTGGCCGGTTTCCTGCGATTTGAACGCGCACAGGATCACGTTCAGCGATTTGCGGCCTTCCTCGCCCGGGATAGTAGGCTGGCTGCCCGTTAGAATGCTGTCGAGGAACGCGTCGATGACGCCGCTGGATTCCTGTTTGTCATTCGTCGAAATCGCGCCGACTTTATATTTTTCCACCGTGCCGTTGCGAAGCTCCACGATAACTTGATCGTCCGGGTGAGTGCCGATTTTCATGACGCCGTTTTCGCACCACAAAATGGTGCTGTTGTCTTCGCCCTTATAGTACGTCCAGCTCGCAACCAGCGTGCCGATCGCGCCGCTTTGCATGCGCAGGACGCAGGAAGCATTGTCGTCCACCGCCGTGCCTTCCTTGTGCAGCGTACCGACGAGGGCGGCGATTTCGTCGACTTCGTCGTTCAGCAGCCAGCGGATCAAATCGGATTTGTGAACGCCAAGATCGCCCATGGCGCCCATGATCGCTTCATCCTTGCGGAAAAACCAGCTGTTTGCGCCGTCGACGCTCCAGGCGTCGGGACCGGGATGGCCGAACGAAGTGCGGAACGTCAGCACTTTGCCGAGCACGCCCGATTCCAAAATTTGTTTCGCCTTTACATGTGGAGGCATAAAGCGTTGATTGTGGCCAACCATCAGAAGCACATTGTTTTGTTTGGCCGCTTCGATCATAGCCGCCGCTTCTTCATCGGTGGAAGCCATCGGCTTTTCGACCAGCACATGCGCGCCCGCTTTGGCCGCTGCTATGGACATTGGGGCGTGAAGCGCGTTAGGCGTGCATACGCTGACCGCATCCGGCTTCGTTTCCGCCAGCATCGTCTCGTAATCGGCATATGCTTTGCCGCCGTGCATGTCCGCAAACTGCTGAGCGCGTTCCACAACCGGATCGACAAAGGCGACCAGTTCAACATTCGGATGTGCCGCATATTCCGGAATATGGCGATACTTGGAAATCGAACCGCAGCCGATGACGGCCACTCTTACTTTTTTCGTCATGATTATTTCCCCGCTTTCGCATTTAAATAATTGGTCTTAATCCATTCCATGCTTTCGGCCACCGCTTGAAGCGGAGGATTCGCGCAACGGTCCTGCTCCACGATGATCCATTCGACGGACGCTTCAGCGGCGGCGTCGATAATCGCGTTCAGCGGCAGAACGCCGCGTCCAAGCTCAACGGTGTCGATCGGCTGCCCCGGCTCGGCGTTGCGATAGTCTTTCAGGTGAAGCAGCGGCAGGCGGCCGCTGTACTTGCGGATATAGGCGAGCGGATCCACGCCCGCAAATTGCACCCATCCGATATCCATTTCCACCTGCAAATATTGCGGATCGATTCGCTCGTACATCGCGTCGAACACGATGCTGCCGTCGATTTCGACCTGGAATTCGAATTCGTGATTGTGATACGCAAATGCAATGCCGGCTTCCCGAAACGCCCTTCCGTACTTCTCGAAATTCACCAGATGGCCGCGCCATGCCTCCGCATCGCGAGCATCGACCGGAAGCCACGGACAAATCGCGTATTTGGCCCCGATCGTTTGCAAGTAAGCGATTTCATTCTCCAGATTGTTCTCGAGCAAATCAAGGCCGATATGGCTCCCAATCGCTTTCAGATTCAACTCTTCCAGCAAAGCCTTCATCCGGTCCGCGGCAATGCCGCCGTATCCCGCAAATTCGACGCCCTCGTAACCCATTGCCGCGACTTTCCGCAGCGTGCCTTCAAAATCTTCGGCCAGCGCGTCACGCAGCGTAAACAGCTGCAACCCGATACCCATTCGCGTCATCGCAAGCTCTCCTTTATCTCATCTTCATGATGTGTTGTATTTTGCTTGATCGGTTCCATTATAGCGATTGCGTCAAGTTAAAAACAGTTCGCTTCTTAGCTACTTTTTATGCGATTTTGTCTTTATCGCAAAACATGCCTATAGCCCGCAATAAGCGAAGAGGCGGTCCCGCCGCTTGTCGCATGCGGGCCGCCGCCCCCGTTAAACCGTTTCTATTTCACATTCTATTTCAAAAAAATCGTAACATTCGCTTCCTCAAGTCCGGCCGGACATGCCACGCGGCTGCCGCTCACTTCGCCGGCGGCGCCTTCGATGCGCGCAATGTCCCCGTGTCCGTTCAGCTCAAGCGCAAACGGCTTGCCGTTGCCTTGAATCGACACGCGGATGGCGTCTCCTTCGCGTACGGCGGTTGCCGTCAGTTGGGCGCTGCCGTCCAGACCGCGAATGACCGTGCTTGCCGTTGCGCCGTCCTCCAGATTATAAATGCCCAGCTTCACGCCGTCCTCATAGTCGTAATCTGGACGCGTATCGTTCGCGCCGATCGCGACAATGGAATTCGGACGAACGAACAGCGGCAGGCTGTAGAAGTCGTAAGTCTCCTTGAACCACGCTCCGCCTTCGACCGTTTCGCCAGTCAGCAGATGAGTCCAGCGGCCCTTCGGCAAGTAATAGGCCACTTGGCCGTCCTCGCTGAAGATCGGAGCCACAAGCAGATTGTCGCCCAGCATATATTGGCGATCAAGGAATTCGACCGCCGGATCGTCCGGAAATTCCAGCACCATCGCCCTCATCGAAGGCACGCCTTGCTCGTTCGCCTGTACGGCCGTATTGAACAGATAAGGCATAAGCGAGCACTTCAGCTTCGTAAAGAGGCGCGTGACATCGACCGCTTCCTGATCGTATGCCCAAGGCACGCGGTACGATTTGCTGCCGTGCAGGCGGCTGTGGCTGGAGAGCAAGCCGAAGGCGAGCCAGCGCTTGAATACGTGAACCGGCGCGGTGTTTTCGAATCCGCCGATGTCGTGGCTCCAGAAGCCGAAGCCGGACAATCCGAGCGACAAGCCGCCGCGAAGGCTTTCCGCCATCGATTCGTAGTCCGCATAGCAGTCGCCGCCCCAATGTACCGGGAACTTCTGGCCGCCGGTTGTGGCGGAACGGGCAAATACAGCCGCTTCGTTCCGGCCCAGCTTGTCGACCAGCACGTCGAATACGACCTTGTTGTACAGGTAGGTGTAA
The DNA here is from genome assembly GCA_937895345.1 of uncultured Paenibacillus sp. Taxonomy (GTDB): domain Bacteria; phylum Bacillota; class Bacilli; order Paenibacillales; family Paenibacillaceae; genus Pristimantibacillus. The sequence goes on along the minus strand of CALAWP010000083.1, from coordinate 6,046 downwards.
TAGTTATGCATTTTAAACGGATCGGAGCCGTCGTAATATACGACGTCGGTCGGGATACGCTCGCCGAAGTCCGTCTTGAAGCTGTCTACGCCCATATCGACCAGTTCGCGCAAATAAGAGGCGTACCAGTCGCAAGCTTCCGGATTCGTAAAGTCGACCAGCGCCATGCCCGGCTGCCACAAATCCCATTGCCATACGTCGCCGTTCGGCCGTTTGACCAGGTAGCCGTTTCTTTTGCCTTCCTCGAACAGGCGCGAGCGCTGGGCGATGTACGGGTTAATCCATACGCAAATTTTCAGTCCCTTGTCCTTCAGCCGCTTCAGCATGCCGGCAGGGTCCGGGAAAACGCGCTCGTCCCACTTGAAGTCCGTCCAATGGAATTCGCGCATCCAGAAGCAGTCGAAATGGAACACGTGAAGCGGGAGATCGCGTTCTGCCATGCCGTCGATAAAGGAATTGACGGTCGCTTCGTCGTAATTCGTCGTGAACGATGTGGACAGCCACAGGCCGAACGACCATGCCGGCGGCAGGGCCGGTTTGCCGGTCAGTGCCGTATAGCGGTTCAGAACGCCCTTCATATCCGGTCCGTCAATGATGAAATATTCCAAAGATTGGCCTTCTACGCTGAACTGGACCTTCTTCACTTTTTCGGAGCCGATTTCCAGCGATACCAGCTCCGGCTGGTTAATAAATACGCCGTAACCTTTATTCGTCATGTAAAAAGGAATGTTCTTGTAAGCCTGCTCGGAGCTTGTCCCGCCATCCTTGTTCCACAGGTCGACCGTTTGGCCGTTCTTCACGAACGCCGTGAACCGCTCGCCCAAGCCGTATACCCATTCGCCTACGCCCAGATCGAGCTCCTCTCGCATATAGGCTTTGCCGCCGGCTTCGGCGATGTAAGCCATCGACTTCTGCGAGCTGCCCGTAATGCGCTCGGAACCGCGGTAAAATTCGACCTTCCATTCTTCTCCCTTGCGGATGCGAACGCTCAGATCGCCGCTCTTCAGCACGGCTTCTTCCTCGTTCTCGAATATTTCCGCGTGGCTGCCGTCCGTGCTTTCAAGCTCGAATACGGGACCGCGCTCGACCGTGCCGGCATGATGGATCAGCTTGACGCCGATAATGCCCGGCTGCGGCGAATGGAATTTAACCGTCAGCAGCATCGTATCAAGCATATTGGCGCGGGATTGGATCGGACGCGGCGACGCGTAAGCGGTCAGAACGCCGTTCTCCGCCTCGAAATCATGCGCCTGAACGGCGCCGTACACCGTAAAGCCTTCGCGGATCAGCCAGTTGCCGTCAGTAAATTTCATGGGTGCAACACCAACCTTTCAATCTTGCTTTTTTTAGGATTGCATTTCTCTATAGTTGCAGTATACTGATAATGTTTCCGATTAACTAACAAAATAATGCTGATCTATAGCACTATTTTGATGAATATTTAAGAAAAGGAGGATGTCGCATGGATTTGGGACCGCGCCGCGAACTGAAGGAAGACCGGCTGCACGGAAGCGACCTGTTTCCGCTCGCGGCATACTGGATCGAAAGGCCTTACAACGACGGGCCCGTGCTCGACTGCCACTGGCATTCCGAGGCCGAATTTTTTGTCGTGCTCGAAGGCGAAGTATTGTTTCAGGTCGACACCGATTACTTTACGGTCAAGGCCGGCGAAGCGGTATTTATCGACGGCGGCGACATTCATGCCGGCCATCCTTCGGGACAAGCTCCTTGCACGTATTGCGCGATTGTGTTCGACACGGCTTTGCTCGCCAGCTCAACCTACGATTTGCTGCAGCAAAAATTCGTGAAGCCTTTGCAGGACAAAACCCGCACCTTCCCCAGGCACATTAAGCCGGGCAGCGATTGGGAGCGCTCGCTGCTTCAAGGGTTGGGCAATATTATGAAGGAATTCGAGGGCGGGCAAGACGGATACGAAGCCGCGATCAAGGGCACGCTGCTGCTCATGCTCCGCGAAATCGCGCCGGAGGGCCGCTATGCCAACCGAAGCGAGACGGCCTCTTCCGATTCGGCCAAGATTGACCGGTTAAAAAACGTCATCGGCTATATGCACCGCAATTACCACAGACCCGTCCGCATAGCGGAGCTGGCCAGGCAAATTCCGATGAGCGAAGGGCAGTTTTGCCGATTTTTCAAAGGGATGACCCGCCAGACGCCGATCGAATATTTGAACGCCTTCCGGATCCGGAAAGCGGCGGAACTGCTGCTGCGGCCGGACAGCAAAATCTCGAACGTCGCGATGGACGTTGGATTCGACCATATCAGCTATTTCGTCAAAGTGTTCCGGTCCATCATGAAATGCACGCCTTCCGAATTTCGCAAAAAAAGCATGCAACACTTTGAGCCTTAATTTCGTATAAGCAATTATTAGAATTTTGTAACGATTTGATCATTCATTTTTAATCAACATTTAATATTTGTGATTTACAGTAGATTTAAACCCGAAGACAGAGAGACATGAAGAATTCCTTCATAGAGGATGGAGGCTGCAGGACATGAGAACCACACTGTTGTTTCAGAACAAAATGATTCCCGTTTACATGACCGACACCCAAAAAGGGGCGGTGGACAAATTGGCCGACGTCTTGAACCGCAAGCTGACTACAGGCAAAAACGCCATCAAAAAGTGCCTATCGTCGCTGATCAGCGTCGAAATTGTCGGCAGCGAGGCTACGCTGCATTCGCTGCACGAACGGGATTCGTTAACGATTTCTTTATATTGATCCCATAAATAAACTGAATCAGGCCGGTCATGCTTGCAAGCCGGCCTGATTGGCGTGCCTGTTCCCCCGGTTGCCCCATACGAACAGCAGCGTCCCGATCCAGCCGCACAACGAGGCAGCCGTCAGCAGAGCGCTTAACGGTACGCTGGAGGCAAGCGACGCGCCGAGAATCGGCCCGAGCGTGCCGCGCAGTCCGAACAGCATCAAATGAATGCCGAACACCATCGCCTCCCGACCGGGCACAAGACGGAAGACGAAGGCAAGAATGCCGATGTCCCATATCGCTTCCCCGATTCCTTGGATCGCATTGCCCATAACGGCCGCAGGATAAGTTCCCCATAAGCCGTACAGCATCGGCACAACGGCATAGGCTCCGATTCCGGCCATAAGCGTATATTTGATCGGAAACCGGTCGATCATCAGACCGGCAATCCAGAAGGTCAGCAGCAAGGCGGTATAATAGGCGACGCGCGCATATCCGATTTGCACGTTGCTGAGCGCGAGCACGTCGACTTGAATCATTTGGTACAGCGGCGAGGCAAGCATGTTGCCGAACCCCGCGAAGGTGGTTGCCGCAAGAAATACGGCCAGCACCCGATTGCTTCGCACCAGCTGCCATTGCTCCTTGAACGAAGCTTTGCCGCCCGTTCGCGCGGCGCCCGACTTTCCGCCGGTCTGCCCGTCGTTATGCTTGCCCGGCTTCTTTTGCAGCTTCAGCGATTGAAACAGCCCGATCGACAGTAGGCCCGCAATGGAAGCCGCCATGAGCGGACCGGACGGTCCGAACCGTTCGGCCCAGCTGCCGACGGCATAGGCGAGCGGGATCATAAGCACGCCCATCGCGACCCGCACGTATCCCATCAGCCGGCCTCGCAAGTCCGAAGGATACATTCTCGACACGAGCGCGGCATAGGCGGGCGCCTGGATGCCCATCAGAAGCTGAAACGCCAGAGCGGTGGCGACATAAACGGACGGACTGGCCCACAACGCCGGAAGAAGCAGCAGCGTTCTTCCAATGGCGTTCGGAATAATGACAAAAGGCTTCGGATTATCGGCTTTCTCGATCCAGGCGGCCCATAACGGCGAAAACACAAGCCCGATCGCCGGCGCCGCCGCCAACAGGCCGACCTGAAAGTTGGAAGCGCCTTGCTGAATCGCAAAGGCGACGTAAAATTGATTGACGACCACGTTAAACAAGCTGTACAACAAGGATGCCCCAAAGTCGATTTTCGCGTTTCTCCAAACGCGTGGCGTCATCGCCATCCCAAGCTTCATCATGCGCGAACCCGATTTCGCAGCGCTGCCCATCTTCCGATCGATACCTTCTTTTCTATGTTGTAAGCTGCCTTCAACTTTCCGCTAACGTACGGAGGACCCTTTGCTGAAGCAAAGGATCCTCTGTTCTCGGTTGATATGGATATTACTACAGTTCCAATCTTTTGTACAGACACTTTTATGACGTTTGCTCGACTCTGCTGTGCCGCCATAATTGTGCCGCTATCCATGCACAGCCGAGGGCTACGAGCGCTCCATGGGCCGTACGGAGCGGCTGCCCGACGAAAAATTGCGGCACATACAGCAACATGCCCAAAGCGAACGGAATGCCGCTCCATTTCCGGTATCGGCCCGATTTCCAAATGGCTGCGGCAACGATCGCCGCCGAAAGTCCGAGCAGCAAAAATCCGACAAGGAACATGACGATGCCGGGGCCGTAACGAACGTCGGCCTCAAGGCTGACCAAGGCCGCCGACTGCTGCGCGATCGCTTCCTGCCCTATGGCGTATAGACCGAAGGTTTCTGCTCCATAATAGGACAGGATCATGCCGGTGCCCAGTACGCTCGACACGAACGCAAGGTACGGCAGCGACTTAGAGCGAGCATCCCCCAGCGACCGGAAAAGTCCAAACGCTCCGAGCTGCAGCAGCGTGAAGGCGACCATGGCAACCATATGCGACGCGATCCATGGGGCGGATGCGAAAGCCGCGGCGCCTTCCAGCGAAGACTCGTCGGAAAAGGGACGAAGCGCCGGATAAACGATAAGCAATATTCCCGCAACCAAGAAAGATAGAGCTCCAAACCTCATTTGACCATTCATTACGGATTCCTCCTTGTCATCTCAACTTCAAATCGCTTCGTTCCGCAGTCCGCGCACATAACATCGCAGCACGAAGCTTAAGCTTGCATCCGTGTCCACCGGCATGCCGAAGCCGCCCTGTTCTTGCAGCGAAGCAAATCCGTGCAGCAGACTGCGGAAGCCTCTTACCGCATGAACCGCATCGTCCGTTTCTAAGCCGAACGGCTGCAGCGCCGAAAGCAGCTTGGCGACCAGCTGCTCGCCGAGACTTGCGTGCAAGCGGTTCTGCTCGCGCGGCGCGCGTATCGTCAGCGCGTACAGCCCGGGATGCTCCCGTGCAAACGCCATGTATGCGGCGGCCGCCGCGTACAGCGCTTCTTCCCCTTCGCGGCCGCCGACAGCCATGGACAGTCTTTCGTTCAGCTCCGTCAATCCGTATGCAATGAGCCGGTCCTTCAAATCCGTCAAGCTTTCCACATGGTTATACAAGGAGGGTGACCGAACGTTTAGCCGTTTGGCCAATTCGGCCAGCGTAATCTGTTCCGCTCCTTTCTCGTCCGCGATGCCGGCCGCGGCCGACAAAATGTCGTTCATATCCAGTCCTTTGCGAGGCGACATCATCTTTCGTCCTTTCTGTACGAATAGGTTGTTACGGTCAGCTGCGTTCAGCCTTGACGAAGGCGCGCTCCATAGCCGTTACGGGACGCTCCAGCATGTCGCCGTGACCGGGCGCCAACAGCGCAGGCTTCAGTCCGGCAAGCTTGCGGGCGCTGCTTAAGCCAAGGGCGGCATCCCACGTCGCCAGCGCCGGAAACGGAAAGACCAGCTTCATCATGCCTGCCGGCGCCACGCCTCCCCGCGTCTGGAAGGCGTCCCCGGCAATAAGCGCCCCGCAACGCTCATCTACGAATGCCATCGAGCCCGGTGTATGCCCCGGCGCGGACACTGCGACAAGCGAGCCGATCCGGTCGCCGTCCTGGATCAACACGTCCGGCTTCGTCCGGATACCGCTCGGCACGCCGCCCCGTATCGGTGCCGGCGGCTCTCCCGCTTCCAGCGACTTGTCCCCGGCCAGAAGCTTGGCGTCTCTTGCGGAAATGTAGACCGGAACTTCCGGCATGCGGCTCTTCAGGCCGTCCAAGGCGCCGACATGGTCGCTGTGGGCGTGGGTGAGCACGATGCGGCCGATCGGCTTGCCCAGCTTCCCGGCCACCTCGATGTGGCGGTCGAT
>CALAWP010000082.1 GCA_937895345.1 uncultured Paenibacillus sp. | reverse complement strand
CGCCGCCAGTGTTGTCGTCGCCGCCGCCAGTGTTGTCGTCGCCGCCGCCAGTGTTATCGTCACCTGGTCCAGGTTCTTGTGCTGGAACGCATTTGTAAGTGACCTCTACTTTTGAAATAGCTTGGTCTTCCTTCCAAAATGGCCATAGCACCCATATTTGAGGAGCTTTTAAATCACTATCTGATTGCTGACCGCTGCCATAAGACTTAACGGTTGACTCTCCATTCACTGCTCCAATAACTTTTACTTTGGTAACAACATGTCCGTCGCCTGCAGACCAGCGCAACTTCATCTTTCCATCATAACGCCCGACTGATACAGCAGTCTTTCCTTTTTCCTTGAACTCATAAGTATTATTGCTTGCATTTCCCTTGCCGAATTCGTAGGACTTTGTTACTTCCTGGCAAACGACAGGTTCCTCGCCTTTACCCGGCTTACCCTTGCCACCGCCGGCATAGATGCTTCCAGCCGTACCAATGACCAAGATCAGCGCCAGCTTGATTACAAGCAAGGATTTCAACCAATTGCTTCGTTTCATTAACGGTATAACCTCCTTCAATATTCTATCCCTGCAATGGGACGAGCTTCATGGCAACAAAAAAAACTGCCATGAATATGGTTTCATGGCAGTCGGACGATCATAGCGGCCGGCTTGCGGCGCTTTAGACTCCTGGCTTTGCGTCCCACCCTTTCGGATGGTTTGCGATTTACATGAGTGCATATGAGATTAGGGGGCTGCTCTTGCTGTTCTATTAATCTATTATGTATATCCCGAGTCCTAGTCTATTATGAGGGGCTCATGCTGTCAATCGCTATTTTTGTAAAATCATGTCGAATCGTTAATCGTTCAAAAGTAATGCGCTTTCATCCGTCTCCCCCGTAAAAAAAGAAAATGCCGCCCGGTTCGGCAACCAGACGGCATTCCATAACTTCTACTCTGCAGAGCGATGCTCTCTCATATGCGGGAACAGCAGCACGTCGCGAATGGACGGAGAATCGGTCAGCAGCATGACCAAGCGGTCGATGCCGATGCCCAGCCCTCCCGTCGGCGGCATGCCGTATTCCAGGGCGCGGATAAAGTCGTCGTCCATCTCATGCGCCTCGTCGTTGCCTTGCTCTTTCTCCTCCAGCTGCGCTTCGAACCGCTCCCGCTGGTCGATCGGATCGTTCAGCTCCGTAAAGGCGTTCGCATGCTCGCGGGCTACAATAAACAGCTCGAACCGGTCCGTAAACCGCGGGTCCTCCTCATTCTTTTTCGCCAATGGCGAAATGGCGACCGGATGTCCGGTGACGAAGGTAGGCTGAATCAGCTTTTCCTCGCAGAACGTCTCAAAGAAGGCGTTGACGATATGGCCGAACGTCATGTGCGGCTCCACCGGCACTTTATGCTCCTTCGCCAGCGCATGCGCTTCTTCGTCGCTCATGTGAACGCTGAAGTCGACTCCCGTCACTTCCTTGACCAGATCGACCATGCTGACGCGCCGCCATTGCGGCGTCAAATCGACCTCATGCCCCTGATACGCGATGCGTGTCGTGCCCAGCACCTCCCGGGCAATGTGGGCGATCATATTTTCCGTCAGGGACATAATGTCCTTGTAGTCGGCGTAAGCCTCATACAGCTCGATCATCGTGAATTCCGGATTGTGCCGGGTCGAGATGCCCTCGTTCCGATAGACGCGCCCGATCTCGTACACCTTCTCCAGACCGCCGACGATGAGGCGCTTCAAATGCAGCTCGATCGCAATGCGCATATACAGCTGCATATCCAGAGCGTTATGATGCGTAATAAACGGCCGGGCGGCCGCTCCGCCCGCGATGGCGTGAAGCGTCGGCGTCTCTACCTCCAGATAACCTTGCGAATCCAAATAACGGCGCATCGATTGAATGATTCGCGATCTGGCGATAAACGTCTGCTGCACGTCGGGGTTGACGATCAGGTCCACGTAGCGCTGACGATAGCGGAGCTCGATATCCTTCAGGCCGTGATGCTTATCCGGCAGCGGCAGCAAAGATTTCGTCAACACCGCGATTTCCAGCGCCTTGACGGACACCTCGCCCGTGTTCGTCTTGAACACGACGCCGTTAACGCCGATTATGTCGCCGATATCCAGCAGGTCGAACGCCGCGTATTCATTTTCCTCCACCGTATCCTTGCGCGCGTAAATCTGAATTCTGCCCGTCAAATCCTGAATATGGGCAAAGCTTGCTTTGCCCATGCCGCGCTTCTGCATAATCCGGCCGGCAACGCTGACTTTAACGTTCTTTTCCTCCAGCTCTTCCTTGCTGAGCCCTTCATAGGCCTTCAAAATGTCTCCGGCGCTGTGCGTCCGTTCAAACTTGCGGCCGAACGGATCGATGCCCAGTCCTCTAAGCTCGTCCAGCTTGTCTCTGCGAATTTGCAGAAGCTCGCTCAGCTCCTGCGTTTGATTATCCTGTTCCATATTGTCCACTCCTTGCGCCCTCGATCAAACGTACCGTTCCTTCTGTCGGGCTTGCTTCTGTTGCTCATTATACTAAACCTGCTGCATACGATCAAAAAGCTTCCGGCAAGGAAGCTTCTTAAGCAATCGAAAAGTTACTTTTTAATATCGACGATCTTATATTGGATAATGCCGGCGGGTACGTTAACCTCGACGATCTCACCTTTTTTCTTGCCCAGGATCGCCTTGCCGACAGGACTTTCGTTCGAAATTTTGTTCTGCAGAGGGTCGGATTCCGCGGTGCCGACAATTGCATATTCCATCGTATCTCCGAACTCCATATCCTCCACCGCCACGATCGAACCGATGCTTACCGTATCGACGTCGATCTCGTCGTTATTGATGATGCGCGCGTTGCGAAGCATCTTCTCCAGCGTAATGATGCGGCCTTCTATAAAAGCCTGCTCGTTCTTCGCGTCCTCGTATTCCGAGTTTTCGCTGATATCGCCGTAACCGATCGCAATCTTGATCCTTTCCGCCACTTCGCGGCGCTTGACCGACTTAAGGTTTTCGAGTTCTTCTTCAAGCTTCTTCAGTCCGTCTTGAGTCAGAATGATTTCCTTATCGTTCATCTTTCCGATTCTCCTGTCATGTGACTAATTTTCATACGGCGTATGAATTCACGATAATTAATATATTACGCATTGCATTCCCGTCATACCTGCACAGCCGCCGAGATATTGCGCGCCGAAATCGATGGCCGAGGCCGACGGGGGCGCAGGTTTGGATTGATTATATTGCACGATTATATTGCAAGACCCCCCGAATGTCAATCAAAGCCAGTCGATCCATTGAAACCGTTTCAGTCCCAGAGCATGCTGGCAAAACGCTCGAAAGCGGTTATCGTCGATCGTTGTCGAATAACCGCTTTGCTTGCGTTCGATGTCCATTAATGAACGGCTTGCCGTGCTGCATCCTCGCCGTTTCGTTCCTGCTGCGCTTCGAGATTGTCAACGTAAGCCTGCAGCACCTCGACCAGGCGGTCGCGGGACGTTTCTTCCATAATGACGTCCTTGACGCGAGCCGCACCGGGAAGCCCCTTCAAATACCAGGCCAAATGCTTGCGCATTTCCCTGACGGCCACCGACTCGCTCCGAAGCGCGATCAAACGGTCCATATGAAGAATGGCCACTTCCATCCGTTCGCGCGGCGTCGGGTCGCCCAGAAGCTCGCCCGTCGTCAAGTACTGGATGGTACGATAAAGCATCCATGGATTGCCGAGCGCTCCCCTTCCGATCATCACGCCGTCGACACCGGTTTGCTCCAGCATTCTGCGGGCGTCCTCGGGGGAAAACACGTCCCCGTTGCCGATCACCGGAATGGAAACCGCTTCTTTGACTTCCTTTATAATGTCCCAATTGGCCTTGCCGGTATACAGCTGCTCGCGGGTGCGGCCGTGCACGCTTACGGCTTTGCCCCCGGCGCGTTCCACCGCCTGCGCGTTCTCGACGGCATAGATGTGCTCGTCATCCCAGCCGATGCGCATCTTAACCGTAACGGGTTTGTCGACGGCGTCCACAACCGCGGACACCATCTCATATATTTTATTCGGATCAAGCAGCCATCTCGCCCCGGCGTCGCATTTGGTCACCTTCGGGACGGGACAGCCCATGTTGATATCGATTATATCCGCGTTCGTTTGTTTGTCTACGACTTTGGCCGCCTCGACCAGCGATTCGCGGTCGCCTCCAAAAATTTGGAGACTGAGCGGCTTTTCCCTCTCGTCCACGTACAGCATCTCCATCGTACGCTTGTTGCCGTGCAAAATGGCCTTGTCGCTTACCATTTCGGCGCATACGAGTCCCGTTCCGAATTCTTTGGCAATTAAGCGAAAAGCCGGGTTGCACACGCCTGCCATCGGCGCAAGCACCACTCTGTTCTTCATCTCGATGTCTCCGATTTTCAGCATGCCGTCCTTACTCCTCCTTAATCGACATTAATTCTTCATAGCTGATGCCCAGCGTTTGGGCGATAAGATTCAACAGCTTCGGGTCGTTCCGGCGGGTGCCCCGCTCCAGCGAGCCCAGTACCGCCACCGATACGCCCAGTTCCTTGGCCAGCTCTTGCTGAGTGTAGCCTTTCAGCTTCCTGAAGGCTCTGACGCGCTGCGCCAATTGATCGTTTTCCATAGCGTGATGCCTTCCTTTCCTGCCTGAAGCGCCGCGACAGACGTTCTCGCAACCTGCTCATGCAGCGGATGCGATCCGCTAATCACATCATGCAGCGGAACAAGCACGAACGACCGCTCCAACATGCGCGGATGCGGCAGCGTCAGTTCCTCGTGTTCCATTCTGACATTATCGTACAGCAGAAGATCGAGGTCAATGGTTCTTGGTCCCCAACGTTCATGTCGAATTCTCCCGAGCCTGCGCTCGATATCCAGCTGTTCCCGCAGCAGGTCCAGCGGGGGAAGCTCGGTCGCGACGGCCATCGCCATGTTCAGGAAAGGTGCTTGCTCGGTATAACCGACGGGATCGGTTTCGTAGATGGCGGAGACCCGGACAACCTCAATCTGCGGATGGGCGTCGACCTGCCGGATGGCCTGAAGCAAATGCTCCTCCCGGTCGCCCATATTCGATCCCAATGCGATATAAGCCTCCAGCCGGTCAGCCATGGCTGGCCCGCTTTCTGCGCAGCTCCACCGTCACCCCGTCAAAATGCACGTCGAATGGGGGATGCGGCTTCGTTACGCGAACCGCAACTTCATTGACCCTAGTATAAGCTTGCAGCACCTCCGATGCAATGCCGCCGGCCAGAGCTTCGATCAGCTTGAACGGCTTGCCTTCCGTAATCGATTTAACAAGCGCATACAGCTCGGCGTAATTGACCGTGCTGTCCAAATCGTCCGCAACCGCCGCCTGCTCCAAATCCAGCGCCAGCTCCAGATCGACGATAAATTGCTGTCCCAGCTTGTTCTCTTCCGGAAATACGCCGTGGTAGCCGTAAAACCTCATGCCTTGAACGATCATTTTATCCATTATAAGGTCCACTCCTCAAGCGCGATACAGGATCGCGTCGGTCATCATCGCCGTCCGCTTCATATGGCGGACGTCGTGCACGCGCACAATCTGGCAGCCCTGCGCGATGCCCAGGACGACGGTTGCCGCCGTTCCTTCAGCCAAGTCGTCCACCGGCAGATCGAGCGTCTGCCGAATAAACCGTTTGCGCGACGTTCCCAGCAGCACGGGAAAACCAAGCGCCGTCAGTTCGGACAAGCGCCCCATCAGCTCTACATTGTCCTCGTAAGTTTTGGCGAACCCGATGCCCGGATCCAGCCAAATATTGTCGCCCGAAACGCCGGCGCGCCGGGCGATGGCGACGCTGCTCTGCAGATCGTCGATCACTTCCGGAACGAGATCGTTGTAGTTCCGCTCATGCCGATTATGGCTGACGATGACCGGGCAGCCGTATTCGGCGGCTACCCCAGCCATATTGGGATCGCCCTTCAACCCCCATATATCGTTGATGATATGCGCTCCCGCTTCAAGCGCCTGCCGCGCCGTCTCCGCCTTGTACGTGTCGATCGACAGCGGAATGTGCGGCAACGCTTGGCGCAGCGCCGCCACGACGGGAACGACGCGGCGCAGCTCCTCCTCCAGCGGCACGGGCTCGAAGCCCGGACGGGTCGATTCGCCGCCGATATCCAGAATGTCCGCGCCCTGGTCCGCCATCTCCCTGGCATGGGCGACCGCGGCATCTATGTCCATGTAGCGTCCCCCGTCCGAAAACGAATCCGGCGTCGCGTTCAAAATGCCCATAATCAGCGTTCGCTTTCCCAGCTCGAGCCGAACGCCTTCTCCCAAATCGTAGGTTCGATTCCAATATGTCGGCCGATCCATCCAGTTCCGCTCTCCTTCTTATCGTTTCATTATTAGCCAGTATGCCCTACTTCTTCGTATCCTCGCGGTATGCGTCGAGAAGGCGGCGGACCGCGGGTCCGGCCGTGCCCCGGCCGACGGTCGTTCTTCTTCCCTCAACGTCTGTCAACAGCGTAACGGGAACCAGCTCCTGAATCGAATTGGTCAGCCATATTTCGTCGGCCTCGAGCAAATCCGTCCATTCGTACAGCCCTTCCTCCGCGGCCCAGCCCTCCAAAGCGGCCAGCTCCAGCACCCGGCGGCGCGTCACCCCCGGCAAAATGCCGGTATCGACGGAAGGCGTCCGAACGACGCCGCCGGACATCCAGAACAGATTGCTGACAATGCCTTCGGCCAGCCACCCGCCTTCGCTGAGCATCAGTCCTTCCGCCCCGATGGGGGACGCGGCCAATGCCGGTGCCGATGCAGCCCCAGGCGTCTTCGAAACTCCCGAACGTCCTGAGGACGTCGTACCGCCGACGCGGCCATGCGGAGCGGACATGGCTTCTCCCAATTCCCGCTTCGCGATAATATTGTTCATATAATGGAGCGACTTGTAGCGGACGGGACCTTCCGGCGTATTGCGCCGCGTTCTCAGCAGCCGAAGCTCGCGCCCGCGCTCCCAGCTCGCTTCGTCCTGCTCCGGCAGCGCCCTCACCATCAGCAGCGCTGCCGGCTCCTCGTAATCGCCGGCGGGCAGCCCCAGCTCTCCGGCTCCCGCGCTCACAGTCAAGCGGACGTAGCCGTCTTCCAGCCCGTTAGCGTCCAGCAGGCGGCGGACCCAGCGGGCGACTTCCTCCGCATCGCTCCGATAGCGGATGCCGAGCTGGCGGCAGCCGTCCTCCAATCTTTCCAGATGACGGTCCAGCAAATAAGGCTTGCCGCCCCCGTAGGTGCGAAACGTTTCGAACAAGCCCATTCCGTACAAAAAGCCGTGATCGTAAACCGAGATCACAGCTTCGCTTCCTTTTACAATGGATCCGTTCAAACCGACATAAGCGGCTCCCATGCTACTGCACCTTGCCGGACCGATGGCGCAGGAAATTGCGCAGCATCGTCAATCCGTGATCGGTAATAATCGATTCCGGGTGAAATTGCACGCCTTCGATCGCATATTCCTTATGGCGCAGACCCATAATTTCGCCTTCCGCCGTTTCCGCGCTGATTTCAAGACAGTCGGGCAGCGACTCCCGGCGCACGATGAGCGAATGGTAGCGCGTGGCGGTAAACGGAGATTCCAGCCCTTCGAAGATCGTTTTCCCGTCGTGCACAATCGGAGACGTCTTGCCGTGCATCAGCTTCTCCGCGCGCACCACTTCGCCGCCGAACGCTTGTCCGATCGATTGATGGCCCAAGCATACGCCGAAAATCGGAATTTCCCCTTTAAACCGGTCGATCAGCTCCAGGCTGATGCCCGCTTCGTTCGGCGAGCAGGGCCCCGGCGATATAAGGATATGGTCGGGCGCAAGCTCCTCGATGCCGGCGAGATCGATCTCGTCATTGCGCTTGACGACGATTTCTTCCCCCAGCTCGCCCAAATATTGCACCAGATTGTACGTAAACGAGTCGTAGTTGTCGATGACGAGTATCATATTCCCGCGTCCTCCTCTATTCCTGGATTACGCTCCGCCCGGGCCAGCCGTTCGCTGCACTGGATCGCTTTCCAGAGCGCCTTGGCCTTATTGAGCGATTCGTAATATTCCCGTTCCGGATCGGAATCGATCACGATGCCCGCACCGGCCTGTATGTGAACGACGCCGTTCTCTACCGCCATCGTTCGGATAATAATATTAAATTCCATATCGCCGTTGTAGTCAATCCACCCCATGGAGCCTGTATAAGGTCCGCGGCGCACGGGCTCCAGCTCCTCGATGATTTCCATCGTCCGCACCTTGGGAGCGCCCGTAATCGTACCGCCGGGAAAGGCCGCCGCAATGACGTCGTAGGCGTCTTTGCCTTCGGCCAGCTCGCCTTCCACCTGGGAAACGAGATGCATCACGTGCGAGTACCGCTCGATCACCATCAGTTCCTTCACCTTGACCGTCCCGTAAGCCGATATCCGCCCGAGGTCGTTGCGCTCGAGGTCAACCAGCATAATATGCTCCGCCCGCTCCTTTTCATTCGTCAGAAGCTCCTCGGCAAACCGCCGGTCCTCTTCCTCCGTGCGTCCGCGCCTTCTCGTGCCGGCGATCGGCCGGGTCGCGAGCTTCCCGTTGCGAAGCTCGACCAGCAGCTCGGGCGAGGCGGAGACAAGCTGAAACTCCGGACACCGCAAAAACCCCATATAAGGAGACGGGTTGAACAGTCTCAGCCATTCGTACAGCTCCTCCGGAGGCGTATTCGAAGCGCGGCTTTGCCGCCGCGACAAATTGACCTGAAACACGTCGCCTTGCCCAATATAACGTTGGATGGAACGAACGGCTTCCATATAGGCTTCCTTGGCAAAAGGGGACGTGATGCCTTCGACAGACTCCACGTCGATATGGAGCGTCTCCCGCTCCATCAGCCCGCTCCTGCGCGTTCTCCGCTCCATCGCCTTATCCCGCGCCTTGACATTCTCGAACCAGGTGAGCCAATAATCGGCCATGCCTTCGGCTCTGGCCGCGGCCCGTTCGTAAACGGCGCGAAGCTCCTCCGGGGAAGCGCCGGCCGGCACCGGACTGTGAACGACGCAATAAACGGCCTGATCCGCATGATCCATAATCCACAGTTCGTTCATCCGCATAAATAAATAATCGGGCAAGCCGATGTCGTCGGCGGCCAGCTCCGGCAGTCGTTCGATCGTACGCACGATGTCGTAACCCCAATATCCCGCGCAGCCGCCCAGCCATTTGGGACCGTCGTCCAGTCTCGGCCCGGTCCACGGACTCATCCATTCGCGAACGATGTCGAGGGGCTTGCCGCTCCATCTCCGCTTGCCTGCGGATTGCTCGTCCATCTGACCGAAATCGACGCTTTCCGCCTTCAGCCCTTTGCCGCTAATGACGCTTTCCGGGTGAAGACCCAAGTAAGTGAACCGTCCCGTCTTGCCGCTCTCCAATATAAAGGAGTAAGGCGAAGCGTCCTGCCATACCTCTTCCCAGGAAGCGATGCCGTCCTCCACCCGGAACGGCAGCTTGAGCAAATAAGGCAGCGTCGTATATCGTCCTTCGTCTTGCCAACGAAGCCATTGCTCCCATGTCGCGACCATGGCCCGCAAACCCCCGATCCATTCCATGCTGACCAGCTTCAGCTGTTTCGCCTAGTATACAGAAACCGCGGGCAAAAGAAAAGAGCCTCCCGCTCCGAAGAATGGAAGGCTCTTGCGCCGGTTTATCAGTTCTCGAAGTTGAACAGCGGCGTGCTCAGGTAACGTTCGCCGTTGCTCGGTACGACAGCGACGACGCGCTTGCCTTTGCCCAGTTCCTTGGCAACCTTCAGCGCCGCGTAAATCGCCGCTCCGGAGGAGATGCCGCACAGAATGCCTTCTTCCTTGGCCGCGCGGCGAGCGTATTCAAACGCTTCCTCGTTCTCGACGGTAATGACGCCGTCGTAAATCTCGCGGTTCAGAATGTCGGGCACGAAGTTGGCTCCGATGCCTTGAATTTTGTGCGGGCCCGGATTGCCGCCCGACAGAAGCGGGGAAGCCGCAGGCTCGACCGCGTAAATCTTGATGTCCTTAAAGTTCTGCTTCAGCACTTCGCCCGCGCCGGAGATCGTGCCGCCCGTTCCGATGCCCGCTACGAACGCGTCCAGCTTGCCGTCCAGGGAATTGATCGCTTCCACGATTTCCGGACCGGTCGTTTCGCGGTGCACTTTCACGTTGGCAAGGTTCTTGAACTGCTGCGGCATGAAGTAGGAAGGATTCTCCTTCACCAGCTCTTCCGCTTTGCGAACCGCGCCGTTCATGCCTTCCGCTCCAGGCGTCAGCACAAGCTCCGCTCCGTATGCGCGAAGCAGGTTGCGCCGCTCCAGGCTCATCGTTTCCGGCATAACCAGAATCGCCTTATAGCCTTTGGCCGCCGCTACGAGCGCCAGGCCGATGCCCGTGTTACCGCTGGTCGGCTCTACGATCGTGTCGCCGGGCTTGATGCGGCCTTCTTGCTCGGCCACTTCGATCATGCTGACCGCAATGCGGTCCTTAACGCTGGCTCCAGGGTTCTGGTATTCCAGCTTGACATAAATTTCCGCACTGTCTTCCGGTACGAGACGGTTCAAGCGAACCAGGGGTGTATCTCCGATAAGTTCCGTTACGCTTTGTACGATTTTCGCCATGAAACAGTAAGCCTCCTTATTCCGACAAAAATAGTTGGTTTTCACTACCTCCATCTTAACAATGCGACGGTTGCATTGTCAATAGCGAAGTTGCGCCCTATTTCACTACGACGGCCCCGTAACGGGCCAGCAGCTGTTCCTCGCGCAAGGCCAAGGGGGGCGCCTTCTCCAGCGCCAGCCGCCGGCGCACCGCTTCCTCCAGCTCGACGCCGCTCAAGCCTTCCTTCATCGTTCTTCCCAGCAGCTGCACCGCCGCGTAACCGCCGCTTGCCGGAACCGGACCGACGACCTCTCCGATCTGAAGTCCGGCGGTCGCTTCCAGCGCATCCGCATAATAAGGGTCGTCCGCTTCGATCACTCCCAAGTCGCCTCCCAGTTCCGCCGTAAATTCGTCGACGGAATAGGCCCGCGCCAGCTCCGCAAAGTCTTCCCCGTTCTCCAGCCTTCGCATAATCTCGCCGATCCCTTCCTCCGAATCGGATACGATCCAGCGCAGATGAAGCTGCTCCGAAGGCCCGAACTGCCCGGGATTTTCCTTCATGAACGCTTGCACGTCCTCATCGGATACGGGAATCTCCATCGCCGCAATCTTGTCCATCAGCAGCCGGCAGCGAAGGTCGTCCAGCACCTGCTCCCGATCCATGCCAAGCTGGTCCTTCATGATCGTCAAATATTGTTCAACGCCGTCGTAGCCTTCCGCCGCTTCCTCCAAAGCGCGGTCAAGCTCCGCAGAAGTTACCGTCAAGCCATGACGTCCGGCCTCCAGCTCGACGGCCGTCCGAAGCATCATCTCGCGCAGCACCTTGTCGCCGTATTGCCGGAACAGCTCCTCCGCAACCTCGCCCTTCGTAATCGTGCGCCCGCCGATTTGCGCCGCCGCTTCCTCCATCCGGCCAACCGCTCCGCCGGAATGGCCGGAGCCTCCGCTTTCGGACCTGACCGGCGGGGTTACCGCCGGCCCTTCGTCGCCTCTCAGCTGCGGGAGCGGCCATACCTTCACCATGACCGCGCCGGTAAGAGCGATCATGCACAGCGCCTGAAGCACGACGACCGCACGCAGCACTTCAAATTTCTTCATCCCATCGGCGCCTCCGGTTACTCGTTCGCCTTAGGTTTGGCCTGTTCCAGCAATTCCGTCAGCTTTGCCCGGTCAAAGGTGTACGCTTCATTGCAGAAATGACAGACGACTTCGGCCTCGCCGTCCTCTTGGATCAGCTTCTCCAGCTCGTATTGTCCCAAGCTGATCAGCGTCTGGCCCACCCGATCTTCGGAGCATTGGCATTGGAACCGCAGCTCCAGCGAATCGTGCAGCGTCAGATCGTCGCCTACGAGCCAGCGCAGCAGCCCTTCCGGCGTCTCGCCCTGGTCCAGCAGCGCCGTGACGTGAGGCATCGCCCCAACCG
Organism: uncultured Paenibacillus sp.; assembly: GCA_937895345.1. Lineage (GTDB taxonomy): Bacteria > Bacillota > Bacilli > Paenibacillales > Paenibacillaceae > Pristimantibacillus. Next base: position 11,522 of record CALAWP010000082.1, on the reverse strand, counting down.
CATGCTCCAGCCGCGTCAGCTCCTCGTCGGTCATCCCCGGCATCACCTGCACGATAAATCCGCCGGCATGGCGGACGGAATTGTCGGGCTCTACAAGCACGCCGACTCCGACGGCCGAAGGCGTCTGCTCCGAAACGGCAAAATAATACGTAAAATCTTCACCCAGCTCACCCGAAATGATCGGAACGCTGCCGCGATACGGCTCCTTCAAGCCCAAATCCTTGATGATGTGAATATAGCCGGACGTGCCTACCGCACCCGCCACATCCAGCTTGCCTTGCTCGTTGCTGCCGTGATGCGCTTGCGGATGATCTACGTATCCGCGAATATCGCCTTCGGCGTTCGCGTCCACGACGATTTGGCCGATCGGGCCGTCGCCCTTGACTTGAATGGTCAGCTTCTCTTGACCCTTCAGCATGGCGCCCATCATCGCGCCGACCGTCGCCGTTCGTCCAAGCGCCGCCGTCGCGGTCGGAAACGTGTCGTGCCTGCGGCGAAGCTCCTCCACAAGCGTTGTCGTACGCGCGGCAAATACCCGCAGCTTGCCGTTCCAAGCCGTACCGCGAACAAGTATGTCTTTCAGCTGTTCCGTCATAAATGTCCCTCCTTGTTGCGTTCATAGATCAGCCGCAAGCCTTCCAGCGTCAACAGCGGATCGACGAGCTCGATCGTCTCCGATTCCGCGGCAATGAGCTCCGCCAGCCCTCCTGTCGCCACAACCCGGGGCGATACCCCGAATTCGTTGCGGATCCGGCCGACAATGCCGTCCACCTGGCCGGCGTAACCGAACACAATGCCCGCTTGCATCGAGGTGACCGGATTGCGTCCGATGACGCTCTTGGGCCGTACCAGCTCGATTCGCGGGAGCTTGGCCGCCCGCTGATACAGCGCCTCCGTCGAAATGCCGATGCCCGGAACGATCGCCCCGCCCAAATAATTGCCTTGTTCGTCTATATAATCGAAGGTCGTCGCTGTGCCGAAGTCGACCACAATAAGCGGCGTGCCGTATTTCTCGATGCCCGCGACGGAATTGACGATCCGGTCCGCCCCGACCTCGCGAGGATTTTCGTACCGGATATTCAGTCCTGTCTTGATGCCGGGGCCGATCACGAGCGGCGTCTTGCCGACATACTTCGTAATCAGCTGCTCCAGCGTCCGCATCAGCGGCGGAACGACGGACGAAATGACAACGCCCTCCACTTCGTCCAGCTTCATTCCCGCATAGGCAAAAAGACTGTGGAGACTCATGCCGTATTCGTCCACCGTGCCGGACCGGTTCGTACTGAGCCGCCAGTGATGCAGCAGCTCCTTCCCGCGATATACGCCGAGCACAATGTTCGTATTTCCGACGTCGATGACGAGAATCATGCCGGCTCCCCTCCCTTCTTCTCGTTCAAGTCGAGGCTGATGTCCAGCGCATGAACGGAATACGTCAAGCCGCCGACGGAGATGACGTCCACGCCGCAGGAGGCGATGCCGTATATCGTGTCCAGCGATACGCCGCCCGATGCCTCGACGATGACGTGAGGAGCGCGGGCCTTAATCTCCGCAACCGCTTCTTTCATTCGTTCGGGCTTCATATTGTCCAGCATAATAATGTCCGCGCCGGCATCGAGCGCTTCCCGCACCTGCTCCATGTTTTCCGTCTCAACCTCGATTTTCATCGTATGCGGGATTTGCCGGCGGGCGGCTTCCACCGCCGACCGAATGCCTCCCGCTCCCTTAATATGATTGTCCTTGATCATGACCGCGTCGTACAAGCCGAACCGGTGATTGGCTCCGCCGCCGACCCGGACGGCGTATTTCTCCAGCAGCCGGTGGCCGGGCGTCGTCTTCCGCGTATCGACCAGCCTCACCGGAAGTCCTTGCAGCGCGTCTACGTACGCTCTCGTCTTCGTCGCAATGCCCGACAAACGCTGCATCAGATTGAGCGCCAGCCGTTCGCCGATCAGCAGGCTGCGCGTGCTTCCCTCCGCTTCGGCCAGCACCGTCCCCTTCGCCACCGCGTCTCCGTCGCGAACGAGCGGCTTGAACGCAATCGAAGGATCGACCACTTCAAACACGAGCCGAGCGACAGGTATTCCCGCCGCAATGCCGTTTTCCTTCACATGGATGAGCGCCTTGGATCGGGATGCGGCCGGTATGGTCGTTTCCGTCGTTATATCGCCGCTGCCCACATCTTCGGCAAGCCATTCCCGGATTTGCCGGCGCATCGCTTCGTCATATCCTCCCGCCGTCCATTCAAACATCTTCAATCCGCTCCTCGGTTATCCCTAATGTCCGATGCAATATCGTATGCTTGCGCCATTGCGCATCGTCACGCTGCGGAAAATCGTCCCGGTAATGCGCGCCGCGGCTCTCTTCCCGCTGCAGCGCCGCCTGCGTCGTCAGCAGGGCGCAAGTAAGCAAATTTGCGAATTCGTATTGCTCCCGCTCCGTCAGCTTGGCCTGAAAGATCGGCAGCTGCCGCTTCAGCTCCTCCAAGCCTTTAAGCAGACCGCTCTCATTTCGTCTCAAGCCGACGTAACGCACCATCACCTTCTGCAGCTTCAGTCTCCGTTCCACAACCGCTTGAATCGGCACCCCGCCCCGCTCGGACTCCGGCGCGACGGCAGGCTGCGACGTGAGCGGCGGAAGATCGCTGATGCGCTTGACGATGCGGCGTCCGAAGACGATCGCTTCCGACAGCGAATTGCTCGCCAGCCGGTTGGCGCCGTGAACGCCCGTCGACGATACTTCCCCGCAAGCGAACAGCCGCTTGATGTTCGTCTCTCCGTTCAGATCCGTCTTGACGCCGCCCATCATATAATGCATCGCAGGCGCAACGGGTATCCAGTCGGATGTCAAATCGAGGCCGTATTTCAAGCAGTATTCGTAAATCGTCGGAAAACGATGCTTGACCAATTCAGGGGGCTCATGCGTAATGTCGATATAGACGAAGGTCGATTTCGTCTCCTCCATTTCGCTGACGATCGCTCGGGCGACGATATCCCGGGGAGCCAGCTCCAGCTGCTCGTGATAACGCTCCATAAACCTTTCGCCCTTCATGTTGCGAAGAACCGCCCCTTCGCCCCGGACCGCTTCCGATATGAGAAACCGCGGCGCTCCCGGATAACAGAGAGACGTCGGATGAAATTGAACGAATTCGACATCGCGTATGTAGGCGCCGGCGCGATAAGCCATCGCAATGCCGTCGCCCGTGGCGACCTCCGGATTGGTCGTATAACGGTACAGCTGGCCCGCTCCGCCCGAGCACAAAATGGTCGCTTTGCCGCGAACGAACAAACGTTCCCCTCCCGGCTTCTGCACAATGGCGCCGCAGCATTCCCCGTCGACCGTTACCAGATCGATAACGAAATGGTCGTCCCATACTTCGATCTTCGGGTTGGCCACCGCCGTCTCCGACAGAGCGCGCACGATTTCGTAGCCGGTCGCATCGCCGTTGGCGTGCAAGATGCGCCGCTGGCTGTGGGCGCCTTCCTTCGTCAGCGCAAATTCCCCATTTTCCAGATCGAACTGGGTTCCCATCTTGATCAGGTTGCGAACGCCCTTCGGCCCTTCGTGCACCAGCACGTCGACCGCCTCACCCGAACAAAGGCCGGCGCCGGCGATGAGCGTATCCTGCCGGTGGTAAGCCGGCGAATCGTCTTCCGAGATGACCGCGGCTATGCCTCCTTGGGCATAACGCGTATTGCTGTCGAGCAGCGACTTCTTCGTTATCATCAGCACCGAATGGTCTTCGCTTGCCCTTATAGCGGTAAAAAGACCGGCAATGCCGGCCCCTATTACGATAACGTCTTTATCGACAACCGGAAGCTTGTCCAGCTCCACATCTACCAAATATCTAGGGATCACGTCCGCTCCTCCAACTCTGTGCACACATAGGAGTAGCGCATGCTACTTCACTTGCAGCATGCGCTCCAATGACAAACGGGCTTTTTCCGCTACTTGAGGCGGAACGTAAATTTGAGGCTGCATCGTCTCCAGACATTTGACGAGCTTCTTCAAATTGTTGACCTTCATGTTGGGGCAAACCAAATATTTCGAGGCAAAATGGAACGTCTTGTCGGGACTGTCCATTCGCAGCTGGTAGCCGGTGCCGTCCTCGGTGCCGACAATAAACTCCTTGCCATCCGATTCCTTGCAGTATTTAATAATGGCTGTCGTGCTGCCGACGAAATCGCCAAGCTCCACGACTTCCGGACGGCATTCCGGATGGACGACGAACTGGGCGTTCGGGTATTTGGCTTTCATTTCTTCGACGTCCTTGACCGTCAGCATATCGTGGGTGTTGCAGTAGCCTTCCCAGATAATCATCTTCTTGTCGGTATGCTGCTGCACGTAGTGGCCCAGGTTTTTGTCCGGCACCCAGATCACTTCGTCGCCCTCCACCGAATTGACGACCTTGACCGCATTGGCCGACGTACAGCAAATATCCGTTTCCGCCTTGATCTCCGCGGAGGAATTGATATACGTTACGACGGTGGCGTTCGGATGCTGCGCCTTCAGCTTGCGCAAGCCGTCCACGTTCACCATATCCGCCATCGGACAGCCGGCGCGCTCGTCCGGTATGATGACCGTCTTGTTCGGCGCCAAAATTTTGGCGCTTTCGCCCATAAAGTGAACGCCGCAAAACACGATGACGTCCGCATCGGTCTGAGCCGCCTTCTGAGCCAGCAGGAAAGAGTCGCCGCGGAAATCCGCAACCTCTTGAATTTCGTCGCGCTGATAATAATGCGCCAGAATAATGGCGTTGCGTTCCTTCTTCAACTGCATCAGCCGCTCCCGCAATTCGCGGTTTTGCTCCGCTTTGCGTTCCAGAGCCAGTGCTTCCACAATAAATCCTCTCCTCTTTACGAGGGATGGGTTTCTTGATGCCCCATTCCGTCTTGAAATGCCAAGCTGCGTAAACTGACCTTTTCGTGAAAAATGGGTTGGACGACTTTGTGAATTGAAGCACAAACCTGAAAGGTCGTCTCCCCTTAGTGTAAACCGACAAGGATGATCTCATTTCAAATATAAGAAGGTATACTTTGCACGGTATACCGCGCTTATATTTAAACGCAAGCTGCGGCCGCCAAGATGCGGCATTAGCCGTTTACGCTTAATTAAGAATTAATTTACACTTGGCATGGAGCCCTGTCAATGGATGCGCGCGTATTTTGTACAGGGAATTTCGATCGCAGGGCCGATTCCGACGACAAACCGATAGGAAACAAACGAGGCGGCCCCCAGATCATTCCGATCTTTGGGGACCGCCTCTTCCTTGCGGCTTATTCTTTTTTGTCCGGGTCGGATCCGTCCGGCTTGCCGTCGTCCGGGCTGCCTTCGGCCGGCTTCGCTTCATTCTCGTCGCGAGGCTGAATGCGAACCTTCACGTCGCCGATTTCGTCGACGATCGGCTGCACGCCTGCCGGCTCCGCATTCGCTTCTCCGCCGCCTGACGTCCCTTCGGAGGAGCCTGCGCCTGCGCCAAGCTCGCCGGTTTCGATCAGCGACTTGATCTGCTCCAGCTCGAGCGTTTCTTCCGTCAGAAGCGTGTTGGCGATGAGATGCATCTCCTTGCTCTTCTCGGTAAGAAGCTTCTTCGCCCGCTCGTAGCAGCCGTTAATGATCGACTGCATTTCCTGGTCGATCTCGTAGGCGATCGCATCGGAATAATTTTGTTCATGGCCCAGGTCGCGTCCCAGGAACACTTGCCCTTGCGAATTGCCGAACTGCATCGGCCCAAGCCTGTCGCTCATGCCGTATTCCATGATCATGCTGCGAACGATGCCGGTCGCTTGCTTAAAGTCGCTGTAGGCGCCGGTGCCGATCTCGCCGATATAAATTTCTTCGGCGACGCGGCCGGCCAGCAAGCCCGTCACTTTGTCCAGCAGCTCCTGCTTCGTCACGAGCATCCGGTCTTCCTTCGGCAGCATAATGACATACCCGCCCGCGCGTCCGCGCGGAATGATCGTCACCTTATGCACCTGATCGGCATGCTCCAGGAAGTAACCCGCGATGGTATGGCCCGCTTCGTGATAAGCGACAATGCGCTTCTCGCGGTCGCTGATGACGCGGCTTTTCTTCTCCGTACCGACAATGACGCGGTCGATCGCATCGTCGATATCCTGCATGTTGATATCCTTCTTGTTGCGGCGGGCGGCCAAGAGCGCCGCTTCGTTAAGCAGGTTCTCCAAATCCGCGCCGCTGAAGCCGGTCGTCCGCTTCGCGATGACGTCGAGCTTGACGTCGCCGGTCAGCGGCTTGTTGCGCGCATGCACCTTCAACACCGCTTCGCGGCCCTTTACGTCCGGACGGTCTACCGTAATTTGACGGTCGAAGCGTCCCGGACGGAGCAAGGCAGGGTCCAGAATATCCGCGCGGTTCGTCGCAGCAACAATGATAATGCCTTCGTTCGCGCCAAAGCCGTCCATCTCGACGAGGAGCTGGTTGAGCGTCTGCTCGCGCTCGTCGTGTCCGCCGCCAAGGCCGGCTCCGCGCTGGCGTCCGACGGCGTCGATCTCGTCGATAAAGATAATGCAAGGCGCATTTTTCTTGGCGTTCTCAAACAAATCGCGCACCCTCGAGGCGCCCACGCCGACGAACATCTCAACGAAGTCGGAGCCGGAGATGCTGAAGAACGGCACTCCCGCTTCGCCCGCAACGGCGCGGGCAAGCAGCGTCTTACCGGTACCCGGAGGCCCGACAAGCAATACGCCCTTCGGAATGCGGGCTCCGACGAGGTTGAATTTGCGCGGATCCTTCAGGAAGTCGACGACCTCCACAAGCTCCTGCTTCTCCTCGTCCGCGCCTGCCACGTCCTCGAACGTGACTCGTTTCTTTTCTTCATTATAAAGACGGGCGCGGCTCTTGCCGAAATTCATTACTTTGCCGCCGCCGCCCTGTGCCTGATTCATCAGGAAGAAGAACAACACGAAGATGAGAATGAACGGAATGATGGACGTCAGGAACGTCATCCAGAAGCCAGGCGTATCCATCGGCTTGGCCGTATACTTAATCTGCCTCTGCTCTGCCAGCTCCTCGATCTTCTGCGCACCGTATACCGTCGCCCTCGAGGTAAACGTCTCGCTGTCGACATCGGAAGGCTTCGTTCTGTATTTACCCGTATAATAATACGACTGGTCGTCATATTTGACCGTCAATTCCTCAACGTTATCCGTTTCGATAACCGCAACGAACTCATCATATGTCAGCGGCTTGACGGAATTGCCAGAGCCGACGATATATTGGTAGATCCCCACGGTAACCAGAAAGATGATCAAATAAAAACCTGTGTTTCGGATGATCCGATTCATCCCCTACCTCCTCTCAGACGCTTCAAATATTTTACCATAGCATGACTTTCCATAACAATAGAGGCTAATGGAGCGGGCATGTACGGTCATTTCGACTTACTTTTCGTAAACCTCAGGCTTCAAAATGCCAATGTAAGGAAGATTGCGATATTTTTCCGCATAATCCAAGCCATAGCCGACGACGAATTCGCCGGGCAGCGTAAAGCCCTTGTAATCGGCCTCCAATTCCACGGTGCGTCCGGAAGGTTTGTCAAACAGCGTGACGAGGGTGACGGACTTCGCGTTGCGGCGCTCCAGCACGTCGATCAAGTAGCTGAGCGTCAGGCCGCTGTCGATAATGTCCTCGACAATGAGCACGTCCCGCCCTTCTACGCTGACGTCCAGATCTTTAATGATCTTGACCACGCCCGACGACTTGGTCGATTGACCATAGCTGGACACGGCCATAAAATCGATTTCAAGCGGGACGTCGATCGCCTTGACCAAATCGGACATAAAAATAAATGCGCCTTTGAGGACGCAAATAACGAGCGGATTTCGCCCCTCATAGTCAGCGCTCAGCTGCTTGCCGAGCTCCTTGACCTTAGCCTGAATCTGCTCCTCGGTGTATAGTACTTCCTTGATATCGTTCTGCAACTTCAGAGTCCCCCTACGCCATACCTATGATTATGAGCCCAACCCCGCCGCTTATTCCCTTTCGGCCTGCACGAGCCACGCTTCGCCGGCGTCTTGTTCGACGGCGGCATGAGAGGACCGTCTCAGTCCGGGTATCCACAGCAGTTTGCCTTCCGCATCGAACAAGAGCGGATACCCCGGCCGTTCGGAAGGCGGAATCTTTTCATCGACGAACATATCTTGCACTTTTTTCGAACCATTTAATCCTAAAATCTGAATACGGTCCCCCGGCCGGCGATTACGAATCGTCAGCGGGAACTGGAGCCGGGAAGCATCGAAACAAGCCTCGAATCGGGAAGCCGGTCTAAGAGGACCTTCTTCCGCGGCGATTCTGCGAAACCGGAACGTCCAGCCGCCCGGCACGATTATCCGGCCTTCCGGCTCTTCGTTCACTTCGACGGCGTAGGGCTCCGCTCCGCCGAATTCCGGTCGTTCCGAAATGCGAATCCATCGGATGACCCCGTACTCCCGTACGCAACGGATGCCGTCTCCCGCATCCATCCGCCAAGTCGCCGGCGCCTCCGGAGCCGCCGCAAGCCTCATCGCCTCAATCGCTTCGAAGGCCGCCAAATCCGTATCCCGAGAAAGATAATTTAATATTAGTTTAATCAATCTCCTTTGTAAAGCGACATGAACCCCGGTCAGCTCCGAGCAATTTACGCGGCACTCGTCCGCGCGGGCCTGCACCAGCCGGCCGAACAGCTCGCTTGCTTGCGAATCCAGCCAGTCGTTCTCCGCCCCGGCCACGTCCGCGAGCCTGAGCAGCGTCTGCGGCAGCTGAGGGTTGTATTGCATTAAGTAAGGAAGCACGTCGAGCCTGACCCGGTTGCGCCAATAATGCCTCTTGAAGTTGCTGCTGTCGATGCAATACGGTACGCCTTGACTCTCGCAATAGTCAACGAGGTCTGACTTGTTCATACGAAGCAGCGGCCGGATAAGTTGCACATTTTTTTCGCGGCGTATGCTTTGCATGCCCGCCAAGCCGGTCAGGCCGGTTCCCCGCAGCAGCCGCATGAGCACTGTCTCTGCCTGATCGTCCGCATGATGCGCGAGCGCGATGCTCGCCGCCCCCCATTTGGTGGCCGTGCGGTGCAGAAACTCGTACCTCTTTTCCCGAGCCGCCGCCTGCGCGTTCATCCGCGTTTCTTCTATATAAGCCGGCATATCGAGCGTGACCGACTCGCAAGGGACGCCCAGCCGCTGGGCATATTCCGCCACGAAGCGCAGCTCCGAAGCGGATTCTTCGCCCCGGAAGCCGTGGTCCGCATGAGCCGCGACCAGCTTCAGCCCCTGCTCGTCCGACAGCGAATGCAGCAGATGAAGCAGCGCCATCGAATCGGGACCGCCGGACACCGCAACGACCATGATGTCTCCTTTGCTCCATAGCCCGCGTTCGGCCGCTTCCTTGAGCAGCTCTTGCCTTACATTCAATGCGATATCCCCCTGTCGTGCTTGTCTGTCCTATCTCGCTGTCCGGCATTTATCCCCCTGGAAGGAACGCGGCCTACATCAAGTCGGCGGCCAGAAACCAGACGATTGAAGCCGCAAGCAGCAGCCCCGACGTCACCGCCAGCCCCTTCAGCCAGCCCGGCACTGCGGAGCCCCGCTTCCCGGGACGCTTGTGCATCAACGTCCGCCAAGCCTCCGCCGCTTCGGCGGCATCGCGATATTCATTCGAGAACGCCGCCCGAAGCCAGCCGGTCACAGGCTTCAAGCCGGGACAGCCTTCGGCGACGGCAAGCAGTTCGGCCGCGGAACGGTTTTGCGGCAGCAGCTCCTTCGTCAGCGACTGCAGCTTCTTCGGTTCGTGAAGCTGAATGCACAGCACCCCGAACGAAAACAAATCGTACCCCGGATCGGAGGAACGTGCCCCCTCGTTCCAATATCCTCTGTCGTAGATTTCGGTAAACTGCCGGATGCTTTTGCCGAACGCCGTAGCCCCGCCGTAATCGACCAGCTCCACATAGCCGTAATCCGACACCATGACGTTCTCGACCTTCAAGTCGCCGAACGCCCAGCCCGCCGTATGCAGCTTGGCCAGCTTCCTGAGCAGGTTCAGCGCAACCAGCGGAAACCACTCCATCCCGTATTGCCGCAAATATTCCGCCAGCGTCGAGCCCCGGACGTATTTCATCGTATAAAAGGGATATTCGCGGCCGTCCGGTCCGCGCAAATCGTCCACATCGAACAGAAACTGCTCCTCCGCCTGCCCCTTTTGCTTGCCCATCATTCGGAGGGCGTTAATCTCGGATTGCAGGTCGACGGCATCGGAGCCTACCTTCAACGCAAGCCAGCCCTTATCGGACTGCGCGAGATAAACCTTGCCATTGGCCCCTTCTCCAAGCGCCCGCTCGATCCGGTATTTGCTCTGCTTCCACTTGCCGGTTACGACCATCCCGCGCCGCAGCTCCAGCTTAAACGACGTAGTCACCCATCATCCCATCCGTTTCGTACCGGTTCCTTCCGCTCTCGTCCCCTTGCCGGCAGTAATCGATCACTCGCATCATGGCAGGGCCGGTCGGCGTCGTGCCGCTCATCGGCAGCTTCGGAAAGATCGACTGAACCCCCTGCAGCCGGTCGGTCCAGCCCAGATCCATAACGCAATCGTCCCCATGCCGGGACCCCGGAAAATGAAACACCGATATTTCGCTTTTGCCTTGCCGCGCCTGCAGACTGAGCATCAAATCGTGAATCGCTTCTTCGACGGAAGCCAGCTTCGGCTTCATGCTTGCGCTGGCGTCGATCAGCAGCGCCACTTGAAGCCCGCTCGTCTCGCTCAAATCGTCCATAACGCGCACAACCTCGCCCCGCTGCTCCGGCGGAAGCGCTTCAATCGAACCGTTGCCCAAAACCTGCTTCAGCTCTTTTTGCACGGCCAGCTGAATCGTCTGCACCACCGTTTTGCGCGTCATCATTTGCACCGTCTGCGACAGCTGCCTCGTGGTGACCATGCGGCTGAGACCGCCGCCGGCGCGCGCGATTTCATCGATTTCCGTCGCGCCCAGTTCCCCGACATCGCCGCGGTCCAGCACGCCGACCACATTGACCGTTATGCCTTCCGACTTCGCATGCGCGGCCGCCACTACCGGGCTAATGCCCACATTGGAGCAGCCGTCCGTAATTAATAAAATTTGTTTCATCCCTGTTTCATCCCTTCGCGGCGCCTTAGAGCTCTGCCGGCTTCTGAACCGGCGTCTCGTCAAGCGCGTAATGAGAAAGCCTTTCTATCAGCTTTGCCCGATTCGAGAGAGATATAACAAGGCTGGCATTCGTTATGTATAATATCGGTCCCGCCTAGCGAGCCCATTAATCTATTATAGTATAGCAAAACGGGGAATAGACATAGGACTGCCGTCTCCTCTCCCGTCCCGGCTTGCGCACTTTTTTGCCTCGCAACCGCCATGTTCCGCATGCATAGTAACATCTTAACCGCTGCAGCGGCGGTCATGAGTGCAGCTTAGAGGCTCCAGAGCAGAAGTCAGCAAATGTAACGGTCATGAGTGCAGCTTAGAGGCTCCAGAGCAGAAGTCAGCAAATGTAACGGTC
>CALAWP010000081.1 GCA_937895345.1 uncultured Paenibacillus sp. | reverse complement strand
ATCGGCAAGATGGCCGGAATGTAGCGCACCATCGCCATCAAGAGCGTCGTTTTGCCGCTGCCCTGCGCACCGGTGATGGCCGTAATGCGCTCGCCCATGACCAGATATCGGATCAGCCCGATGGGCAACTCCGCATTGTCGTCCTGAATCAATTGTTCCAGCGCTGCGTTTTGCACATCGAATTTGCGCACAAAAAAAGCCCACGATTCGCTGAACCGGGGGCGCAGCACGACGACGCGGGAGCCATCGGCCATTTCGTTCACCTTAAAGCCGTTCGCCTCGGACAATTGGCCGGGAAAATTATGTTTGTACACGTTCTGGCACACGCGCCTCAGTTCTTGCTCCGAGCCGAAGGACAGGAAGCTCAAATGAATGGATTTCCCTTTATAAAACAGCCACACGCTGTCATGCGACCTTGGCACCTCGCGCAGCAGCGCTTCTTCCTCCAGGCTCCATTCGCCTTCCCACATCGAGGGCGGGATGCCGGAGACGCCGCCCGATACGCCGTCGATTTTCATGTCGCGGATTTCGTCGATGACGCTAAACCCTTTGTACTGCTGGTAGATCCGCTGCACAACGATCTGGGTTTTGTCCTCGGCAGACAGCTTGCGCGCTTCCTGCTTGTAAATGTCGCGGATTTCGTCGGCGGTAATCCGATATGACTCGGTTTCTTCGTCTTCCATGCTCCGTTTGGGGCGGTCCAGTTCGTATTTTCGGATCAGCTCGTCCAGCGCTTTCAAACGATGTTGTTTCTTAAAAAGAAAGAGCAGGATATCAAACTGATCTTGTGGCGAGAGCGCCTGCGGGTCGTCAAACGGCAGAAGCCGATTCAGGTTATTGTCGTCCAAACGGTAGCGCTGCTCAAGCAAATCGGCGATGACCTGCTTCACATACGCCTTGTCCCGCAAATCTCCGGACGTGCAGCCCCGCAGCGCTTTCTTGAGTTCTGCGCGCTTGTTTTTGCGACGGCGGTATTCTTCTTCCGACAAGCCGAAGTCGATCAGGTTGCTGCTCGTCATCTCGTGCAGCGCCTCTTTCACGAACGCGGTCATCGCTTCCAGCGTGTAGACCGGTTTTTCGTCCGGCTGCTCCGGCAAGCGGCGGCTCATGCGCAAATAGAACAAGACGCCGATCGCAATAAGGATGCCCGCCAGAATCATAGCGTTCAGCGCGAACATCATCGGTCATCGTCCTCCTTCCCGCCGAAAAGAGGCTTGTTCAGTCCGACGTTGTTGATGAGCGCCTGCGCCAATGTCCGCACTTGCTGCATAAACAGTGAGTTTTCATGACCGCGCGGCACCTGTCGGTTGCGAAATAGAAAACGGACGGCTTCTCCTTGTTGGGTCGCATCCAGCCAGCCCGTATTATGGACAATCGGGTACGC
>CALAWP010000080.1 GCA_937895345.1 uncultured Paenibacillus sp. | reverse complement strand
CAGACGGCGAAATCGCCGCGCGGCCCGCGTGCAAGTTCATCCGCGACCTTACAGATGGCGAAATCGCCGCGCGGCCCGCGTGCAAGTTCATCCGCGACCTTACAGACGGCGAAACCGCCGCGCGGCCGTTTCGCAAGTACGTCCGCGACCTTGCACTCGGGCGCACAGATCGCGTCCGCGAACCCGGCGGCGTTCGGCCGTTCTGTCGGTGCGGCGGCCTGCCGGCAGGATAAGTTTTCTCGCCTTGACTCCCTCAAACCTGCTTATATATAATGACTACATGAATTGAGGGAGGCTCGGACATGACAAAGCATAACGAAATAATCGTTGTTCTCGATTTCGGAGGACAATACAACCAGCTGATAGCTCGCCGTATTCGCGATTTGGGCGTTTACAGCGAGCTGTTGCCGTTCAATACGCCGGTGGAACGGATCCGGGAGCTTGCGCCGAAGGGCATCGTGTTCTCGGGAGGACCGGCCAGCGTGTACGAGGAAAATTCGCCGCTCGTCGATCCTGGAGTGTACGAGCTTGGCGTGCCGATTCTCGGCATCTGCTACGGCATGCAAATGATGTCGCATCAGCTGAACGGCAAGGTAGAGCGCGCAGGCAAGCGCGAGTACGGCAAGGCTGAAGTGGAATTCAAGGAAGAAAGCCATCTGATCAAAGGTCTCGAACGAGTGCAAACGGTATGGATGAGCCACAGCGATCTGGTCATTGAGCCGCCTGCGGGATTCCGCGTCGACGCCAGCACGGAGCATGCGCCGATCGCCGGCATGAGCGATCCGGTCCGCAAGCTGTTTGCGGTGCAATTCCATCCGGAGGTTCGCCATTCCGTATACGGCAACGAAATGATCCGCAACTTCCTGTATAACATTTGCGAATGCGAAGGCTCCTGGACGATGGAGTCGTTTATTGAAGATACGATTCAGGAAATTCGTCAGCAAGTCGGCAACAAAAAGGTGCTCTGCGCCCTGTCCGGCGGAGTCGATTCGTCCGTTGTGGCCATTCTGCTGCACAAAGCGATCGGCGATCAGCTGACGTGTATGTTCATCGACCACGGCCTGCTGCGCAAAGGCGAAGCGGAAAGCGTCATGGAGACGTTCGTCGGCAAGTTCGATATGAAGGTGCTGAAGATCGATGCAAGGGAACGTTTCCTCGGCAAGCTGAAAGGCGTGGACGACCCCGAGCAAAAACGTAAAATTATCGGCAACGAGTTCATTTACGTGTTCCAGGAAGAATCGGACAAGCTGGACGACTTCGCCTTCCTGGCGCAAGGCACGCTGTACACCGACATCGTGGAAAGCGGCACGGCCACGGCACAAACGATCAAGTCGCACCACAATGTCGGCGGTTTGCCGGAAGACATGAAATTCGAGCTCGTCGAGCCTTTGAAAGCTCTGTTCAAGGACGAAGTGCGCAAAGTCGGCGAAGAGTGCGGACTGCCGGAAGCCATCGTATGGCGTCAGCCGTTCCCTGGTCCGGGACTTGCGATTCGCGTTTTGGGCGAAGTAACCGAGGAGAAGCTGGCAATTGTCCATGAATCGGACGCTATCCTGCGCGACGAAATCGCCAAAGCCGGTCTGGATCGCGAGATTTGGCAATATTTCACCGCGCTGCCGAACATGAAGAGCGTCGGCGTTATGGGAGACGCCCGGACGTATTCCTACACCGTCGGCATCCGCGCGGTAACGTCCATCGACGGCATGACCGCGGACTGGGCCCGCATTCCGTGGGACGTACTGGAGAAAATTTCGGTTCGCATCGTCAACGAAGTGGACAACGTCAACCGCGTCGTTTACGACATTACGTCGAAGCCTCCGGCGACGATCGAATGGGAATAAAGTATTAAAGAGAGTCTTTGGCACAATGCTTCCGGCATTATGTCAAAGGCTCTATTTTTTCGTAAACGGATCTGCAATTATACTTCAACCACCGCGGCAGTTTCATTAATCTGCGGTACGCCTGTCAAATGGGAACGAACCTGTTAAGCCAATCCGTCGTCGCCAAGCTGTGTATCCGTCATACCGCCAGCTGCCAACCCGTCGTCGCCATGCTGTGTATCGCCCGTTTGCCGCCAATCCACCAGCCGCCAATCCGCCTGTCACTAAGCAGTGTATCGCCAATCCGCCAGACGCCAATCCACCAGCCGCTAAGCTGTCTATTGCCATACCGCCTGCTGCCATACCGCCTGCTGCCATGCCGCCAACCGCCAAGTTCGGCATGGACAAGCCGAAATTCGGCCGCTGCTGAGATTTCAATTGCCAGGGTCGATGTCCGGCTAAGAAAATATGAAGGACTCTAATCTCGTATTATTGAAAATCTCATATTGTTGAAAACTCATATTATTGAAAATCTCGTATTGTCAAAAATCTCGTATAGTTGAAAATCTCGTATAGTTGAAAATCGCCGTACGAGGCATCCAGATCTATGGCGACAATGCACCGTTTGCTATAATGACGATATCCGCAATACCAGCCGGAGGGGATTCGTCGTGAAGCCAAAGCTCAAGCCGTCTGAAGTCGTCTTAAAGGACCAGATTCCGCTGCCGTCAACGTTTCCGGTCATCATCTCCCAAACGGCGGGCGTTACCCCCGCTTTTCAAAGGCTGCATTGGCATGCGGCGCTGGAAATCAACGTCATTTTGCGAGGCCGCGGTTATTATTTGATCAACGGCAGCCGGTACGACTTTCGGCAAGGGGACATCCTGCTCATCAATTCGAATGATCTTCACCGGGCTTTCGAAACGGAGGATCTCTTAATGGGCGTTGTCATGTTCGATCCCGGTTATTTGGCGCTGGAGCAGCGATACGATACCGAGCTGCTGGCCCCGTTCCGCGAAATGGGGACGAGGTTCGGCAACAGGCTGGATCGTAATCCGGAGCCGCTTGCGAAGCTGAGAGAAGCGCTGGAGGAAATGGCCGAGGAATACGGGCGCAAGGAGCCGCATTACGAAGCGGTCGTGAGGGCGCAGCTAGTCCGGTTTTTGTCGCTGGTAAACCGTTATTTCGCCAAGGGCGAAGGGAGGCGGACGGTACGCGCCGGAAGCGTGGAGACGGTGCGGGACGTTTTGCGTACGATGGAAAATCAGCTCGACCGGCCCTGGACGCTGAAGGAGCTGGCGGAGCGGGCACACCTCAGTCCGTCGCGGTTCAGCGCCTTGTTTGCGCAGGTGGTCGGAACGTCGCCGATGGATTATTTAATCCAGCTGCGGCTGTCGCGCGCGGTCGAGCTCCTGGAAACGACGGATCGTAAAATGATTGAAATCGCAGCCGCCTGCGGCTTCCGCAATTTGTCCAATTTCAACCGGCTGTTCAGGCAGCATATCGGCAAGAAGCCGTCGGAGCTCAGGCAGAGGTAGCCGCTCCCAAAATCAAGAAGATTGTATCGGAACATCGTCCCATTGCAGTAGCGGGTCGATGTTTCTTTCGTTTACTCTAAAAAAAGAAAGTCGGTTAAACGGGAAGGAGCGTGGATACGATATTGTTTCTTGGCATAGATGCGGGCGGCAGCAAAACGGATGCGCTGCTCGTCGACGACAAAGGAAATGTGCTGGGCCGCGGCCGGGGCGGCAACGGAAATCATCAGACCGCCGGCCGGGAGGCGCGGGCGAGCATCGAGCAGGCATGTGACGAAGCGCTGAAGGAAGCCGGCGCAACGAAAGAGCAGGTTCATTATGCCTATTTTGGACTGGCGGGAGCCGACCGCGAGCCGGATTACCGCATTTTGCGCCCGATGATCGCTTCGCTCGGCTACAGCCGTTACGAGATTGCCTGCGATACGATGATTGCGATGCGGGCAGGTACCTACCAGCCCAGCGGAGCCGTCATCATTAGCGGAACCGGCTTTAACGCAGCCGCACGCAATGCGAAGGGCGAAGAGCTGCAATACGGCGGCTTCGGTTATCTGTTCGGCGACGGTCAAGGCTCCGGGACAGACCTTGCCGTCCATGCGTTCCGGACCGCGATCCGCAGCTGGGAAGGCCGGGAGAAGCCGTCGCTGCTGGCGGAACTGGTGCCGCGGGCGCTTGGATACGATTCCGTGAAGGACATGTACGACGATGCGCTCGATAACGGCAAAAGACCGCCGGCGTCGCTGGCCAAGCTCGTCTTTGAGGCGGCGGGCAAGGGCGATAGCGCAGCCTCGCGCATCCTGGAGGAGGCGGGCAGGGAGCATGGCAATGCCGTGAACGCGCTGATTCGCAGGCTGGGCATGACGGACGACGCTTTCAACGTCGTGCTGGCGGGCAGCGTTTTGTCGCGCGGCACGACTTCGCATATGATCGACGCGATTCGCGCCGAAGTGGCGCTTGCGGCGCCCAAAGCCGGCATCGTTACATTGGCGGTCGCTCCCGTCATCGGGGCCGTCATGAGCGCGATGGAAGGCGCCGGGCTGGCCATTGACAAGGAAACGGACGCGGCACTGAGACGCCTACGGCTGTAACGACGGCTGTAACGACGGCTGTAACGCCAACGGCTGTAACGCCTACGACTGTAACGCCTACGACTGTAACGCCAGCGACTGAAACGCCAACGACTGTAACGCCAACGGCTGTAACGTCTAGGGCTGTAACTCCGAAGGAATCAACAAAAACACTGATATATCGATAGAAGATGAAGGAGGAACGGAACATTATGAACGTCCAGCAACGAAAACCGCTCAAAATCGCCGTCATTGGCGGCGGCTCGTCTTATACGCCAGAAATTGTGGAAGGGCTGATCAACAAGTTCGGCGAAATGCCGGTCCGTGAGCTGTGGCTCGCCGATATCGAGCAAGGGCGCCGCAAGCTTGAAATTGTAGGCGCGCTGGCTAAACGGATGGTCGAGAAGGCGGGCGTGCCGATGGAGGTCAAGCTGACGCTCGACCGGCGGGAAGCGATTCGGGACGCGGACTTCGTCACGACGCAAATGCGGGTCGGATTGCTGGAAGCCCGTCGCCGCGACGAGCATATTCCGATCAGGCACGGCGTGATCGGACAGGAGACGACGGGACCGGGCGGCATGCTGAAGGCGCTGCGCACCGTGCCGGTCATTCTCGACATTTGCCGCGATATTGAGGAGCTGGCGCCGAACGCCTGGATGCTTAATTTTACGAATCCGGCGGGCATCGTGACGGAGGCGGTGCTGAAGCACAGCAAGGTGAAGACGGTCGGACTTTGCAATTCGCCGATCAATTTCACGAAGTTTTTGGCCAAGGCATACGGCGTTTCGGAGCGGGAGGCGCTGCCGGAATTTTACGGCATCAACCATCTGCACTGGGTAACGGCGGCGTACGTGAACGGCGAAGACAAGCTTCCTGACCTGATCGGCAATGGCCAAAGCTATACGGCCGCCAACGTGACGGCTCTGGACTGGGATGGAGATTTCCTTCATTCGCTGGGCGCGATACCGACCTATTATCTCCGGTATTATTATATGACGGACAAAATGTACGAAGAGATGAAAGCGGCCATGGACCGCGGCGAAACGCGCGCCGACGTCGTCAGCCGCGTCGAGGAGGAACTGTTCGAGCTGTACAAGGACGCCAATCTGAAGGAAAAGCCGAAGCAGCTGGAGCAGCGCGGCGGCGCTTATTACTCCGAAGCGGCGGTCAATTTGATGCATTCGCTGTACACGGATCGAAGGGACATTCAGACGCTGAACGTGCGAAACGGCGGCATCATCGATTACCTTCCGGAAGACGCCAGCATCGAGGTGAATTGCGTCGTGACGGGGCAGGGGCCGATCCCGATTCCGCCGCAGCATGTGCCCGACGCGCCGAAGGGGCTGCTGCACGCCGTCAAAATGTACGAGTCGCTGACGATTCAAGCGGCCGTAACGGGCGACAGAGGCATTGCGCTGCAGGCGATGGCCCATCATCCGCTTGTGCCATCCATCGCCGTCGCCAAGTCGCTGCTGGACGAAATGCTGGAGGCGAACCGCGATTATTTGCCGCAGTTCTATAGAATGTAAAGGGGTGGCTGGAAACCTAACGAACCTGACCGAGCTTATTCGTCCTATAAACACACCTTTGGAATCGTAACGAATCTGGGACGCGTTATTTGCTCGAAAATTGGGGGAACGGAGCGATTTTGGGCGCAATAGCGTGTCTGTAGTTCGTTACAATTTCGGGAGGTCTTAAAACGGGTGGTTAGCGCTCCTCAGGTTCGTTGGAACGTAAAGCGGAGTGCGTCAGTGGCGTTTAGTGCTCCTCAGATTCGTTAGAATTTTATGGGAATGAGTGGCTAAACCTAACGAACCTGACCAAGCTTATTCGGCCTAAAAACACACCTTTGGAATCGTAACGAATCTGGGACGCGTTATTTGCTCGAAAATCGGGGAAACGGAGCGATTTTGGACGCAATAGCGTGTCTGTGGTTCGTTACAATTTCGGGAGGGCTTAAAACGGGCGTTTAGCGCTCCTCAGGTTCGTTGGAACGTAAAGCGGAGTGCGTCAGTGGCGTTTAGCGCTCCTCAGATTCGTTGGAACGTAATGCGATAGTGCGTCAGTGGCGTTTAGCGCTCCTCAGGTTCGTTAGACTTTTATGGGAATGGGGCGGCTAAACCTAACGAACCTGACCGAGCTTATTCGGCCTAAAAACACACATTTGGGATCGTAACGAATCTGTGTCGCGTTATCTGCTCGAAATCCGGGGAGACGGGGCGATTTTGGACGTAATAGCGAGTCTGTGGTTCGTTACAATTTGGGGAGGGCTTAAAACGGGAGTTTAGCGCTTCTCAGATTCGTTAGCTCGTATGAGGGAGTACGCCGGGGAGTTCAGCGCTTCTCAGATTCGTTAGCTCGTATGAGGGAGTGCGCCGGGGAGTTTAGCGCTTCTCAGATTCGTTAGCTCGTACGAAGGAGTGCGTCGGGGAGTTCAGCGCTTCTCAGATTCGTTAGCTCGTATGAGGGAGTACGCCGGGGAGTTCAGCGC
>CALAWP010000079.1 GCA_937895345.1 uncultured Paenibacillus sp. | reverse complement strand
ATTCGGAGCCCTTTTCACGTTTTCAAAGAGTCGTACTTTCGAAATTCAGGTTCAAATGTCGTTCATATAAGCTAAGCAGCTTCAGCGAGGTTTTTACACACAATTCTGGACTTGACCCCATAAGGTTTGAAATATTCTAAGTCCGCCCGAATAATTGCGCTATATTTGGTCAAATTAGCCAAAGGAATCAGTACGCCTTTTATTCCGGGAGGAATTGCAGTGTTATTGGCCATCGTTTTGATTTCTATCGTGGTGCTTCTGTTATTGATAACGGTCGTGAAGCTGAATCCGTTCGTTGCGTTGATCATAACGGCCATCGGCGCCGGTCTTGCCGCCGGCATGCCGTTTCTGGCGACGGGCGACCAGCCCGGCGTCATCGACTCGATCAAGACGGGAATGGGAAATACGTTGGGGTTTCTGGCCACCGTCCTGGCCCTCGGGACGATGCTCGGCAAAATGATGGCCGAATCCGGAGGGGCCGAGCGCATTGCCCGTACGTTAATCCGTTTGTTCGGCGAGCGGAACGTCCATTGGGCGATGATGTTTGTCGCTTTTATCGTCGGCATCCCCGTATTTTTTCAGGTCGGATTCGTTCTGCTCATTCCGCTGGTGTTCACCATTGCCCGGTCAACCGGCGTATCGCTGATCAAGATCGGCGTGCCGCTCGTTGCCGGACTTTCGGTCGTGCATGGACTGGTGCCGCCGCATCCGGCCGCGATGGCGGCGGTCGGCATATTTGAGGCGGATGTAGGCACGACGATCTTGTATGCGCTGATCGTCGGACTTCCGACCGCCATTGCGGCCGGTCCGTTGTACGGCAACTGGATCGGAAAGCGCATTGTGAAGCAAGTGCCCAAGGAGATGGGGGAGCAGCTGACGGAAAACAAAAGCGTCAAAGAGCTCCCTGGTTTTTTCAATACGGTGTTTACGATTCTCGTGCCCGTCTTGCTGATGCTGGTCGCCACGTTGGCCGATTTGTTCGTAACGGATACGGAAAGTCTCTTGTACCGCATCTGCAAATTTATCGGCGACCCGATCGTGGCGCTGCTCATCGCGACCGTCTATTCCTTCTTCAGCCTCGGCTACTTGCGCGGCCTCAGCCGCGAAAAGGTGTTGAAGTTTTCGAACGATTGTCTTGCGCCCACCGCCACCATTCTGCTTGTCATCGGCGCGGGCGGAGCGTTCAACCGGGTGCTGCTGGACTCGGGAATCGGCGATTATATCGCGGAACTGGCAACGGCCTCCCACATCTCCCCGATTCTGCTCGGCTGGGGAATCGCGGCGATGATCCGCGTCGCCACCGGGTCGGCCACCGTTTCCATGATGACGGCTGCCGGCATTGCGGCGCCGATTGCGGCGGTCACGCCGGGAACAAGCGCAGAGCTGCTGGTGCTGGCTACCGGAGCCGGCTCGTTAATTCTGTCGCATGTCAACGATTCGGGCTTCTGGCTGATCAAGGAGTATTTTGGCATGAGCGTCAAGGAGACGCTGTTGACGTGGACGGCGCTGGAAACCATTGTTGCGGTTGTGGCGCTTGTTCTAATTATGCTTCTGAACATTTTCATTTAATGTTGCTGATAGACGGAACGATGTCCGGAAGTGAATTGACCAAGGGGAACGGCTGGAGAAAGCGAGGTGCGCGATGAGCAAGGATTACGCAATCGGCGTAGATATTGGCACGACGAGCACAAAGGCTGTCTTGTTTGACGTCGCAGGCAGCCCCGTCGCCGTTCATAACATCGAATATCCGCTGTTCTCGCCAAAGCCGTCCATCGCCGAGCAGGATCCGGATGAAATTTTTCGGGCGGTGGTCGGGACGATCCGCGAGGTCGTGCGTCGCGGTGCGGCGGCAGCTTCCCGCATTCGGTGCGTAAGCTTCAGCTCCGCCATGCACAGCGTCATTGCGGTCGATGCGCAGGGCATTCCTTTGACGCGCTGCATCACCTGGGCGGATAACCGCAGCGCTCCGTGGACGGAGCGGATCCGAACCGAGATGAACGGACACCAAATTTATCTCCGGACCGGAACGCCGCTTCATCCGATGGCTCCGCTCTCCAAGCTGCTATGGCTCAAGCATGCGATGCCGGAGCTGTTCGCCCGCGCGCATAAATTCGTTTCGATCAAGGAATATGTGTTCCATAAGCTGTTCAAGCGGTATGTCGTCGATTACTCCATCGCATCGGCAACGGGGATGTTTGCGCTGTCCCGGCTGGCATGGGACGAAGAAGCGCTGGCCGTCGCAGGCGTTACGGCCGACCGATTGTCCGAGCCGGTTCCGACGACATATCGGTTGACGGGAATCGACGCGCATTGGGCGGCGGAGATGAACGTGCCCGCCGATGTGCCGTTTGTCGTCGGGGCCAGCGATGGTGTATTGTCCAACCTGGGCGTGAATGCGATCGATCCCGGCACGGTCGCCTTGACGATCGGCACGAGCGGCGCCATTCGCACCGTAATCGACCGGCCGGTAACCGATCCGAAAGGAAGAATTTTTTGCTATGCGTTGACCGAAGACATGTGGGTGATCGGCGGGCCGGTGAACAACGGCGGCATGATTTTCCGATGGCTGCGGAACGAATTGTGTTCGCCGGAAGCGGAGACGGCTTTGCTCCTTGGCCGAGACCCGTACGACGTGCTGACGGAAGCGGCTTCGCTCGTCAAGCCCGGCGCGGAAGGACTGCTCTTCCATCCGTACTTGTCGGGCGAACGCGCGCCGTTGTGGAACGCCAACGCAAGAGGGTCGTTTTTCGGTCTCGGGCTGCATCATAAGAAGCAGCATATGATTCGCGCCGTGCTCGAAGGCGTCATCTTTAACTTATTTACGGTGTACATGGCGCTTGCAGAATTGATCGGGCGGCCGTCCAAAATTCAGGCGACAGGCGGCTTTGCGCGGTCGGAGCTGTGGCGCCAGATGGTAGCCGACATCTTCGATCAGGAAGTGCTGGTGCCGGAAAGCGTGGAGAGCTCTTGTCTCGGGGCGGCGGTTCTCGGACTGTACAGCATAGGAGACGTCCCGTCGCTTCATGTGGTCTCGGAAATGACGGGCACGTCGCACCGCTACGCGCCGAACCCGCAGAACGTCAAAATTTATCAGGAGCTGACCCGAATTTTTGTAAGAGTGTCGAGGCTGCTGAGCGAAGAGTATGAGCATATTGCGGCTTTTCAAAAGAAATGGATGTAAAAAGTTAGGGCTTATCGAACGAAGAGGGGCGGGTTGTAACGGTCATCAGGGAGTTTTAGAAGCTTACAGCAGGGCAATGCCGCTTCTAATAGACACCGGAGAACCTTGGAAGCAATCGTAATACTTCCGCCCTGTTCGGATGGCACGCTGGAAATGCCCGAATATAAGGCGGCAGCCAAACCTCCATTGCAGGACAATGGAAACTTGATCGCGATCGGACTGGGGAGCAAGGCGGAGCTCAACGTTATGATCCGCCAGCTGATAGAAGCGAACGCCTCGATCTCTGATGCCGATAAGGAAGATATCGATATCGTCATTCAACAGGCGGGCAACGACGAGCTGGAGGAGCTTCTTCCATCCGAAATCCCATTCAAGGAAAATGCCGCGTTCGTGACCGGTTCCTTGCTGAAGCATAACAAGGCGAACGTGACGCTGATCGGCCGGTACATTCGCACCGCGACCGACGTGCTCCGTCTGGCCGTTGCCTGGTCGGACGGCGACGTCAGTCTCGCCGCCGCCGCGCGGTTCCGCAAATTCAGGCGGCCCGAAAGACGGCTGCTGCTTGAACTGCTGGAGCGTTGCCCCGCCATCGCGGAAGACATGCTGCGTTACAAACCGCGCTGGATTCGGCTGGGTGAAATTTTGCATCCGGCGGAATACAAGCATCGGTTCGACCGGTGCAAGGAAGCATTCGATATTGTGCGAAATAAGAAGCCATGCACGACCTTTAACGGCAGCGTGGAGCTTGCGTTCCAATATCGGAATGTATGGACGCTCCTTGACCTGCTGATGCAGCGGCCGGGCGAATTCGCGAGAAGGCTGGACCGGCTGCTGCGCATCGCCGAACATCAAGAATACGTAACGCTGGCGTTCGGCGAAGTCGCGAGCCGGGTATCGACGCCCGTATTGCTGCAGGTTCGGTCTCATTTTGCGCAGCGTCATGTGCGACAGGATCTGCGTCTGCCGATTGCAGGGAAGTGGTGCAAATATGCGAGCAGGCGCTGATCCAACGCTTCGCGGCGCTGCCGCCGCTCGGGAAAACGTATATCGATGCCGGCCTGAAGCGGTATAACGTCCCGTTCTCTCAACGTTCAGCCAGCAAAGCTTTGCGCACGATCGTGCGGGGGAGCCGGCTGCCGATGCCGGAAGGGGATACGATTCGCTTCTTCGCCTGGTGGAAAGAGGGGCTCGTCCATAACAAACCAACGGGCCGCGTAGACATCGATTTGTCCGCGGTCATGTATGATCGGAACTGGCAGTATGTGGAGCATATTTCGTATACGAACCTGCGGTCGTCGAAGTACCGGGCCGCCCATAGCGGCGATATCGTAACGGCGCCCCGCGGCGCATGCGAATTTATCGACCTTCATATCCCTTCCATTGTGGATTACGGCGGACGGTACGTGGTCGCATCGCTGCATTCGTATACGCAGCAGCCATATTGCGACTTGCCGGAATGTTTTACAGGCTGGATGATGCGCAAGAAGCCGGCCTCCGGCGAAATTTTCGAGCCTTCGACGGTGGCGAACAAAATCGACGTCGCGGCCGATATGCAAATCGCGATACCCGTCATTCTGGATTTGGTGGAACGGACGGTCATCTGGACCGATCTGTCGCTGGCCAAGCATCCCGATTACTGCAACAATGTTGAGGGAAACCGGAAAGGGATGGCCCTGATAGGGAAGGCGATGACGGCCTTGCGAAAGCCGCATCTGTACGATTTGTTTATGCTCCATGCGAAGGCGAGAGGGGAACTGGTCGAACGGGCGGAACAGGCCGATTCGGTATTTGCGGAGGATAAAGGCGTCACGCCATTCGAAATCGAGCGGATTATGGCTGAGTATCTCGTCTGAGTTTAAATGGATCGGCTCAGGTATAAGGTTTAAGGTATAAGGCACTCGCATTGCGCTGCAAGTGCTTTTTTATTTGTAGCTCGCGGTGTGGCCGTTAGCTTCTAACGGTCATCGGCGATCCTTAGAAGCTGAATATTGACGATTCAAGCTTTTAAGGGACACCAGAGATCCTTAGAAGCAACCTCGAAACGAAAAAATGCTGAATTCCCTCGCTAAGAGTATCTCATGACCGTTGTAATTCCAAAACTGCTCAAACTGGCCGCTAAGCGCTGCTTATGACCATTAGAAATTGTGCCGGTTCACGCAGGAAGAAATCGCCTTGCTGGAAAAGCTGTATGTGCCGCATCCGGTTGCGGGCCGCAGTAACTGAAGATTGAGGTCGACGGCGTAAGGAAACTGAAGCCGGATCGACGCTCTTATAAACCTGCATCACCGGCTCGGCTGTCCGAAAATGCTCCAGCAGCTTGCAGCGAAACCGTTGCGGCGGAACGTTCAGCGCCCGGTCCCGATGCCGAATGAGGCCATGCACGAGCGTAGAAGGTTTCGGCATCGGCAATCGCACCTTTATAATGGATTCGGGCGGACCGGAAAACCGGTCAAAGGTATAGCGGACAGAGCGGCATTCTTATAAAGCGGAAGTTTGACATACCCTGCAGGGGTACTATATAGTAAAGGGTGCGAGGTGATAAGCTGTGGCGAACCATGAGGAAATGGACAGGAACGAAACCGGCGAGGCTTGCTGCTCTGCGGACAGCGAACGAAAGAGCCATCATTCGGATCAGATGAAGCGCAACCTGATATCCCGCCTCAACCGGGTGGAAGGCCAGATCCGCGGCGTCAAGGGCATGATCGAGCGGGATACGTATTGCGACGATGTGCTCAATCAGATCGCGGCGATCCAGTCGGCTTTGAACAGCGTAGGGAAATTGCTGCTTGAAGGACATATGAGAAGCTGCGTCGTGGAGCGCATTCAGTCCGGAGAGCACGAAGTCATCGACGAATTGCTGGTAACGGTGAATAAATTAATGAAATAACGGTCAGTCGGCGATTGCTTATAAGGCCATCCCGTGGTTCCCGCGAACCATGGGATGGCCTTTAGCTATTTAAGGGATTAATCGAGCAGTTTTGCGTAAACGTTTTTACATCTTGTCACGCAACTGGTTGCAGTTAAAAATAGGGCCGATTTATCGTTTTAAACGGAGAAAGCGGGTCATGAAATTTTGCTGCAGGGACGAAATGATTAGAGTGAACTTACAGTTTAATCCAGTATTATGTAATGTAACATGACATAAATATCATGAAATATCGATCATTTTTCTATAAACCGAGTATATAACTAACATATTAATGTCACATATCGACGATGTAAACGTTTTACTTTTGTTTTTTTGCAAAAAACCTATTGTAATCTTCATGGCGATGTACTAGAATGAAGTTAGAAATTGCGAAAACGGTTTTTCAAACCGGCCTGATGAACGAATGCATACGATTTATAATGAGACGATAGTTTTTGCGTAAACGTTATGACAAATAGTGCTGGCGGGAATGGAGGCGGCTATGGCGGGCAAGGAAATTACGATTAAAGACGTGGCGAAGCGGGCGAACGTATCTGTAGCGACCGTATCCCGGGTGATGAACGGGCGGGACCGCGTAAGCGACGCCACTCGCAAGAAAATATTGAAAATTATCGACGAGCTGAATTTTGTGCCCAATACGATGGCGGCGTCCATGGTGAACAAGAAGACGAATATGCTGTCGGTCGTCGTCCCGGAAATACAAAATCCCTTTTACACCGCGGTGATTGGCGGCACGGTGGAGGTAGCCAAGAAGGAAGGGTTTTTCACTCTCGTCGTCTCCACGAACGGCGATGAGGCGGAGGAAGAGGAATTTTTGGAAAGCTTCCTCGGGAAAAACGTGGACGGCATCATTTTGATCGGGACGCACAAGGAAGCGGAATTTTATCGGAGCATCCGCAAGCCTACCATTCTGGTGGACCGCTATATTAACGATTGCGGCCATGACGGCGTCCTGATCGACAACTTTCGAGGGGCTTACGAAGCGGTCAAGCATTTCACGGAATACGGCCATGAACGAATTGCCATCATCGACGGGGAACATGATTTCAACGACGGGAAGGATCGCTACTGGGGATATCGGCAAGCGATGCACGAAAGCGGCCTGACGCCCGACCCGAAATATCATAAGCAGGGAGGCTGGGCCGAAGAGGACGGCTACCGGTTTACGATAGAGCTGTTGAAGTCGGAGGAGCCGCCGACGGCGATATTCGCAGCCAACAATGTCATTTGCACGGGCGCGATTAAGGCGATTCGCGATATGAATCTTCGCATCGGCGAGGACGTTTCGCTGATCGGCTTCGACGAGAACGAGCTTGCCCGGTTTGTGCGGCCTCAGGTGACGGTAGTCGGCAGGCCGACGAGCGAAATGGGGCTTCAAGCGGCGGAGATGCTCATTCAGAAAATCAGGGGAGCGCCCGCGGAGCAGACCAAGCTGAAAAAAGTAGTGCTGGACGTAGAATTGATCAAACGCGGTTCCGTCAAAAATTTGAATCGGTGAACGGGGGAGAACGATGGCGAGCATTTTGGTGGTGGGCAGCATGAACATGGACATTGTCACGCAGGTAGAGCGTCATCCCGTTCCAGGCGAGACGATTCAAGGAAAAGGAAGCCGTTTCCATATCGGAGGCAAAGGGGCGAATCAGGCGGTGGCCGCCGCTCGTTCCGGCGCGTCGGTCGCGATGGCGGGAGGCCTCGGTTCGGATGCCTTTGGCCTAAATATCCGCAAGAAGTTGGCGGAGGATCGGATCGATTTGGCCTTCGTGAAGGAAAAGCCGGCCATGACGGGGATCGCGCTTATTACGATCGACCGGAGCGGCGAGAACAACATTATTTTATCCGCCGGCGCCAATGAAGAGTACGGCGAAGACGATGCGGATGCGCTGGAGCTTTCCGGTTACGATTTGATCCTGCTGCAAAACGAGATTTCCCCCGCGGCCACTCGAAAGGTGCTGGACAAGGCTGCCGAGGCGAAGGTGCCTGTATGCCTAAACCCGGCTCCGATCGACGGGTTCGACCGCTCCGGGCTGCGCAAGGCCGCGTTTTTGATCTTGAACGAGGTCGAGGCGGAAGTGCTGAGCGGCGTCGCAATCGGCGGGCTCGGAGGGGCCCGCAGGGCGGGCGGACGGTTGCTGGAAGAGGGGATTCCCCGTCTCATCATGACCTTGGGAAGCGCGGGGGCGATTTATATGGACCAAGTCGGCGTTCAAGTCGAAATGCCCGCCTTTGCCGTCGAGGCCGTCGACACGACGGCGGCGGGGGATACCTTCATCGGGGCGTTCGCCGCGAAATTCGCGGCAGGAACGGAGCTTAAGGAAAGCTTGCGCTATGCCGCGGCCGCGGCGGCGCTTGCCGTCTCTGCCGCCGGAGCTCAAAGCTCGATACCGCATGAGCCGCAGGTCAAGGCGTTTCTGGAGAGGGCGGCTCCGTAAAATATCGCTTGGGCGAAAGGGAATAGAAGGCAGCGGAAATTCTTTCGGCGAAAGGCATTTCCGCACCCCTGGACTTTGACGTATTAACGCTTAGTCTTGTTAAAGTATGCCTGGAAGTAAGCTCTGAACGACACGATGAAGAGGAGGTCCTACGTATGAGTCAGCCGGTATTGACCATGGAAGGCATCAGCAAGGAGTTCCCGGGAGTTAAAGCGTTGTCCGGCGTAAACTTCGAGCTGTTTCCGGGCGAAGTGCATGCGCTCATGGGAGAAAACGGAGCGGGCAAATCTACATTGATGAAGATTTTATCCGGCGTATATGCGCCGACGCAAGGGACGATCAGGCTGAAGGGCAAGGAAACGTCCTTCCGCAGCCCGTTGGATGCCCAGCGCCAAGGGGTGTCGATCATCCACCAGGAGTTCAATCTATTTACCAACTTGTCCGCGGCGGAAAATATATTTATCGACCGCCCGGAAATGGTCGGCCGGTTCGGGCGCATCCAATGGTCCAAGCTGTACAACGAGGCGCAGCGGCTGGTCGATTCGATCGGCGGGGGCGAGATCGACGTCCGCAGGGAGGTGCGGCATCTCGGGGTCCACAGCCAGCAAGTTGTCGAGATCGCCAAGGCGTTGTCCTTTCAGGCGGATGTGCTCATCATGGACGAGCCGTCGGCGGCCCTGCCGGAAAATGAAGTAAAGAAGATGTTCGACGTGGTGAATCGGCTCCGCGCGCAAGGCGTTGCCATCGTGTATGTCTCCCACCGGATGAAGGAAATTTTCGAGATTGCCGACAAGGTAACGGTGCTTCGGGACGGCGTCAAGATCGACACGCGAAGCATCGAGGACGTTACCGAGCAAAGCCTTATTCAAATGATGGTCGGCAAGGAAGTTCATCGGCTGTACCCGGTGCGGGATCAGGAGCCGGGCGAAGAGACGGTGCTGAAGGTCGACCGGTTGTCGCTTGATTCCGCCCACGCCGTCTCCTTTGAACTGCGCAAGGGAGAAATCTTAGGTTTGTTCGGCGTTCCGGGTTCCGGATCTCATACGGTGGCCGAGCGGCTGTTCGGACTGAAGCGGGGAACGGGCGACATATTGATTAACGGCAAGGCTGCGCGCATCAACAGCCCCGGCGACGCCAAAGCCAGGAAGATCGCTTACGTTCCGCCGGACCGTCACCGCCAGGGCATTATTAAACCGATGTCGATTCGGCAAAATTTGTCGCTTCCGATGCTGCCCCAGCTTTCAAAGGGGCTGGTGCTGGACCGGGGGCGCATTCGGCGGATGAGCGAGGAGTATATGGAGAAGCTTCGCATTAAAGCGCCCAGCGACGAGCAAAGCGTCGACTTTCTGAGCGGCGGCAACCAGCAAAAGGTCGTCATTGGCAAATGGCTGGCGTCCAAGCCGGAAATCCTCATTCTGGAAGAGCCGACCCGAGGAGTCGATGTCGGCGCCAAAGCGGAAATCTACAACATCATTCACCGGCTGGCCCGGGAGGGGCTGAGCATCCTGCTCATTTCTTCTGAAATGCCGGAAGTTATCGGATTAAGCGACCGCATCCTGGTATTGTACAAGGGCGAGATCGTGCATGAGTTTGCGCATGGAGAAGCGGATCAGGAGCAGCTGCTGCAGCGGGCTTCGCATCCGCGCTTGGAGGGAGGCATCTTATGAAGCGCCTGTTGAACGTACATGAAGCGCCGATCATTATTTTTACGATAGCGGTCTTTCTGCTGTTTTCCGTCATTTCGCCTGACTTTTTTCAACTCGATAATATCAAGCTTATTCTGGACCAGAACATCTCCATGTTTATCGTGGCGATCGGGATGACCATGGTTATTCTGCTGGGAGGCATGGATTTGTCCGTCGGCTCCGTTCTGGCCGTGACGGCCACCTCCGTCGGACTGTTTCTCGGCCAGGGCATTCACCCTTGGATTGCGGCTCTGATGGGAATAGGCATCGGAGTGCTGTGCGGCATGGTCAACGGCTATTTTATTGCGGTGAGGAAAATTCCTGACATTATCGTTACGCTGGCCACCATGTATATTTTCAGAGGCATTGCGGTCGGCATCAGCGGAGGAACGTGGATGACCAACTTTCCGGAAGGCTTTCGCTTCTTCGGGCAAGGCCAGTTGCTGGGGATTTCGTTTCCGCTGCTTATCGCCGTCGTTCTGATCGCGGTTTTTGTCTACTTGCTGAAATTTACCCGATCGGGCAGAAAAATATACGCCATCGGCGGGAACGGCTCCGCGGCCAAGCTGGCGGGCATCAGCGCAGCGAAATCCAAGTTTATGGTGTATGTGCTCACCGGATTGCTTGTCGGGATCGCCTCGGTTATTTTCGCCTCCAAGGTAGGCAGCGTACAAGCCTCGACGGCGGGCAACAGCTTGTCGTTTGAAGTGATGGCGGCCGTGCTGATCGGAGGGGGAAGCATATTCGGCGGCGTAGGGACGGTAGCCGGAACGATGCTCGGCGTACTCTTTATGGGCATTATTAAAAACGGGCTGATTATATCCAAAGTGTCCCCGTTCTGGGTAGATGCCACCACCGGTTTTCTGATTATTCTGGCAATTGTCATCAATACGCTGCAGCGCATCCGGCAAAACAAAGGCAAGGAGGGTGATCTGATATGAGCGCCTGGTTAAGCGGATTTTCGTTGAAATCGAACAAATTGCTGGTTCAGCTGGTGCTGCTGTTGTTCATTCTTGTTCTGTTCAGCATTTTGTCGCCTTATTTCCTGTCCGTCGCCAACTTTATGAACGTGCTGAACCAGATGGTCGAGGTAGGGCTGATTGCCATACCGATGACCATGATCATCATCTCCGGCGCCATGGATCTGTCGGTCGGCTCGATACTCGCGTTCTCCGCCGTCAGCATGGGGGTGGCTTACCAGCAGGGCGTCAATATTTGGGTCAGCGTCGGGATCGGACTTCTGGCGGGCCTGCTGTGCGGGGCGGTGAACGGCTATCTGATCGCGAGGCACCGCATGCAGGCGATCGTCGTGACGATCGGAATGCTGGTTATGCTGCGGGGGCTGGTGTACGTCATCAACGAGGGCAGGCCGATCAGCGGCTTCCCGGACGCCTTTTATTTCTTGGGCCAGCAGTATATCGGAGGCATTCCGTTCAACGCGATCTTTCTTGTGGCGATGTTTCTGTTGGCCAGCTTCGTCATGAAAAAGACGCGGTTCAGCACCTATGTATACGGAATTGGCAACAACGAAGAGGTCGTGCGTTATTCGGGCATTTCGGTCGTTCGCGTCCGATTTATCCTATTTATGCTCAGCGGACTGTTTTCGGCTATCGCGGGTGTATTCCTGGTGTCGCGTCTCGCAAGCGCGGAGGCGACATCGGGTACCAATATAGAGCTGGATGTCATTACAGCTACTTTAATAGGAGGCACGCACATTTTTGGAGGGAGGGGGAGTCTGGCCGGCACGTTCGTCGGCTTGCTGATCATCGTGTTTTTGCGCAACGGCTTAAATCTGCTGGGCGTATCGGTGCTTTACCAGGCAGTTATTCTTGGCGCGCTGCTTCTGCTCGCGGCAGGGAACAAAAAATTCAATGGAGAGTGAAGATCGATGAAAAAAGTGGCGTTGACGTTAATGACGGGTGTATTGGCTTTGGGCTTGGCGGCTTGCGGGGCGAACGGCAGTCAGCCGAATGTCGGAGGGGACGCGAATCAAGGCTCCTCGACGGATGCCCGGACATACTTTATGAATCCGAAGTCCATCGGTCCCGCCTACTGGGCGGCGGCCGAGAAGGGAGCGAAGAGGGCGGCGGACGATTTGAACGTGGAGGTGCTGTTCAACGCTCCGACCGAGGCGGATTCCTCCAAGCAAATCAACATGATTCAGGATATGCTGACGCGCAAGGTGGACGGCATCGGCGTATCGCCCAACGACGCGAAGGCGGTCGGACCCGTATTCAAGAAGGCGGCGGGCCAGGACGTCAAGATCGTCACCTGGGACAGCGACGCCCCGGAAACGGATCGTCAGTATTATGTAGCTCCCGCAACGGACCAGGAGGTCGGCGAGCTGCTGGCCAGAACGATTGGAGAAGAAATCGGCGGATCGGGGAAGGTGGCGTTTATGGTGGCCGGACTGGGCTCCCAGAACCAGATCGCCAAGTCCGATGCGGCTAAAGCTTATTTTGCGGCGAATTATCCCGATATTGAGGTCGTGACGACGGTTGCCAGCGACGACGATCAGCAGAAGGCGTATGCCAATGCGCAAAATCTGATCAAAACGTATCCGGAATTGAGAGGCATTATCGGATTTGCGGGCGGCGAGCCGCCGGCGGCGGCGGAAGTCGTGGAGCAAGCCGTAAAGGCGGGCACCCTGGAGAAAAATCAGATTGCGATTACGGGTATCGCCGTTCCGAGCGTCGTCAAAAACTACATCAAAAACGGCACGATCAAGACGGACATTATTTGGGATCCGGGCAAGCTGGCGTACGCAACCGTTTATATTTTGGATCAACTGGCGCAAGGCAAGGAGATAACGGACGGCATGGAAATCCCGACCGTCGGGGCGGTCAAGGTGGACGGGCAGAACGTCTTTATCGGAACGCTTGAAGTGACCGCCGACAATGTGGACAGCTTTGATTTCTAAATAATGGGACGATCGGAACAGGAGGCAGCATGAATGGAACGCAAGGTGCTAATCGAAGATTTGACGGAGCAGGCTTTTGCGCCCTATGGGAAAGTTGTGGATTTGCCGGCGGCCGGTCCTTCGAAAACCGGAGAAGGGTGGGACTGCTGGAGCTATATTCAAATGCTGGACGTGTCGGAGCCGATCGGATTCGGGCTGGTCGTTACGAGACGGCGCGAGTTTACCGTAACCGCCATGGAGCGGCATGTCAGCCGGGAGGAGCTGCTCCTGACCTTTGACCGGGAAATCGTGCAGCCCGTGGCGGCGTGCCTCGACATCGACGATCCGGACGAGCGGCCCGATCCGTCGACCGTCAAGTGCTTCCGGATCAAGCCCGGACAAGCGATCGTCATTCATCGGGGGGTCTGGCACAGCCCGGCCTACCCGGCTTCGGACGACGCCCGCTACCTGTTCGGCATTGAAAAGAAAAAAGACAAGTTTGGCGATGAAATGATTAATCCGTGGGTCGACTTCGCCGGCGGAGTTACCGTTCGATTCGAATAACAGGGCAGGCGCTACTTCTGCCGAAAAGGAGCAAGAGCGATGAACCGAGAACAGCAAGTGATGGAGTGGATCGACAGCCATCAAGACGACATTATACGCTTTTTGCAGCAGCTTATCCAAATTCCGAGCGTCAACCCGTGGTTTTTCGACGAGCCCGCTCCTTCCAAAGAAAAGGAGCTCCAAGAGCTTATCGCCCGCAAGCTTGCAGGCTTGGGGGCGGAGGTCGATATGTGGGAGCCGGTTGCCGACGAGCTGAAGCAGTATGAAGGGATGGCCGGCTATTATCCGGGAAGAGACTTCGCCGGCCGTCCGAATCTGGCGGCTACTTTCGGCAAAGGAACCGGTGGCAAATCCTTGTTATTGTTCGGTCATATCGACGTGGTCATGGCAGGCTCCAAGTGGACGGTCGATCCGTTCGAGGGCAAGATCGTCGACGGGAAGATGTTCGGCCGTGGAACCGTCGATATGAAGGGCGGCGTCGCCGCAATGATTATGGCCGTCGAAGCGGTCATTCGCAGCGGCTTCAAGTTGAAGGGTCCCGTTATTGTCGGGACGGTAGTGGACGAGGAGGCCGGCGGCATGGGGGCGCTCGATTTCATCCATCAAGGCTATCGGGCCGACGGATGCATCTTGACCGAACCGACCTCGCTGACGATCGCTCCGCTGTGCAGGGGCATTTTGTGGGGAAGAATCAAAGTTCAAGGCCGCAGCGGCCATATCGAAATGCCGCAAGCGGACTGGCGGGAAGGCGGCGCGGTAGACGCCATCAAGAAAGCCCGATACCTGCTGGATCAGCTGGACCGTTTAAACGAGAAATGGGCAGTCGCCAAGACGCATCCGTACCTGTCGATTCCGTGCCAGGTGCATGTGGCGCAGCTCAACGCCGGAGAATACCCGACTTCCTTCGCCAACGAAGCGGAGATCGTCTTCAATGCCCAATATTTGCCGTCGGAGCGGGACGAGAAGCTGGTCGGCGGCCATGTGAAGAAGGAGCTGACGGACTTTATCCGCCAGGCGGCGGAAGCGGATCCGTGGCTGCGCGAGCATATGCCGGAAATTGTATGGATGGTCGATGCCGATTGCGCGGAAACCGACGTTGCCCATCCTTTCGTTCAGACGTGCGTACAATCGCTGAAGGCGGTCGGAGAGGAAGGCAAGATCGAAGGCTTGGGCTTCCATACCGACATGGGCTGGCCCGTCAACGTCGGCATTCCGACCGTCAATTTTGGCCCCGGCGATCCGAGCCTGGCCCATCACAGCGACGAATTTACGCCGGTGGACGAAGTCATTCAGGCGGTCAAGATGATCGCCAAAACGATCGTGGACTGGTGCGGGATCGAGGAAGAGCAAGGCATTAAAATCGAAGAAGCGGAGGCGTCACATCGATGAAAATATTGTTTGTTGGGGAATCCTGGGTGATTCATATGATTCATACAAAGGGCTACGACAGCTTTACTTCGACCAAATATGAGGAAGGAGCGACGTATTTGCTGTCCTGCTTGCGCGAGCGGGGCATCGACGTCGATTATATGCCGGCGCACGAGGTGCAGGTGCGCTTTCCGCAATCGCTGGACGAGTTGAAGGCCTACGATGCGATCGTGCTCAGCGATGTCGGCGCGAATACGTTCCTGCTGCAAAATCCGACCTTTTACCAAATGCAAATCATTCCGAACGCCCTTGAGCTGATCAAGCAGTTTGTCGCCGAAGGCGGCGGCCTCCTGATGGTCGGCGGTTACTTGACCTTCATGGGCATCGAAGGGAAAGCGAACTACAAAAACACGGTGCTGGCGGACGTTCTGCCCGTAGTTATGGCGGATGGCGACGATCGCGTCGAAATGCCGGGCGGCTTCTCGCCGGCCGTCTCCAAGCCGCATCCGCTGATCGACGAATTGGGCGCATGGCCAAGACTGCTCGGCTATAACAAGCTGTCGGCCAAGCCCGGTGCCGAGGAGCTGCTGAGCCACGGCGGCGATGCGATTTTGACGGTAGGCGCATACGGAAAAGGGAAGACGGCGGCCTTCGCCAGCGACTGCTCGCCGCACTGGGGATCGCTCGAGTTCATGAATTGGGAACATTACCCGGCGTTCTGGACGAATCTGGTCACCTATTTAAAATCATAGTCACGTTCACCGTTGCGTCTGCCGGCTCAGTAGCCGGCAGGCGTTTTTTGCGTTGCGCGCAAGTTCATCAACCGACATATTTCTGCAAAACTTCTTCGACAGCTAGTTCAATAGAATAGAAGTATATGGTACTATGGTTTGGTGTTTGATTCTGGGACTCCAGAACGATATTGGAACAACTATCGATCTTTAGGGGGATGGGAGAAATGAGAAAAACGATTCAAACATGGATGATCGCGATGCTGGTCGTCCTTGTCGCTGCGGCTTGCGGCGCTCCGGCCAAGGACGGTGCGAACGGTTCAAATGCCGGATCGGCCAAGCAAGAGGGCGGCCAATCGGACAGCGGAAACGATGACAAGGAGGAACCAAGCGCCGCCGAGGAGCCGACGCCGGCCCCGACTCCGGAATACCCCAGCTCTTTTGACATTGGAGACGTTCTGGTCTTTCCGAACCAATATGAAATCCGGATGGTTTCGCAGCAGACGGCCACGAAGGTCGTTCCGCCCAATCCGGACGATTACTATACGTATTATGAAGTGAAGGAAACGGATAAAATTTATGTGCACACGGTGTTTAACGTCAAAAATTTGTCGGGCGATTCCGTTGCCGCGGACGAAGTTATGGATGTAAAAGTGGTGTATGACGGCAAATACGAATACAGCGCATTTTCGACGATCGAAGAGAGGGGCGGCGGAGACTTTACGTATACCAACATTACGGGCATTGCTCCGCTGACCGAGGGCGTCCTGCATTTTTTGGCGGAGGTGCCATTGGAAGTGAAGGACAGCGGAAAGCCGGTAGAAGTGATCGTGTCGGCTAACGGTCTGGAAATAACGGGGACCGGAAACGAATCGGAAGGTCAGCGTCTCGTCATGGGCGAAGAGATCGAGCTGCAGGCAAAGACAGCTTGGAAGCAGTATGCACCGCTCGCGGCCGGCGAACCCGTAACCGAAGAAGACTACGCGGAGCTGACCGTCCTGGACGCGGAATTTGCGACGAAGGTCGTTCCCCCTAAAGCCAGCGGCTATTATTCTTATTATGAAGTGAAGGAACCGGCCCATACTTATGCCCATGTTTCGTTTGCGTTCAAAAACTTGGCGACCGCAGGGAAAGTTGCGGACGAGGCGATCAACGTCAGGCTCGTTTACGACAATAAATATGAATATCGCGGGTTTTCCGCGATTGAAGAAAACAACGGAGCCGATTTTACGTATTCCAACATTACGAATATCGATCCGCTTACGACCGGAAGGCTTCATTATTTGATCGAGGTGCCCGCCGAGGTGGAGACAAGCGGACAGCCAGTCGTACTGGTCGTTCAGATGAACGAAACGAATTATTATTACGAGATGAAGTAAAAATGAAGTTCATTAGGATCGGCAGAAGCCGATCGCAAAAACGGGAGACCGTAAATCCGCGCTTTGCATGTCGAGCCGGGTTTACGGTTTTTTTGTCGGTGCGATCAAGACCTATTGACACTCTGCCAATTCGTGGGTATGATAGCACAAGAATGATAATCGTAATCATTACTACTTAGACGTTGAAGCCATCCTACACCCATTATATCGCCCTCTACGAGCGGGCGCTTGAGGAAGCGTCCCGGACGCTCGCGGGACAGCCGTTGTCGGAAGCCTTCACGGCTCAAAGCTTCGAAGAAGAGTTGAATATGATTTGCCGCGAAATCGAAGCGTCTTCGCATGAAGCGCGCAGCTGAAGCCATCGCGGAACTAGACAGAGGAGGATTTGGACAGTGAGTAAAACATGGTCAACAGGACTCATCGCATTTATCGTTTCTATCGTGGTTTTGGCCGGCTGCAGCAGCGGCGGCAAGGAAGGCACAGGGGGCGCTTCCGATTCGGGGGGAGGAGCCGATCCGGTTCAGGAGCTGGTCTATGCCTCGGCCAAAGACATTAACGACATGAATCCCCATCTGTATCCCGGCTCCATGCCGGCGCAAGGGATCGTATACGAATCGCTGGTCGAAAACACGAAGGACGGCATTCGGCCGCTGCTGGCCGAATCGTGGGACATTTCCGAGGACGGAACGGTCTACACCTTCCATCTGCGCAAAGACGTGACCTTCCACGACGGGGAGCCGTTTAATGCGGAAGCGGTAAAGCTTAACATCGAAGCGGTGCTGCGCAATGCCGAGAAGCATACGTGGATCAAGCTGTCCGCCAAGATCAAGGAAGTGACGGCCGCGGGTGAGCATACGGTGGAGCTGAAGCTGACCGAGCCGTATTATCCGGCGCTCGTCGAGATGTCGATGACCCGTCCGTTTGTCTTTATTTCGCCCAAAGACTTTATCGGCGGGGAGACGAAGGACGGCGTCAGCGGCTATCATGGCACGGGACCTTACAAGCTTGCCGAGCACAAGACGGAGCAGTATGCCGTATTTGAAGCGAACGAGCACTATTGGGGCGGCGCGCCCAAAATCCGAAAAATTACGTCGAAGGTGCTCCCGGCGGGAGAGACGACGTATCTGGCGCTGCAAAAAGGCGAAGTAAACTTTGTCTTCACGGATGACCGGGGCGCGGACAGCATCGATGTGGAAGCAATGAATCAGCTCGCCTCATCGGGCAAATACCAGGTCGTCCGCAGCGAGCCGATGAATACGAAAATGATTGTGGCCAACAGCAGCAGAGCGGACAGTCCCGTCAGCGAGACGGCCGTTCGCGAAGCGATCTGGCACGCGGTCGACCGGGAGACGATCAGCAAGTCCATCTTCAGCGGCACGGAAACGGCGGCCGAAACGCTGTTCTCGTCCAACGTGAACTATGCCGACGTCAAGCTGGAGCATCGGAGCTATGATCTGGACGCGGCTCGGAAGCTGCTGGAGGATGCGGGCTGGAGCCTGGAGAGCGGCGAGGTGCGGACGAAGGCCGGCAGCCCGCTGTCCATGAAGCTGTATTACGACGTCAATTCCTCCTCCCAAAAGACGCAGGCCGAGCTGATTCAGAGCACCGTCAAAAAAATCGGCATGCAGCTGGAGCTGATCGGCGAGGAGTCGTCCTCCATCGCCAACCGGAGATCGACCGGCGACTACGACCTGCTGTTCAACCAGACATGGGGGCTGGCGTACGATCCGCAAAGCACCATCGCCGCATTCGCCTCGGAAACGTCTTATTACCATACGACGAGCGGCATTGCGAGAGCGGAGGAGCTGTACCGCAAGATCGACGAAGTGATGGTGTCCCGAGACGAGGCGTCGCGTCAAGCGCTCTATGCGGATATTTTGACAATCGTGCATGAGGAAGCCGTCTTTATTCCGCTGACGAACGGCAGCGTGACGGTCGTGGCTCCGGCCGGCCTGCAAGGGATCGCCTTCAAGCAAACGCAATTCGAGCTGCCGTTCGAGCGCATGTATTTCGAATAAAAGGGAGGTCGCCATGGGCGGTTATATCGTTAGACGGTCCTTGTTATCCATTCCGCTGCTTCTCGTCATCTCGTTCCTGACGTTTGCGCTGAGCCACCTCTCGCCGCTGGACCCGGCGGAGGCGGTGCTGCAGGCGCAAGGCGTGCCGAGAATTACGGAGGAACTGATCGCGGCGACGAAGGCGGAGCTCGGCATGGACCGGCCGTTCCTGGTCCGTTATGCCGACTGGCTGGTCTCCAGCTTGAAGCTCGACTTCGGCAGCTCGTACGTCACGGGCAAGCCGGTATGGTCGCTGCTGGGGCCGGCGTTTGCCAATACGCTCAAGCTGACGCTCATTTCGGTCGTCGCCATTATCGTGATGTCTATCGCGCTGGGCGTTCTATGCGCGCTTCGGGAAGGGAAATGGACGGACAAATCGGTCAGGGGCGTATCGTTTCTCCTGACCGCCATGCCCTCTTACTGGCTTGCGGCGTTGCTGATCTGGTATTTTTCCGTCAAGCTCGACTGGCTGCCGACGAGCGGCATGGACTCGTACTTGAGCTACGTGCTGCCGGTCATCGTCTTGACGATCAACTACGCGGGCATCTATTTCCGCGTCGTTCGAAGCTCCATGCTCAGCCAGCTTAATGAAGATTATGTGCTGTACGGCCGCGCCTGCGGCTTGCCGGAGCGGAACATTACGATGCGCCTGCTGCGCAACTCGATGCAGGTGGCGGTTTCGGTATTCGGCATGGCCATTCCGATCTTGCTCGGAAGCACGGTCGTCGTCGAAAACGTATTCGCCTGGCCCGGGCTGGGGACGCTGACCGTCAATGCCATTCTGGGCAGGGACTTCCCGATCATTCAGGCGTACGTTCTTATTTTGGCCGCGGCCTTCGTGCTGTTCAATACCGTTTCCGATGTGATCAATGCGGCGCTGAATCCGAAGCTGCGAAAGGAGCTGTAAATGAACATTTTCCGTAATGTATGGAAAGACAAGCTGGCGTTTCTGTCCATGTCGGTCGTCGCCGCCATCGTCATTGTCGGACTGTTCGCTCCCGTATTCGCGCCGCACGATCCGAACGAGGCGAACATGGAGCTGCGCTTCGCTTCCGCTTCGTGGGAATATTGGCTGGGCAACGACCATTTGGGGCGCTGCATCCTGTCCCGTATCATATACGGCATTCGCCCCAGCGTGCTGTGGGTATTCGTCGCGCTTGCCGCGTCGGCCGCGATCGGAGCCGCCGTCGGCTTTCTGGCCGGCTATTTCCGGGGGCGCACGGATGCCGTCCTGATGAGAATTTGCGACGTGATGCTGTCCTTTCCCGGCTACGTCATGTCGCTGGCGGTCGTCGGCATCCTCGGCGCCGGGCTCGACAACATTCTGATCGCGTTCGTCCTGATGAAATGGGCGTGGTTCGCCCGCGTCATTCGTACGTCCGTCATGCAATACGCCGAAGCCGATTACGTCCGGTTTTCCAGAGCGATCGGAACGGGCCACATCGCCATTATGGCCAAGCACGTCGTCCCCGTCTCGCTGCCGGATATCGCGGTTGCGTCCAGCAGCGCGTTCGGCTCGATGATTTTGCAAATTTCGGGCTTCTCGTTTCTCGGTCTGGGCATTCAGGCGCCGCATGCGGAATGGGGCATGATGCTGAACGAGGCGAGAGAGGTCATGTTCTCCCGTCCGGGACTGATGCTGGCGCCGGGACTTGCCATCGTCATCGTCGTCTCGGCCGTCAACTTCCTGTCCGATGCGCTGCAGACGGCCCTCGATCCGAAGCTGATGAAGTCCGGCAAGAAGCGGCAGGAGCAAGCGGCCGCCGCCTCCGCCCGGCTGGAAGGAAGAGAGGTGGCATAAGTGGCTGCGAACGTGCTGGAAGTATCGCATTTGCACATTTGGGACAGCCATACCGGCAGAACGATCGTGCCGGACAGCTCGTTTCAAGTGAAGGAGGGCGGCTGCCTGGCCATTGTGGGGGAAAGCGGGAGCGGGAAATCCGTGACCTGCAGAGCCGTCATGCGTTTGAACAAAAACGGCGTCCGCCACTCCGGGGACGTTCTGTTTAAGGGCGTCAACCTGGGCGAATTGCCCGAAAAGGAAATGAGGAAATGGCGGGGCAAACGGCTGTGCATGATTATGCAAAACGGGATGCGGGCTTTCGATCCTTCCCGCGTCATCGGGGCGCAGTGCAGGGAGACGCTGGCGCAGCATTACGATTGGAGCCGCAGCGACATCGAAGCCGCCGTCATCGGCGCCATGGAGCGTGTCATGCTGAAGGAGCCTGCCTCGATCATGAACAAGCATCCGCATCAGCTGTCGGGAGGCATGCTGCAGCGGGTCATGATTGCGCTGGCCATCGCGCTGGAGCCGGATCTGATCATCGCCGACGAGCCGACGACCGCGCTCGACGCGATTTCGCAATACGAGGTGGTGGAGCAGCTGCTTCGCCTGCGGGAAGATCTGGGCTGCTCGATGATATTCGTCTCGCACGATCTGGGCGTCGTCCGCAAAGTGGCCGACGAGGTGATGGTCATGAAGGATGGGGAAATCGTGGAAAAGGGAACGTCGGAGGCGATTTTCTCCGAAGCCCGGCATCCGTACACGCGGTATCTGGTCGGTTCCAAGCAAGCGCTCAGCCGCCATTTCAACCGGATCATGGGAGGCGAAGCCGTTGCTCATCGTTGACCGCGTAGAGAAATCGTACCGCAAAGGCGGCATGTTCGGGCGGGAATTCCAGAAGGTGCTGCACGGCATCAGCTTCGAATGCGGGCAAGGG
Organism: uncultured Paenibacillus sp.; assembly: GCA_937895345.1. Lineage (GTDB taxonomy): Bacteria > Bacillota > Bacilli > Paenibacillales > Paenibacillaceae > Pristimantibacillus. The sequence goes on along the minus strand of CALAWP010000079.1, from coordinate 111,552 downwards.
GAATGTCTGGGCGTCATCGGCGAAAGCGGAAGCGGCAAGTCGACGCTGGGGCGGCTGCTGCTCGGCATCGAGAAGCCCGATGCCGGCTCCGTCCTGTTCGAAGGGGAGAAGGCCGGGGAGCGAAGGACGAGACGGGGCCGCATCAGCGCCGTTTTTCAGGATTACGCTTCCTCGATCAATCCGTTTTACACGGTGGAGAAGGCGATGAAGGAGCCCTTGAAGCTGCTGGGCATGAGCGGCCGGGACATCGACGTCAAGATCGATGTGCTGCTGCATCAAGTCGGCCTGGACGAATCCTACCGAAGCAAATATCCTCACGAGCTGTCGGGGGGAGAAGCCCAGCGGGTGTGCATCGCCCGAGCCGTGTCGACCGAACCGAAGCTCATCCTGCTGGACGAAGCGGTCAGCTCGCTGGACGGCTCCGTACAGCTCCAGGTGCTGGATTTGCTGAAAAGTTTGCGGCAGACGTACGGCATGAGCTACGTTTTTATTACTCACGATCTTCAGGCGGCGGCTTATATTTGCGACAGGGCGATTATAATGCGGGACGGCCGGATCGAGGAGACGACGGACATCGAGCGGCTGAAGGACGTGCAGTCGGACTATGCCCGGAAGCTGCTGTCGATGATTATATAGCTTGAGGGGAGAAGGAGGTTAGGGGAAAGATGAAAGGAGCGCTGTCGTGGCCTTTTATGCGGCTGTATTTGCTGTCCGTTCTTTATTTCAGCGCGAACGCCGTCTTGAACGTCGTCATTCCGTTGAAGGGCGAGGCGGCGGGCGCCGCCAATACGACGATTGGCATCGTCATGGGGGCGTATTTGGCGACGACGATGCTGCTTCGGCCTTGGGCGGGTCAGGTCATTGCGCGGCACGGTCCGATCAAGGTGCTGCGCGCCATCTTGCTGTTAAACGGCGCGGCCTTGATATTGTATACATTCACCGGATTTGAAGGTTATTTTGTCGCGAGAGCTTTGCAGGGCGTGTGCACCGCATTTTTCTCCATGGCGCTTCAGCTCGGCATTATTGACGCGCTGCCGGACAAGGAGCGTTCTCAAGGGGTGTCGATGTATTCCTTGTGCGCCTCCCTTCCGGCGGTTATCGGCCCGCTGCTCGCCGTGGGCATATGGCAGGCGGAAGGCGCATTTGCGATTGCCATGATTGCCATTGCCGTCCTGACGGGCATCGTCGGCTTCAGCGCGAGGATGGAGCCTCGCGAGACACAGCCGCCGGCCGGCGGGAACAGCCGCCGCGGAGCGGATACGTTCCGTTCGTTCGGCCAGCTGGTGCATAATCCGCATTTGTTCAAATGCAGCGCGCTCATGCTGACGGCTTCCGTGGTGTTCGGAGCGGTCACCGCCTTTATGCCGCTGTATGCCGGCCAAGTGCCGGGGGGCAGCGCCGCGGTGTACCTGATGCTGCAGGCGGGCGTCGTTGTGGCGGCCCGGTTCGCGCTGCGCAAAAAAATTCCGTCGGACGGCAAATGGCATTCCGGCTATATGATGGGGATCATGCTGCTGATCGCGGCGTCGGCGCTGTGCGTCAGCTTGTCGGCGTCGGCGGGCGGCGCCGTCGTCCTGTATGCGGGCGCCCTAATGATGGGGACCGCCCAGGCGCTGCTGTATCCGACGCTGACGACCTATTTGACCTTTGTGCTGCCGCAGGAGACGCGCAATGTGCTCGTCGGACTGTTCATCGCCATGGCCGATCTGGGCGTGGTGCTGGGCGGCGTCTTGATGGGGCCGATTGCGGATTTGTCCACTTACTCGTGGATGTATGCCGCATGCGCAGCGCTCGGCGCGGCTATGATTCCGCTCGCTTACGAACGGCGGATCAAGACGGCGCTGGAGTCGAACGCTTAGTACCGCCGTCAAAGTTGATCCAACCTTGTCAAATAATTCACGCCTATGGCGGTCTATAAAACATGAGATAATCTTCCTCAGAGTAATTTGGGGAGGATTTTTCATTTCTATATAATTTGAAATAGAGAATCATACGAAACAAGCGAAATGAGGAAATCGAACTGGAGAAACGGCAGTGTTCGCCTTTGCAGAGGGATGGTAACCGTTACGGGTTCTAGGAAATCCAAGCATCCCTCTGCGAGAGCGATCGGAAGTCGATTCTTCATGCAGCTTGGCATAAGTAGTGATAATAATTAGTTCAACTTATATATATAACCGGATCAAAGGTGAAATTTTGGGTAGTTCAGCTTTCCCGATTGGCGGTTGCGCACTGTAAAAATTAAACAGTGTAATGGGATATTTTCGAGTCACCAATCGTGTTATATGCAGGAGGCGAAAAAATGGAGAACAGTTCTTTACTGCGTACGGATAAAGAATTGGCCGAACTATATCAACGGCATGCAGATAGGATTTACAGGCTGTGCTTTATCTACTTGAAGCATTCCGTTGATGCAGAAGACGCTGTTCAATCTGTATTTCTAAAACTGATTAAATCTCAAATGATTTTCAATGACTACGAGCATGAAAAGGCATGGTTAACCGTGACCGCCAGAAATTATTGTAAAGACGTTCTGAAAAATTGGTGGAAAACGCGTCGCGTGGCCTTAGACGCCTTGCCGGAGGTTCCTTCCTGGGGCGGCGCCGAGCCAGCGGGGGAAGTGCTTGCAAGATTGCTTTCCCTTCCCGAAAAATACAAAACCGTTTTATATCTATACTATTTCGAGGAGTACTCGGTAAGGGAGATATCGAAGCTGCTGGGGCACAAAGAAAGCACGATCCAAACTCAACTATCAAGAGGCCGCAATCGCCTTAAAATCGACATAGGAGGAGATTTTATTGAGCAATAAAAACATTAATCAGCTTATTGAAGCTCTTACGCCAAAAACTGCACAAAAAGAAAAGATGTTTCATAATATCTTAGCGCAAAGCAAGGATGAGAATAACAGACACAAAGGATTTACGCTTTCGAAACGTTTAAGACCAGCAGTATTGGCTGTCGTGTTGATGGCTTGTTTAGCTACAACCGCTTTTGCAGCGGCATATTTGGGATTGGATGAAACCTTCAAAAAATTTCTTAGTCCGACAAATCACGAGCACGCACAATATTTATCAAATGGCGCTTATGTGATTGACAAACAGGTGAAAAACGAGAATGGGACTCTTAACATAAAGCAAGTGATCGGTGACAGTAATCTGACCTATATCTTAATGGATTTTACTGCACCTGAGGGTACGGTATTAGACGCAGCGCGGTACCGCTTTTTAGATAACGACATGACAACAAATCAGAACTTTAAAAGCGTAGACTTTAAAGTGATTGACGATGGCAGCAAGAGTGACAACAAAATTAGCTTGGTTATGCTTATCGTGACGAAAAATTCAATAGCCGGTCAGGACGTACATTTTAAACTGAAAGATTTGCAAGCGGCAGATCCTTTTCCAGGCATTTTTACAACCGTCATATCAGGCGTGTGGGAAACGGATTTTAAACTGGATTTCAAGGAATACTCTACTCCTTATGAGGTCAACAAAAACATTTCCATGTTTGGTTATGGGGCGGTACTAAAAACGATCTCCATCTCGCCGCTTTCGATTTCGTTGAAGATTGAGAGCAGTTCAATGAATGAAATTAGTGAAGCTGCCGGCCCATTAAAGGAAGTTGGCGTTAATCAACACTTGGATAACTACCCGATCACGATAAAGTACCAGGACGGTACATCGGAAACGACAAACCTGTTTAACGGGGTGCATTTGACGGAGAGCGGCACTCAATTGTTTACGATTAAAACATTTGAAAATGTGATCAATGACAAGGAAATCGCATCAATCGTCTTTTTTGATAAGGAAATCCCAATTAAAAACTGAGTCACAGTCATATGAAAATAATGGTAAACTAACAGGGATATCATTCATAGAAGAGGCGGTGGAGTAGTCATGAGCATGACCGGCAAGATCAAGTGGGGCGTGATGGGCTGCGGCGGAATATCGTCCGCGTTCGCGAAGGATTTGAAGCTGGCGGAAGGAGCCGAGCTGGCGGCCGTCGCGGCCCGCTCGCGGGACAAGGCGGAACAGTTCGCCGAGCAGTTCGGCTTTGCGCGTTCATACGGAAGCTATGAAGCGTTGTTGCAAGATTCCGATGTAGATATCGTCTATGTCGGAACGATTCATCCGCTGCATAAGGAGCATGTGCTCGCTTGCCTGGAAGCGGGCAAAGCGGTGTTGTGCGAGAAGCCGTTTGTCATGAACGCGGCCGAAGCGAAGGAAATCGCGCAGCTGGCGAAGGCCCGCAAGCTGTTCGTCATGGAAGCGATGTGGTCGAGGTTTTTGCCGCCGATCGTTCAAGTGCGGGAATGGATCAAGCAGGGGCGCATCGGAGACGTGCGGCTCGTCAAGGCGGATTTCGGCTTCGACGTCGGCTGGCAGCCGGACGGACGGCTGCTGAACAAGGAGCTTGGAGGCGGCGCGCTGCTCGATGCCGGCATTTATCCCGTTTCGTTTGCATCGATGATTTACGGAATGCAGCCGGCCGCCATTAAGAGCAGCTCGTTCATCGGCGAGACCGGCGTGGACGAAACATTTTCGCTTCTATTCGAATATGAAGGGGGGCGGACGGCGGCGCTGAACGGAGCGGTGCGGCTCAACATGACGAACGACGCTTATGTGTACGGCACTCAAGGATCTATTCATATTCCGAACTTCCTGTTTGCGAAGGAAGCCAGCCTCCTCGTGTACGGGGAAGAACCGGTTCATTTCGGCGACGACCGCCAATATGCGGGCTACAAGCATGAGGCGGAAGCCGCCATGGCCTGCCTGCGGTCGGGCCGGTTGGAAAGCGAAGTCATGCCGCTGGACGAGACGGTCGGCATCATGGAGACGATGGACCGGATCCGGAAGCAGTGGGGACTAGTTTATCCGTCGGAGTTGCAGCCTTTATAGGTTACGGCAAACGGCCAAGCACCGCAGCCGCGGTCAAGAAGTCGAGCAATGCCAGGGTCTTGGAGCCTGGTTTGCTCGGCTTTTTTGTATTGCGGGAGGAGGGCTTCGTACAATCCGTTCGGTGACTTTGGCAGGATAAGCGGTCGTCGGGCGCGGGAATATTCGGGGGGCATGATGAGGCTGGCGGACTCGTAGCGGGGCGGGACGAAAGGTATGGAATGGAGCTGTATGCTATGATCCGGAGGGGCAAAGGAACTATGGAGCGCTTTGCGGATTTATAGGTTTTATGGACTTCGCACGTGCCGCAAGTTTAGGCAGGCGCTATGCATTTTGTCCCAAAATCGCGAAATTATCAGGCCGATAGAACCAATATTTTGACATAAAACATATGAAATCGGAAAAAGAGAAGCTTTTACAAACAATTAGAATTATCAGTTCAAACATGATCTTTTTGCTTCTTGATCAAAAAATATGCCTATATTACAATAATTAACGATTTACCGCCTAAATAGTAGCAGGTATTAATTCTTAAAGGAGCTTAAAGATGACGGAAGCCGGATCGTCATGGGTCATTGCGGCGCCGGCGTTTGTATTGCTGGCCGTCTGCGTTTATACCGATTTGAGAGAGAGGCGCATCTACGACAAAATTACCATTCCCGGCATGCTCCTGTTTCTGGCGGTCCATGCGGTTGCCGGCTCGTTCGCGCAGAGCGCGGCGGGGCTGCTCGCGCTTGGCGCCGCGGCCTATGTGCTGGCGGTCGTCAGCCGGGGCCGGATCGGCGGCGGAGATATCAAGCTGTACGCGATGATAGGAGCGGCTTTCGGATGGGAGCTCGGAGCGGTCATTTTTGCGCTGACCTCTCTCGTCTCGGCGCTGTGGGCGGTTCCCTTGCTCATCGTCAGGGCGATTCGGCCGCTGCCCGCCGCGCTCCAGGAGGTTCCGCTCGCGCCGTTTGCGGCTGCAAGCGCCGGAGCGGCAGTGTGGCTTGGATTTTAACCAGTTCATTTAAGACAGGAGAGAGACGTCAACCATGTTTGAAACGCGTCGCAGAGCTTTTGTTTTTCTCGTTTTTTCGATTGCGCTGGCATTGGCGGCGACGGTGCTCTTCTCGAGCTACATGAAAGAAAAAGAAACGAGTCTGGGGGAGATGGCCGTCATTTACATCGCCAACAAGTCCATACCCGCAGGCGAGCGCATCACGATGGATATGATCGGATCTTCCGAAATACCGAAAAAATATGTGACCGATTCCTATATTCAAAATTTGCAGGATCTCGACGGCAAAGTGTCCATGGTGCCCATTCCTCAGAACGGCATCATTACGAAGCCGATGCTCCGCAACAACAACCTGGTGAACGGCGAATTTCGCCAGGTCGTGCTTCGGGCGCCGTTTGCCGTCTTCGACGACCGGATCGACGTGCTGGATAAGGTGGATCTCGTGGCGTCGTACGAGCAGACCGGCAGCGACGGTCAAGGAGATACGCGCAGGACGCAGGTCCTTCTCCGCGACGTCAGCGTGAACAGCGTTTCGAAAAAAGACGACGAGACGCTGTCGATCGGGGTGGCGCTGCCGCTCGATCAGGCCGACGACGTCATCTGGATGCTGAATTACGGCAAGGAGCTTCGCGTGCTGAAGAGCGGGAATGCCAAGGTAGGGACGGAAGGGGAGTGAAGCGGGGATGGCGGCGAAAGTGAGTATCGTATGCGAGGAGCAGCGCATTACGCAGCAGATGGTGCAGCGGCTGAATTTCATGAATATGCCGATCGGCGAAATTATCGACCGTCCGAAGGAAGCTTATGCGAGCCTGAACGCGAAGGAAGCGCGGGTCATCGTGCTTGTCGAGCCGTCCGACCGGGAGGCGCTGCCGTCGCTGCTGCAGCAAATGAAGCGGATGAACGACACCGCACCGGTCATCTACGTGTCGAAGTCCGAAAGCTTCGAGCTGCTGCGCAGCTTGTATCGTTCGGGCATATCGGAATGGATTCGCTATCCGGAAGAGATGGACGAATTCGAGAAGGTGCTCGAGCGGGCGTTGGAGCAGCAGAAGCAGCAGGAGCGGCAAAAGGAAAAAACGATGCGCGACGCCGATGGCCACGGCTGCAAGGTCGTCACCGTCTACAGCGGTAAGGGAGGCGTCGGCACGAGCTTTATTGCGTCCAATATGGCGCATGCGCTGGCGCTGCGCTGTCCGAACCGGGTGCTGCTGATCGATTTCAACCTGCAGTTCGGCGGCGTCGACATGCTGATGGACATCAAGCACGACCGAGACATCGGAGACTTGAAGTCGGTCATGAAGGAGCTGACGCATTCCCAGATTAACAATGTGCTGTACAAACGCGAGGATTCGCAGCTTCATGTGCTTATCTCTCCGAAGCATCCGCAGGAAGCCGAGCAGTTCAAGGGAGAGGATGTCGAGCAGATCATTAAAGCGTGCAGAGGCCATTACGATGTGATCGTGCTGGACATTCCGAAGGAGATGAACGAAATATCGATCGGCGCCCTCGGCCAGACGTCGCTGCTCTATTACGTGACAGAGCTGGACCGGCCGGGCATTTCGCGCATGCAGAACGTGCTGCAGCTGCTCGACCGTTACCACTTGGTCAAGGAGGACAGCATTGCGATTGTCGTGAACCGGTTCAGCAAGAAGCGGGACGTTCAGCTGGAGGAGCTGCGGAAGATGACCGCCTACCCGATCGCCGGCACAATTGCCGATCATTTCAAGGCGATTCAAAGCTATATCAATCTGGGCGAGCCGCTGCTGAAATCGCGGAAGGACAAAGGCAGCAAAGGGCCGGCCCGGGACATCTGGCAGCTGACGAACGAGCTGCTGCAGCGGATTGGAGGGGATGCGGTTGTCCATCTTCCAAAAGCTAAGTAACCGGCTCGACGCGCAGTCGTCGGAGCAGCCGGTCGAATATTTGGACCAGCTGTTCGCCCACTACAAGGAGCGGCTGCTGAAGGAAAGCAATCTGGAGCAATTGATTCAGCTGCCGGCTTATCAGAAGAGCAAAACGATCGAACGGCTGATCGCCGATATGCTGATCGAGGAAAAAGTCATTATAACCGAGCAGGACAAATCCAAGCTGATCGCTATGATTCTGAACGATTCGGTCGGCTACGGCCCGCTGGAGCCGCTGCTGAAAAACGAAGAAATTACGGAAATTATGGTGAACGGTCCCCAAGAAATCTACATCGAGAAAAACGGCACCATCTCCCAAGCGCAAGTTTCCTTCAAAAACAACGAACATATCCGCAATATTATCGAGCGCATCGTAGCGCCCATCGGCCGGCGCATCGACGAAAGCTCGCCGCTGGTCGACGGCCGTCTGGAGGACGGCAGCCGGATTAACGCCGCCATTCCGCCGGTTTCCGTCAAAGGGCCCGTGCTGACAATCCGGAAATTCAGAAAGGATCCGTACACGATCGAGGATCTGATCTCGTTCCACAGCCTGACGGTGCCGATGGCGAGGTTTTTGGAAGCGGCGATGGCGTCCAAGCTGAACGTCATTATTTCCGGCGGCACCGGCAGCGGCAAGACGACGCTGCTCAATGTCATTTCGGCGAGCATTCCGCTCGGCGAGCGCATCATAACGATCGAAGACAGCGCTGAGCTGAGGCTGAACCGCAAAAACGTCGTGTCGCTCGAAGCCCGGCCCGCCAATATGGAGGGCGCCGGCGAGATATCGATTCGCCAGCTCGTGCGCAACGCGCTGCGGATGAGGCCCGACCGCATTATCGTCGGCGAGGTTCGCGGCGGCGAGGCGCTCGACATGCTCCAGGCGATGAACACCGGCCATGAAGGCTCGCTGACGACGATTCACGCCAACAGCCCGCAGGACGCCATGTCCCGGCTGGAGGCGATGATTCTGATGAGCAACGCGTCCATGACGGCGGAGGTCATTCGCCCGTTTATCGCATCCGCGGTGCAGCTGGTCGTGCAGACGCTTCGCCTGCAGGACGGCAGCCGCAAAATCGTTTCGATCGCGGAAGCGGCCGCGGACGAGGAGGGCGTAAGGCTGCATGACATTTTCCGTTTCCGGCGCCTGGGCCTCGAGAAGGACGGAACCGTGGCCGGCCACTTCGAACCGACGGGGTATGTGCCGCGTTGCTACGAGAAGATGAAGGTGTTCGGCCAGCATCTTCCCGATCATTATTTTGCGAAAGAGGAAGCGGCATGGATATGACATGGGTGCCGAAGCTTGTATTGCTCATGCTGTTTGTTTCGTTTGTTTGCTTGACGCTGGCCGTGCTGGAAGTGGTATTTACCCGAAAAAAATGGACGCGGCTGAACGAGCGGCTGAAGCCGCTGTACCGGGAAGGAACGGCCGGAGGAAATTCGCGGCTGGCGCGCCTGAAGCGCAGAGTCAACCGCTCGGAATATGCCCGCGACATCGATATCGCGCTGAAGGGAGCCGACTTGAAGCTCACCGCCTTCGATTGGCTGGCGATCCAGATCGGCGCTTTCGCCTTGCTGGTGCTGCTGTTCCACACGCTGATCCGCATCGACTTTCCGTTCGATCTGCTCGTCTCGTGGCTGCTGGTCGGGCTGGGCTCCAAGCAGGTGCTGAAATCCCGCCAGAACAGGCTGTCCCAGCAATTGAACAAGCAATTGCCGGAGCTGTGCCGGATGATTGCAAGCTGCATCCGCGCCGGCTTGAGCTTGCCGCAAAGCTTCGAGATGGCGGCGAAGGAGCTGCGGGCGCCGGCCGGTCCGATCTTTCGCGGCATGACCTCCGAGCTGCAGCTGGGCACCTCGATGGAAACGGTGCTGGAACGGCTGGCCGAACGGGTCACAAGCAAAGATATTTCGATTTTCGTCCAGACGATCAACGTGCAGCGCAAGGCCGGCGGCAATATAAGCCAGGCGATGGAGCATCTGGCGAAGACGCTCGACGACCGGATGCGAATTAACGGTGAAATCCGGACGCAAACGGCGGAAACGAAATTTGTGGCGGTGGCGCTGCTGCTGATGCCGCTGTTCATGGTGCTCATGTTCAACCTGATGTTTGACGGTTTTATTATGCCGCTGTTTACGATCCCGGGACTTCTGCTGCTGGTTGCCGTGACCGTTCTGATGGCGGTCGGCTTTTATATGATCCGCAAAGTATCGAATGTGAAGGTATGAGCCGCTTATGACAAGTGTATTGACGATGACGGTCGGCGCCGCCTTTCTGTTCTGGACCGTATCCATGTTTTTGTTCTGGAAGCACGGCATGAAGCGCATCCGGATGCACGAGAAGCTTTCCCTTTACCAGCGGAACCGGAAGCGCAGCAAACACGGGTTGCGCGCGGCGTTCAAGCGGAGGCTGCTGTCCCTGGCGCATCGGTTCGCTCCCGTAGGGCAGCGGTTTCCGTACTTTGTGAACAAAAAAGAGATCATGCGCAAGCTGGAGCTGGCCGGTTATCCGGAAGGGCTCGATTTGAACTCGTTTTACGGCTTGCGGTTCGTCAGCTTTGTGGGCGTATCGTTCGCGGCTGTTCTGCTGCAGACTTTGGGCTTTATTAACAGCCTGCTGCAGCTGCTGCTTATGGCTTTCGGACTGTTCGTGCCGGTCATCTGGATTCGAATGGCGGCCAATGCGAGGCAGGAGCAGATCAGCGCGGAGCTGCCGGACTTTATGGATATGATGAGCGTGACGCTGCAGGCCGGCATCCCGATGGACCCGGCGGTGAAGCAGGTCGTCGGCGGCATGGAAGGGCCGCTCGCGGATGAATTGAACCGGTTCATCCAGGAGACCGATATGGGCGTATCGCGGGAAGAGTCGTTTACGCGGCTGATGAAGCGGAATAACAGCCCGGAGCTGGAAACGCTGGTGGCCGCTTTGCTGCAAGGCAGCAAGCTGGGCGTCCCGATCGCGAACACGTTCCGTCATTTGTCCGAGGACATTCGCAACGCGCGCATGAACAAGATGAAGGAAAAAGCCGCCAAGGCCGGCCCGAAGGTGACGCTCATTACGACCTTCTTCATTCTTCCCGCGGTGCTGCTGCTCGTCATTGGCTTGCTGGTGCTGAACTTTATTTACAACCCGCAAGGGATGGGGCTTCAGGATGGTTTCCGGTTTTAACGGCAATGGCGCCTTTTTTTGGCCGTCAATCCCGTAGCCCATGGGCTGGAAATTCGCTCTCTCCCTTATTCGCACGCTTGAGAGGAGGTGAAAGCTATGTTGAACAAGGTGCTGAATATAGCCCGCGGATCGATGTCCGTCATCCGCAATGAAAGAGGCGCGCAAGCGATTGAATACGTCGGATTGGTCGCGGTTGTCGTGATCTTGATCGTGGCGCTGCTTCCGTTGTTCGGCGGCCAGGGCGAAGACTCGATCGCCAAAATTTTGATCGACAAGATTAAGGAATTCATTAGACAGATTAAAATTGGATAAAAGCGATGTCGGACGCGTATGGTGGACATATGAGATATATTCGAAATGAGAAGGGTTCCCAGCTGCTTGAATTTGCGGGAATCCTCCCGCTTTTTTTGCTGATGATTATCATCGTCGTACAAGTCGCCATGGCGGCTTCGGCGGCGGTTACGGCCAAAGCCGCGGCGATGGACGGCGCGCGGGTCGCGATGACGAGAGACAGCTCCGACGAGGATTATAAAACGGCCGTTCGAAACGTCGCCTCCGGTTATACGGTGACCTCCATCACGAGAAGCGACAGCAGCGACGGTCTGTTCCAGTATGTGACGGTCAGGGTCACGATGGAGGTGCCGCTGCTGAACAATAAACGGCTGTTTGATACGACGGGGATGTCCATACCGGTCAGCGCGGAGGTAACGCTCAAAAAGGAAGAGTAAGGCCATGACCGGTCCCGCCGGAGCGTTTGCGGCGGTGCAAGTTCGCGTATGACCTTGCAGGTGTGAAGTTTCGCTTGGAGAGGCGCTGTAAGTTCATGCACGACGTTAGAGCGGCTATTGGTGGAAAAATGCGGCGCTGTAAGTTCGCGTATGACCTTACAGGTGCGAAGAATCGCCCGGAGAGGCGCTGTAAGTTTATGCGCGACCTTAGAGCGGCCGTAGGCGGAGAGATGCGGCGCTGTAAGTTCGTGCACGACCTTACAGGTGCGAAGAATCGCCCGGAGAGGCGCTGTAAGTTTATGCACGACGTTAGAGCAGCCGTTGGTGGAAAAATGCGGCGCTGTAAGTTCGTGCACGACCTTGCAGGTGCGAAGTTACGCCTGGAGCGGCGCTGTAAGTTTATGCGCGACCTTAGAGCGGCCGCAGGCGGAGAGATGCGGCGCTGTAAGTTCGCGAACGACCTTACATGTGCGAGGAATCGCCCGGATAGGCGCTGTAAGTTTATGAACGACGTTAGAGCAGCTATTGGCGGAAGAATGCGGCGCTGTAATTTCGCGTATGACTTTACAGGTGCGAAGAATCGCCCGGATAGGCGCTGTAAGTTTATGCGCGACGTTAGAGCGGCAGCAGGCGGAGGAATGCGGCGCTGTAAGTTCGCAAACGACCTTACAGGTGCGAAGAATCGCCCGGATAGGCGCTGTAAGTTTATGCGCGACGTTAGAGCGGCTGCAGGTGGAGGAATGCGGCGCTGCAAGTTCGCATACGACCTTACAGGTGTGAAGTTTCGCCCGGATAGGCGCTGTAAGTTTATGCACGACGTTAGAGCGGCCGCGGGTGGAGGAATGCGGCGCTGTAAGTTCGCGAACGACCTTACATGTGCGAAGAATCGCCCGGATAGGCGCTGTAAGTTTATGCACGACGTTAGAGCGGCTATTGGCGGAAGAATGCGGCGCTGTAAGTTCGCGTATGACCTTACAGGTGCGAAGAATCGCCCGGATGGGCGTTGTAAGTTTATGCACGACGTTAGAGCGGCCGCAGGTGGAGGAATGCGGCGCTGTAAGTTCGCGAACGACCTTACAGGTGCGAAGTTTCGCTTGGAGAGGCGCAGTAAGTTTATGTACGACGTTAGAGCGGCTATTGGCGGAAGAATGCGGCGCTGCAAGTTCGCATACGACCTTACAGGTGCGAAGTTTCGCCTGGAGAGGCGCTGTAAGTTTATGCACGACCTTAGAGCGGCCGCAGGCGGAGGAATGCGGCGCTGTAAGTTCGCGAACGACCTTGCAGGTGCGAAGTTTCGCTTGGAGAGGCGCTGTAAGTTTATGCACGACGTTAGAGCGGCTATTGGCGGAAGAATGCGGCGCTGTAAGTTCGTGCACGACCTTACAGGTGCGAAGTTTCGCCCGGATGGGCGTTGTAAGTTTATGCACGACGTTAGAGCAGCCATAGGCTGGGGACTGAGAAGATTCGTTCGACTTCTATTGCAGGAAGGAGGGGAACTGACCATATATGAGCAAGTTGTTATTGCGGGCGTCATTATACTTGAGCGTGATTGGCATGCTTCTGCTTGGGAGTGTCGTTCCTGCCGCGGCGGACGAGCAAGAGATCGAGATGCAGCTTCAATCGGTCGACCCGCCGGTAAAAGATACTTCTCCGCCGCATGAGGAAGAAGCGACGGGCGGGGGATTGGACGGTGACGACCCGAATCCCGGCGGCACGAATCCCGGCGGGAGCAACCCGGGCGGGACGACCGGCCCCGGCGGCACGAATCCCGGCGGGAGCAATCCGGGCGGGACGACCGGTCCCGGGGGAGCGAATCCGGACGGGAGCAATCCGGGAGGGACGACCGGTCCCGGGGGAGCGAATCCGGACGGGAGCAATCCGGGAGGGACGACCGGACCCGGGGGAGCGAATCCGGACGGGAGCAACCCGGGAGGGACGACCGGTCCCGGGGGAGCGAACCCGGACGAGAGCAATCCGGGCGGAACGAATGGTCCCGGCGGCACGAATCCCGGCGGGAGCAACCCGGGCGGAGCGGCCGGTCCCGGGGGAGCGAATCCGGACGGGAGCAATCCGGGAGGGACGACCGGTCCCGGGGGAGCGAATCCGGACGGGAGCAATCCGGGAGGGACGACCGGACCCGGGGGAGCGAATCCGGACGGGAGCAACCCGGGCGGGACGACCGGACCCGGGGGAGCGAATCCGGACGGGAGCAATCCGGGCGGAGCGACCGGACCCGGGGGAGCGAATCCGGACGGGAGCAACCCGGGCGGCGCCAACGGCCCCGAAGGAGCGAATCCGGGCGATCCGGGAGGAGCGAATCCAGGAGGGACGCCGCCGGACCCGAACGCAAACCCGGGCAGCGTCGACAAGCCCGGCAAGCCGTGGTGGGAACGGGTCGGGGACTGGTTCGCGAGCGATACGGCCAAAGATCTTTTTGATAAAATAGGCAGAGGACTTGTCGTCGGCATTGCCGGGGCGGCCATCGTCCTGGGGGTCGTCGCCGTGGCGGCGCTCGTATTGGGCATCGCCATCTCGGCCCCCGTATGGATCATTGCGGCTGCGGCCGGCGTCGTCGCCGGATTAATCTATTCCTTTACGGCGGGCGACGGATTTAGCTACTTGTCCGGCATCGCCACAAGCGCCATGGCAAGTCTGTCCGTGTTCGCCTTCGCTTATGCGGGAATCGGAGCGGCGGCGCGCACCGCCTTTCAATTTTTGAGAACGAACGGTTTGGGAGGACTTGGAGGCTTGATCCGGACGGCGGCTTCGGGAGCCTGGACGGGGATGCGGACGATGATGGCGCGTGGGATGGCGGCGAATTTTGCGAGCCTGGGCAAATCGCTGATCAGCAAGAACGTTTTGATCCAATTCGGTTTAGGGAACTTGATCTCATTTACCTCTATTATCGCGACAAAGGGTGTTCTTCCGACATCAGGCGAATTAGGAGAGATGCTGCTGGACAATGTGCTTGGCGCCTTCATATTCGGCAAAGCCGTGGATGTGATCACCGGCAAGACAGCCAGCAAGCTGATGACCCGCACGACCAACTTTGTCGCCAGCGCATTGGAGAGCGCCGTCGGAAACTTATTCAAGGGCGAAAAGAAAAGTTTAGGCGAAATTATGCAGGAAAGCGTATTGAAGGCATTGGTCATCGGTCCGTTCGCCGCCAGATTGTTCAGGTCGCAATGGCTGTACAATCTTCGCGGCAAAAGCGGCATCGGCATTACCATTGCCGATATTAAAAACAAGTATGGGGTGGACGTCAGCGTCGTTCCCGGCAGAAAAACGATTACGAACAAAAAGCTGGAGGAATTGCTGACCGCCGACCCGAATCATTTAACACAGCAGCAAATCATGTGGCTGAGCAGCGGAACGCTCACGCAAAGGCAGCTTGACAAGCTGATGAAGAACGAAGAGAAGTTCCAACAGTTTGTCCAGCATAAACAATTTGTCACCGGGAAGCTTCTGGAGGAAGCAAACAAAGAAACCGGCAAGTGGGTGGAAGAGAATAAAGAGCGCTACGATACGCAATTCCAAAACATCATGCCGAATCTCTCCAAATAAAATGCGATGGCCTGCAAAAGAAGGAGCTATAGCATGAGCATGAAGAAGAGAAAGGGAACCCGAAAAAATGCTTCTCCCAAAAGGCTGGATCCGAAAAAGACGCAAAAATATATGATTGCCGGAGTGCTCCTGTTTCCGGCGGTCTTGCTGCTGCTCAGCATCATTAAGGAGCAAGGAGCGATTACGGATCGTCAAGGGATCGTCATCGCGTCGGTATTCGGCGCCTTCAGCCTGATTACGATCGTGGTCGATACGCTGGCTCAGGACAAACAAACGATCGTCGTGCGTCTCTGTGGACTGATCCTGCTGCTGGGTCTCGCCTATTTTCGCTATTTCGCTTAACGCTCGGAAAGGATTCGACCGCCATGAAAAAAGCTGTATGGGCAAACGAGCGGGGGAGCGCCGCGCTGCTTACCGTTTTTTTGCTGGGCTTGGCTTTTGTGGCCGCTATGCTCCTTTATTATTTCTACAGCGTATATATTGAGAAGCGACAATCGCAAAATATCGCCGACGCCGTGGCGCTCGCTTCGGCCGACGTGCTGCGGGACGCTTACCGCGAGAGGATCATATCCGACGTTACGGCCAGCGTCCGGGAGCTGTGGGAAACGGTGCAAGCCATTTACGACGCGCAGCCGGACCCTCCGCCTCCGGCGGAAGGAGAAGCACCGCCGGCGATTCCGCCGCCCCCGAAAAAAACGAAGGAAGAAATATTAAGAGAGCTCATTGCGGATCCGGTCCTGGAAAACAAGCTGGCGGGCGGGTCGTTTAACGCCGGGGAGGATTGGCTGCTGGTCGTCCTTGAAGCGTATTTCGCCGGCGATTATACGGCCTCCCGGAACGGGGACCGGCTGTACGATACGTTCAATCATGCCGCCCCCCGCATTGAAGCGGCAGCCAAGCGGGTCATCGACAAGAATGGAGGCCGGCGGGAAGGAACCGAAATTGCGTTTCCTGTGGAAGGAAAGCCGCTGCTTCATGTGAAGGCGGTGAACGAATTTGCGTTCGGAGGCCTCCTTCACATCACCGACGAGCTGCCTTCAAGGTCGGCGAGCAGCATCGACAGCAGCCGGTTCGGCATTGACGTCAGCGGCAAGCCGGTTAAGAAGATTATGTTCTGAAAGCGACGGATACATTGGCATAAAGGAGAGGACACATGCTGGATTCCATTCGATGGGTTGGCAAACATACGAAACTGGCGGCGGCGGCCGGCTGCGCGGTCATGCTGCTGGCGCTGCCGGCTTGCTTCGGCGGAGGGAACGGGCCGGAGCAGTCGCCGGCTCCGACGGGGACCGCCGCTTCCGACGCCGTCTCGGCGACGCCGGACGCCGGGCTGACGGAGGAGCCGGCCGAAGCTTCGCCGTCGGAGCTCGTCGTGGCGGATATAAGCGGTCATCCGGCGGAAGAGGCGATCGTCGAGTGGCTGTCGTTGGGCGCCGCTCCGTTGGAGGACGAACGATTCCGCCCGAACGAAATGATGACGCGCGGCGATTGGTTCGAATGGCTGATCGGCCTGGAATACCGGGATTTGAGGCTGGAGCCGGGAGCGGAGAAAGCATTTTCGGATGTGGATGCGTCCCTGCCTTACGCGGATGTGCTCGAAGGTTATGCGGCCGAAGGGCTCATCGAAGCGCTTCCGGACGGCGGCCTTCAACTGGACGGACCGTTGACCCGGGAGCAAGTGCCGTACACGTGGTCGAAGTTTATGGGAGACGAGGATGCGTTCCGCTTTCCTCCTGTCATCCTGCCAAGCGTCTATCTGGACTCGGAGGAGCTGGGCGAGATGTACCGCAAGCCGTTGTCCTTCTATAAAGAGGTGTATGCGAAGACGTTCGGCAAGACGCCGTATTTGAAGCCGAAGGAGCCGGTTACCCGCGCGGAAGCGGCCGAGTGGATGGTCTATATGTTGGATAACAAATACGATTTGAAGCAAAAGCTGACGGCAGACGGTACGATCGCCGTAACCGTTGCGGAGCCGGCCGATGCGGGAAGCGGTCCGGCCGGAGCGCCAGCCGATATCGCGGGCCATCGGTTCGAGTCCGATATAAAGTCGCTGCTGGAGCGGGTCGATCTGCCGGGCGGCGGCGGTCTGTTCGAGCCGGATGAAACGATTACGCGCGGCGAATTTATTAGGTGGGCATACAACTATCACTCGAAGTACATTAATCCGCATCATCCGGCCGCGGCGTCGTTCTCCGATCTGACGGCCGCTAGCCCGTATAACGACATCGTGGAAGGATTGAAAGCGGCAGGGATTCTGAACGGTTTTCCGGACGGAACGATCCGGGTCGACGAGCCGCTTACCCGCGAGCAGACGACAAGGATCTGGGCCGACTATATGCGGGACTGGACCTTTCTGATCGAGAACCTGTTTGGTTACGAGGACGCGGACCAGGTCGGTGAACTGTACGTCGGCACGGTATCGAACTATTTGGTAGAAAGGGCGACCGTGCTGTACCGGTATGTATTTATCGGCGACGGCAAACGTCTGGAACCGCAGAAGGCGGTGACGCGGGCGGAAGCGGCCGCATGGATCGTGCAAGGGACGAAGGAGGAAGAGGGCGAATGATGAAGACGGCGATAGCGATCGATCGAATAGACCATATCGTATTGACGGTGCGGGACGTGGAGGAAACTTGCCGTTTCTATGCAAAGGCGCTCGGCATGGAGGAGACGACGTTCGGCAACGGGCGGAAGGCGCTGAAATTTGGCAGGCAAAAAATCAATCTCCATCAGAAGGGCCGCGAATTCGAACCCAAGGCCGCCGTTCCCGAGCCGGGCTCGGCCGATCTTTGCCTCATTACGGAGACGCCGCTCCCGCAGGCGATCGCGCATTTGCAGGCATGCGGCATCGAGATTGAAGAAGGGCCGGTGATGCGCACGGGAGCGTCCGGTCCGATCGAATCGATCTATTTTCGCGATCCCGACGGCAATTTGCTGGAGGTTTCGAACGTCAAAAGTTGAGAGATGCCGCCAGGCGGACGCTTAACGGACGATCGCCTGGCGGGCGGATGCTCTATCGGATCAAAAATGCTGCGTCGTGCCGCATAGCCAAGCCCCTGCCCGCCGGATTCCGGAGACAGGGGCTGATTTTTTGCCCGCTCAACGGGCTGCGATGAACTATTTGTACTGTCCGATCGAAATATTGATTTTATAATGGCCGTATACGAGAATTTGGTCCAACAGCGCCGACAGCTTGCTGTGATCGGAAACCTGCACTTTCAGAATGAAACAGGGTTCCCCGCTGACGCGGTGCGCTTCCTTGATCTCTTCCTGCTCCTGGATGAATTGCTGGAACTTCGTATGCTGGTATTCCTTCATGATGACCAGTATAAAAACGCAATAGGCGTTGCCTAATTTCTGCTCGTTCAATCGAACGGTATACCCTTCGATGACGCCGATCTCCTCCAATCGCTTGACGCGGTTGGCGACGGCGACGCCGGACATATGCACGGCTTCCCCGATTTGCTTCCATTGCGCTCTCGAATTGTTTTGCAGATAACGCAAAATCTCCATGTCAATGTGATCGATCATGAAAACTTCATCCTTTCACCGGCTAAGCAATTCGGAGGAATCTCTTTCACGGCGCTATGTTCTCCATATAGAGCTATTGTTTACAATGTGGGTGAGAGGATCCTCTAAATTCCATTATGACCGATATGAGGGGAGAAGACAATTGATGAAGAGAAGATTGCTCGTTCTATCGGCTGCACTGGCAGTGGTCATGGCGGGGTGTTCCGGCGGCCGTGCAGGCGAGGCATCCGAAGCGGCCGCATCAGGACACGAAGGTCATGAAACGGAGTCGCCAACCCCTGCCGCAAGCCCGGAGCAGAAAACGGAATATACGCTGGACGCTTCCATCGAGAAGAGGGACGACGGTTATTATTTGATGATCGAAACGAACTTGAAGCTGTCGGAAGAAAATTACGGAAGAGCCGCCGTAGAAGGCGAAGGTCATATTCATTTCTATTTAAATGGCTCTTTGAAGGGACCGATTACGGACGACGCTCCCTTCTTGCTGGAGGGATTGGAGGAAGGCGAAAATAAGATCAGGCTCGTGCTGGCGCACAACAATCATTCTGTAAGCTATGGCGTTTCCAAGGAATTGACGGTTGAGGCGGAACAAATTTCATAGATTCGCACGTTTGCCGAAGCCGCCTGAGCTCATACGAGCTCGGGCGGCTTTTTGACTGCAATAGATTGTAGAGGTTTCCGAGAATATCGGATGCAGTTACCCTATGATTGGGATATAATCGACAAAATAAATCAAAAAAGCTTAGAAACAATCATAAATACTTTGACAAAACAAAATGTTTTCTGCAAACTTATGGTGGAGAGAGCAGATCAGGGGAGGATGAAACGAATATGCTGAAAGGGATTGGAGCCTGTCTCATCGATTTGGACGGCACCGTCTTTCAAGGCGACCGTCTGATTCGCGGCGCGGACCGGGCGATCGCGGCGCTGCGGGCATCCGGCCGGAAGATCGTATTTGTCAGCAATCGCGGCAACCTGTCGCGAACGCAAGGTGTGGAAAAGCTGCGGAAAGCGGGCATTGAAGCGGAGAAGGATGAACTATTGCTGGCGTCGACCGCAGCGGCCCGGCTGCTGAAGTCCCATTATCCGAACGCATCGGTATGGACGCTGGGCGATCCTGGCTTAGGCGAAGAATTGGCCGACCACGGGATCCGGCTGAGCGCAGCTCCCGAAACGGCCGATTGGCTCGTCGTATCGCTTCACGAGACGTTGACGTACGGCGATTTGAACGACGCGTTCCAGGCGGTGCGGCACGGCGCCCGCATAATGGCGACGAATCTGGACCGGACGTTTCCGAAGGACGGGAAGCAGGCGATCGACGTCGCCGGCATGGCGGGAGCCATCGAAGCGGCCAGCGGGCGCCGCGTCGAAATCGTGGTCGGGAAGCCGTCTTATTATATGGGAGAAGCGGCCCTTGCCGCTGCCGGCTTGCCCGGTGAACAATGCGCCATGATCGGAGACAGCCTGGAATCGGATATTGGACTCGGCAAGGCGCACGGCATGCGGACGGTGCTGGTCATGACCGGTTCGACCGATACTGCCATGCTGGAAAAGGCGGAGCGCCGGCCGGACTTCGTCATCGAGTCGCTGGCTGATTTGGAGCACATGGCGGAATATGAGGAGGATGCATCATGAACGTTCGGCAAATCGCCGAAAGGCTGGCCGCATGCGACTGCGGCAACGTCCATTACGAACCGTCAATCGAAGAGATCCGCATCGAATCGGGGGCCTTGGCCGCCGCGGCAAATTTTGCGGCATTGAAATCGTTGCGCCGCGTAACGCTGGTGTGCGACGAGCGAACCTACGAAGCCGCGGGGCGGGAACTGGAAACGCTGCTGCGGACCTGCGGGGCCGATATCCATACCGTGAAGCTGCTGCCGAACGCAAATGGCGACGTGCTGGCGGATGAAGTATCGATCGTGCAAGCGTTGCTCGAGACGCCGAACGACACCGAGGCTGTGTACGCGGTCGGCGCAGGGACGATTCACGACATTGCGAGATTCGTCAGCTTCAAGATGAGCCTGCCGTTCGTCTCGGTGCCGACGGCCGCGTCCGTCGACGGCTTCAATTCAATGGGAGCGCCGCTCATCGTGCGCGGCTTCAAGTCGACGTTTCAGCTGCATAGTCCGCTCGCGGTGTTCGCGGATTTGGACATTCTGGCTGGAGCGCCAAGGGAGATGGCTGCGGCGGGAGTCGGCGATATGATCGCAAAATATACATCGCTGCTCGACTGGGAATTTTCCCGGATCGCCGCGGGCGAGCCTTATTGCCGCACGGCGGCCGAGCTGACGCGCGAGGCGCTGAACGAGTGCGTCGGACGGCTCGGCGACATCGCCGGCGGAAGCAAGGAAGGCCTTGCGGCGTTGATGAGAGGGTTAATCTTGTCGGGATTGGCGATGCTGGGATTCGGACAATCGCATCCGGCATCGGGCGGAGAGCATCACGTCTCGCATGTGTGGGAAATGGAGGTGCTCCAAAGAGGGAAGAAGCAGCTGCTGCACGGGGCGAAGGTGGGGGTGTCGTCCAGGCTCGTCGCGGAACGGTACAAGTCCGAGTTCGCGCCGCTGCTTGCCGGGGCAGCCGAGCTGCCCGAAGCGGTCGCCCGCGAGCGGGAATCGCTCGCCGCGGCTCTGCGCGCGCTGCCGAGCGACGAACGTTACCGCGAAATGCTGGAGCAGGCCGGAGGGCAGGCCGAGCCGTCGGAGCTCGGCATCGACGGGGCATCCGTCGACGAAGCGCTTCGCATGGCCCATACGATCCGCAATCGCTATACGATTCTACGCTTCCTGAACGAACGGCGCGAAAGCTGAAGGCGTTTCTGGCGGCGACCATTGCGACGACGGACGAGAGGTCAGGTTAGGCGTCGTCTCCCGCGATGACGACGGCTATGCCGCGCTCGCGCAGCGCGTTCAGAAACGCCGGATCCGCGCCTTGGTCCGTGACGACGGTTCGGATGCGGGACAGCTCGACCGAGGTGGCGAGCGAGCGGCGTCCCAGCTTGGAGCTGTCCACGAGGGCGACGACGTTCGGCACGTTGGCGGCCATGACCCGTTTCAACTCCGCCTCCTGATAGCTGAATTCGGTCATGCCCTGGTCGAGCGTCAGCCCGTGCGCGGAGGCGAACAAAATGTCGGCGTGCACCTGGTCGAACAGCGATTTCGCCAGCAGTCCCTCGACCTCGTCGCTGCCGGGGCGGACGACGCCGCCCGTTACGATGACGTTGAAGAGCCGCTTTGCGGCCAGCAGCTGCGCCGTCGACAGGCCGTTCGTTATGACGGAGAGCGGCCGTTCCTCCGGCAGCCGCTTCGCGAGCTCCATGGCGGTCGAGCTTGCGTCGAGCATAATTGAGACGCTGTCGCCGATCAGTCCGGCGGCCGCGCGTCCGATGGCGGCCTTCTGCTCGAAGCGGATCAGCTGCCGTTCGCCGAAGGCGGGCTCGGACGACGAGCCGACCGGGATGGCGCCGCCGTGCGTACGGACTAGTCGTCCTTCTTCCTCGAGCGCTTTCAGATCGCTTCGGATCGTGCCGAGCGACACGCCGAGAGCCCGGGCCGCTTCGGTCACGATAATTTTTTGTTCCTCGGCCAGCATGCGAAGCAGCCGGTTTTTCCTCAGTTCTGCGAGCATTGGGCGTTGTCCCTTTCTTTTGCAAGTTTGTTAACGCAACTATACATATAGACAAAATTATACACAATAAAACGCAACAAAAAAAAGAAAACGAAAAAATTGGCGACGAACCCATAAGGAAAGGCAATAAAGCGGCTGCAGGAACGGCGGATTTTAAACTGCTCCAGGGAAATCGCTTTGACAAATGCTCGAGAAGTAACTACAATGGTTACAACGGTGGTGATGCTGATGAAGCAGATTAGTACGCGTTTTTCCATGGCCGTTCATACGCTTTGCCTGATCGCTTCCGTTCCGAACGATTGCACGGGGGATATGATTGCGGGGAGCGTCAATACGAATCCTGTCGTCATTCGCCGGATCATGGGCATGTTGAAAAAGGCGGGACTGGTGGACGTGCGTCCGGGAGTGGGTGGAGCCTTGCTGCGGAAGAGCCCGGAACAGATTACGCTTCTGGATGTTTACCGGGCCGTCAACGTCACGGAGGACAATCAATTGTTCCGCGTGCACGACCAGCCGAATATTGCGTGTCCGGTAGGAAGGAATATCGATCAGGTGCTGCAATCGGAGCTTCGGGAGGCGCAGGCGGCTATGGAGCACAAGCTTGCGAGCACGACGATCCAAAGTTTGCTGGATCAATTCGAGTAAATGCGGGCAACCTGTATTAGTCAAAAGAAGATTGGCAGATTGACCGGTTTCATGGAAACCTGAGTAAGTACTTTGCAGCTGCAGCGGAGCTTGAATGCCTCCTTGAGCGGTCTGACGTTCGTCGAAAAGCCTCGAAAGAGGTTTTTTCCATACATCAGTTGTAATCATTATTGTTATAACAATAATGATTACAACACAAAAAACGAGGAGGAATCAAACATGAAAATGCTTGTTACTGGCGCTACGGGAAAATTGGGAGCGGGAGTCGTGGAGTCTCTGCTGCGGAAGGTGCCGGCGAGTCAGTTGGCGGTCAGCGTGCGCGATCCGCAAAAAGCCGAAGCGCTGCGTGCGCGCGGCATCGAAGTGAGACAAGGCGACTTTGACAAGCCGGAAACTTTGGATGCGGCTTTCGCCGGCATCGACCGGCTGCTGATCGTTTCGGCCGACGGCGACAACGAGACGAGAATCCGCCAGCATGCGAATGCGGTGGAAGCCGCCGTCCGCGTGAAAGTCGGCTTTATCGCCTACACGAGCGTCGGCAACGCGGCCGACAGCGGATTGTTCCTGGCGCCGGTGCATCGGGCGACGGAAGAGGCGATCAAGCAAACCGGCATTCCGTATTCGTTCCTGCGCAACAACTGGTATCTCGAAAACGAAATAGCGAGCATTCAGGGCGTCCAGGCCGGGGCTCCATGGGTGACGTCCGCCGGCGGCGGCAAGGTCGGCTGGGCGCTGCGCCGGGATTACGCCGAAGCGGCGGCCGCCGTCCTGGCCGGAACCGGGCACGACCGTACGGTTTACGAGCTGTCCGGCAAGCCGCTGACCCAGGACGAGCTGGCCGCGGCTCTCGGCCGGGTGCTTGGCAAGGAAGTGCCGGTGCAGCACGTTGATGACGCCGCTTATGCCGAGATCATGAAGGGAGCGGGAGTGCCGGACTTTGTCATTCCGATGCTGGTCCAGATCCAGTCCGATATCCGCAACGGCGAGCTGGCGATCGAAAGCGGCGATTTCGAGAAGCTGCTGGGCCGCCCGGCGACGCCGGCCGAAGAAGGGCTCCGCGAAATCGTCGCGCAGCTCGGCTGAAGAGCCGCGTAACCGCCGTTGCACAACTGCCGACGTCCAAACCCGCGGACTTTGCGGTCTGCAGCGACTTTGCTGCTCTGCAGCGCCGAAATGAACGGTATATCGTTCAAACCCACGGACTTCGCCAATCTGTCGCGTCGATACGAACTGCGAGGAACAGAGCGACAGTCTTAGGAGCGCGTCTTGGATAAGAATCTTCAACAAGCAAACCAACCCCAAGCGAACGTTCCGGTCAGAGAGCCGGTAGCG
Source organism: uncultured Paenibacillus sp. (assembly GCA_937895345.1). Taxonomy (GTDB): domain Bacteria; phylum Bacillota; class Bacilli; order Paenibacillales; family Paenibacillaceae; genus Pristimantibacillus. The sequence goes on along the minus strand of CALAWP010000079.1, from coordinate 87,163 downwards.
TTCGCTTTGCTTTGTTGACGCCGGATTCGAACGGCGCTTTCATTCGTTCCTTGAACTGCTTGGGCGAGCAGTCGTTATAGCGCCGGAACATATCGTAAAAGTGGCCGAGATTGGACATCCCGACCGAGTCGGCGATGTCGGCGACGCTGCGGTCGGTCGTGAGCAGCAGCTGCTCGGCCTTCTTGATCCGTTTGTAGGCGACGAAGCCGGAGAACGGCATGCCGACGGACTTTTTGAACGTCTTGACAAAATGGGTATAGCTCATGTTCAGCAGCGAGCTGAGCCGGTCCACCGTCAACGGTTCGTCGAGATGCTCCTCGATGTAGTCGAGCGCGGGCTGCAGCCGCTCCAGCAGAGCGTTGTCGAGACCGCGCAAATAATGTTTCGTGTCGGCGCGGAGCAAGAGGAGCAGCATCGCCTTAACCCGGGACGATACCGCCAGCTCGTAGCCGAGCTGTTTTTCGTTCATTTCCCGGTATATTTCCGCAATGAGCGCCCCGGTCTGCATCCGCGCCTCGGCATTTTCCTTGTACACGTAATTCAGAGAGCTTAAAGGCCGGATGACCTCCGAGAAGTGCTGCATGCTGTGGATCGTGCTGACGTCCCAATATTGGCGGAGATCGATCTGGAACACCAGATAGCTGAGCGGTCCTTCCTTCGTCTGAATCGTCGTATGCGGCTCGTTCGAGCCGAACACGGCAATGTCGCCGTCCCCCAGCACAAACTTTTCGTCTTTGCAGAAAGCGGCCATCTCGCCTTCCAATATGAACAGAAACTCCGCTTCCTTATGATAGTGCCATTCCGAGAACTGCCGGTTGCGCCAGGCTTGCTCGACATGGCGGGGCATTTCGCTCCGCGACGGCATGGACGCGTCGATTTGCCAGATGCGGACGGCGAGAAACGGATTTTGATAGACGACATGCTCGTAACGCATTTCGGGATACACGAACTCGCCCTCCTCGGACAGTTTTCAGTAAAGACATTGTACCATATTCGCGAGGCGTTCGCCGGCTTGTACAGAATACCGTAATAATTGCATCGAATTTGCCATCGATTGTTCCCGGCGGAGTTGCGTATAATATTCACAATAACTTACAGGAGGGAAACGATTACATGAACGGCAAACGATTGAACGTTACGATCTGGAACGAATTCCGCCACGAAAAAGGAAACGAGAAGGTGGCCGCCATTTATCCGAACGGCATACATGCCGCCATCGGGGAAGCGCTGAGCGATATTCATAACGTACGGTTTGCTACGCTGGACGATCCGGAGCACGGCTTGACCGACGAAGTGCTGAACGGCACCGACGTGCTTCTCTGGTGGGGCCATATGGCGCATCACGAGGTGCGCGACGATATCGTCGAGAAGGTGCATCAGCGCGTCATGAAGGGGATGGGGCTGATTGCGCTTCATTCGGGCCATTTTTCGAGAATATTCAAAAAGCTCATGGGCACGACCTGCGACTTGAAATGGAGAGAAGCCGACGACAAGGAGCGGATCTGGGTCGTCAATCCGGCTCACCCGATCGCGGCGGGACTCGGCGAATATTTCGAGCTGCCGAAGGAGGAAATGTACGGCGAGCATTTCGACATTCCGGAGCCGGACGAGCTTGTCTTCGTCAGCTGGTTCGAGGGCGGCGAAGTGTTCCGCAGCGGCTGCTGCTATACGCGCGGCTCGGGCAAGGTGTTCTATTTCCGTCCCGGCCATGAGACGTACCCGACTTATTATGACGCCAACGTGCGCAAAGTGATCGCCAACGCGGTCGAATGGGCGGCGCCGGTTCAAAGGGAATATCCGGTTTACGGCAACGCGCAGCCGCTGGAGCCGATCAAGGCGAAATAAGCGGCTGCCGGAACTTGGATCCGGAACGAGGCGGAGGACATATTTTTTTGACCGGCCGTATTTACCTGCCGTCGTTTTTTTGTTATTATATACAACAATTAATATTGCAAATGCAGTGAAGAGACGAGTAGATAAACGGCGACTTTGACAGAGAGCTCCGGCAGCTGGAAAGGAGCAAGGAAGCCCTTATCGAACAAAGACTCAGAGCATCGCATCGGAACTTCGGGCTTGACAAGGGATGGTGCGACAGGAGCTCCTGTTACAGAGCTAGAGTATAAGCATTTCCGCTGCGGGGATGCCGTACTTGAAGAGGCGGGTATGGCGACATATTCGTGAACGTAGGGTGGTACCGCGAGCAACCAATCTCGTCCCTGAGACTGATCCAGTCTTGGGGGTGGGATTTTTTTTATATCCGCATTCGTTCGGAGCTGTTGTATACTGGGCGTATAGCCATGATTGCATCGCTCCCTGCAGAAGCTTGTCTGCCGTGCATGTCTGTATCGGCAACGCAGTGAAGGGAATATAAATATACGGGTGACAGGAAAGGAATGGATTGAACATGACGCAAAAGCTGAAAGTGGGAATCGTCGGAGGAACGGGCATGGTCGGCCAGCGTTTCGTCGAGCTGCTGAACGGACATCCATGGTTTGAAGTGACGTCGATCGCGGCGAGCAGCGGCTCGGCCGGCAAATCGTATGAGGAAGCGGTGCAAGGCCGCTGGAAGCTGGAGACGCCGATCCCGGATGCGGTGAAATCGATCGTCGTGCAGGACGCCTCGAAGGTTGAAGAGGTGGCTGCCGGCGTAGACTTTATTTTTTGTGCGGTGGACATGAAGAAAAATGAAATTCAAGCGCTGGAGGAAGCGTACGCGAAGACCGGCACGCCGGTCGTATCCAACAACTCGGCGCACCGCTGGACGCCGGACGTGCCAATGGTCATTCCGGAAATCAATCCGGAGCATCTCGAAGTGATCGCGGCGCAGCGCAAACGGCTCGGCACCGAGACCGGATTTATCGCCGTTAAGCCGAACTGCTCGATCCAAAGCTACGTGCCGATGCTGAACGCTCTGCAGGAGTTCAAGCCGAAGACAGTCGTCGCTTCGACGTACCAGGCCATTTCCGGCGCCGGCAAAAACTTCACGGACTGGCCCGAAATGCTCGACAACGTCATTCCGTACATCGGCGGCGAAGAAGAAAAAAGCGAGCAGGAGCCGCTTCGCATCTGGGGCCGCGTCGAGAACGGCGAGATCGTCAAGGCGAGCGCGCCGCACATTACGACGCAATGCATCCGCGTGCCGGTAACGGACGGCCATCTGGCGACGGTGTTCGTGTCGTTCGACCACAAGCCGACGAAGGAGCAAATTCTCGAGCGGTGGAGCAGCTACCAAGGACGTCCGCAGGAGCTCGGTTTGCCAAGCGCGCCCAAGCAATTCATTACGTACTTTGAGGAAGAGAACCGTCCGCAAACGAAGCTGGACCGCGATATCGAGCGCGGCATGGGCGTATCGGCCGGCCGGCTTCGCGAGGATTCGCTGTACGACTTCAAATTTGTCGGTCTGTCGCACAACACGCTGCGCGGCGCGGCCGGCGGCGCCGTATTGATCGCCGAGCTGCTCAAGGCCGAAGGATACATTCAAGCCAAATCGAACTGATTCGAAAGCCTCCAATACCGTTCTTAGCGGTTTTGGGGGCTTCTTTATAACCTGTCCGGGTAAAGAAAAAACCGCATATTGGCAGGCGGTTGTTCATACATCATATAGGATGCGCCGACAAGGATGCGGTAATGCATGCTAAGTTGCGCTCAGTCCCGAAGCCAATCCTGCGACCATTGGCCGAGCGCCTCCATGACGGGTTTGAACGCCAATCCTTTGTCGGTTAACGAATATTCGATGCGAACCGGGGTTTCCGGGTAAATGGTGCGGGCAACGATGCCTTCCTGCTCCAGTTCCTTGAGCCTTTCCGACAGCACCTTGCCGCTGACGCCGATCGTCGATTCCAAAGCGCAAAATCGTTGCGGACCGGGCAGCAATTGAAAAATAATGAGTCCTGTCCACCTTTGGCTAAGCAGGCTCATCGCCTTCTCGAATCTGGGACAAATCGACTTATCCAATCCCATCCCCTCCTTCTGCCTAATCATACTACATCTTGCTCGGATAACCTAATTACTTTTTTATAGTAAAATAACTTGACAGCGTAATATGATAAAAATATAATTACTTACATAAAGTAACCTTCGACGTTGCATCGACGGGGTTGCTTGGCAGTCCATCTCATGTCAGGCAGAAGACGCATACGGCCGCTCATGTCTAGGTCCGCGGATACGGGCAGGAGGAAGGCGGCGGTGATAAAATGGATGTTGTGGATACACGATTTGTAAATGACCAAGGAGGAATCGATCATGTCCAAATTGAACATCGGCATTATTTTGGGAAGCACGCGTCAAGGACGCGTTAGCCCGCAAGTGGGAGAATGGGTGAAAGGAATCGCCGACGGGCGCGGCGACGCCAATTACGAAATCGTCGATATCGCGGACTACAACCTGCCATTCCTGGGCACGACCGACGGCACCGAGCCGGGCATTGCCAAATGGAACGAGAAGCTCGACAGTTTGGACGGCTTCGTGTTTATCGTGCAGGAATACAACCACAGCATTACGGGCGCTTTGAAAAACGCGCTGGACTTTGCCCGCGAAGCATGGAACAACAAAGCGGCTGGCATCGTCAGCTACGGCTCCACCGGCGGCGCGCGCGCGGCCGAGCATCTGCGCGGCATTTGCGGCGAGCTGAAAATCGCCGATGTCCGCACGCATCCGACGCTGTCGCTGTTCACCGACTTCGTCAACTATTCCGAGTTCAAGCCGCAAGAGCTGCATTTGGACAACGTCAACACGATGCTGGAAGAAGTGGTCGCTTGGAGCGGAGCGTTGAAGACGCTGCGGTAAAAGCTTCCGGATTCGATACGAAAATGCCAAAGTGCTCCTCCGTTGCCGGGGGGAGCGCTTTTTGCTATAAGCCCGCCATCACGGTCGATATTGGCAGCAGGTCACGCGTTTATTCATTCATGAAACTAATCTCGGCGTCGCTATTGCTCAATTCGGACTACATTAGCCTTTTCTGGTAAAATAAACTCACTCCGGACCTGGCGAGGGGGCGATGAAGGATACAGAGCGGCCACCCCCATGGTTTTGAACGAAAAATCGTTCATATGAACGGTACGGAGCGGCCAATCCCGTGCCTTTGAACGAAAAATCGTTCATATGAACGGTACAGAGCGGCTACCCCGATGCTTTTGAACGAAAAATCGTTCATATGAGCGGTGCAGAGCGGCCACCCCCATGGTTTTGAACGAAAAATCGTTCATATGAACGCTGCGGAACGCCAGCACAAGATTATGAATGAAAAATTGTTCATAATCCTGGCTGCTTCGAAGAAATCCCTGTTAATCGACATCCTGATTAAAATGGGGCGGGAGCGGCTTTGCTAGAAAACAGCTAAAACAGCCCCTGCGGATTTCAATAAGAAATGCCTTGCCCTCTCAGTCACAAGCCCCGTCACAGTCACCAGCCTCGCCTTAAATCCCGCCTTATGCCCGTCACAGTCACCAGCCTCGTCTTAACCCCGCCTCAAGCCCCGTGCCGTCTGCGGAACTCGCCCGGCGTCATGCCGGCGATGCCCTTGAACAGCGTGTTGAAGTAGGCGGGATTGTCGAAGCCGACGGCCAGCGCGATTTCTTGCAGCTTGGCGCGTTTGTCGCGGATCATGAGCTCCTTGGCCTTGTTCACGCGCGTCCGGTTCATATACTCCATCGGCCGGAGGTGAAACGTCTTTTTGAACAAGAGGCACAAGTGCTGCGGCGTCACATGGATGAGCCGCGCCAGCTCGCCCAGCGTAACCGTACGGCTGTAATGCCGCTCCATATATTGCAGCACGGGCTGCAGCCGCTCGCTCATCTGATGCGCCGATGCGCCGGCGTTGGACAACTGCTGCCGGAGGTCGAGCAGCATGCCGTACAGCTGCTTGGATCCTTCCGAGCCGTGACCGGGCCGCTTGTCGCGCGCAATGGCGATCAGCTTCTCCATGACGTTGCGGAGCGGCTCCGCCTGCTCGAGCGCATAGGGGCCGACGGCCTGGACGCCCGACAGCTTGAGCAGCGACTCCGTATAATGCCCGTCGAACGTCACCCAGTACACTTCCCAGGGCGCTCGGGTGGCGTAATAGGAATGTCTAAGATTAGGGGGAAGGAAGAAGCCTTCTCCCGGTTTGATTCTGTAGACGCTGTCGCCGATCCGAAGCTCCCCCTCGCCGGATACCGTCTGCGACCACTGGTATTCGGGAAACCCGTCCGGCCGGTCCACCTTCTGCTGATCGTCCCAATGTCCCGCACCCGTCACGTAAACGGGAAGCTTCAAATCCGATGTCGTCGGCGTCATGTAGTGGATTTCGTTCAATGTGTCTCGCCTGACCTTTCATATTCAAATATTGAAACGAAAGCATAATTTGCTTAAACAATAATGGGGTTTCGATCTATTATAATATGAATATCGTTAATCCACTACTATTGACCAGGAAAAGAGGCTGCGAGCGAATGAGAACGAAACTGGCGTATACCCCGCCTGCGAACGGGTATCCCGAATGGAACAACAATCCCGAAATATTTCAACTGAACCGGATGGAAGCGCATACCGCTTTTACGCCGTACGATACCGTCGAGGAGGCGCTGCGCGGCGAGCGGAACGTCTCCCGCCGCGTGCGGTCGCTGAACGGCCAATGGAAGTTTTCCTTTGCGCCGAATCCGGACAGCCGGATTCAAGATTTCTATCGCCTGGACTACGATTGCTCCGATTGGAAGGAAATTGCGGTGCCCGGGCATTGGCAGCTGCAAGGCTACGACTATCCGCAATATACGAATATTACGTATCCATGGGTCGAGCAAGGCGACCTTCGTCCGCCGTTTGCGCCGACGGCTTACAATCCGGTCGGCTCTTACGTCCGCACGTTCGAAGTGCCGAAGGATTGGGCGGGCGAGCCCGTGTTCATCAGCTTCCAGGGCGTGGAGTCGGCCTTTTACGTATGGCTGAACGGAGAATTGGTCGGCTACAGCGAGGATACGTTCACGCCGGCCGAATTCGATCTGACACCGTATTTGCGCGAAGGGGAGAATAAGCTTGCGGTGGAAGTATACCGCTGGTGCGACGCGAGCTGGCTCGAAGACCAGGATTTCTGGCGGATGAGCGGCATTTTCCGCGACGTGTTCCTGTATGCGAAGCCGAAGCTTCATATTTACGATTTCCGCGTTCATGCCGACCTCGACGACGAATACCGGGACGCGGCGCTTGCGGTCGACGTCAAGCTGTTGAATTACGAGCTTGCGGCAGATGGCAAGCTTCTCGTTGAAGCAACCTTGTACGATAAAGACGGACAGCCCGTCGCCGGAACGGAAATGCGCGGTGAAATAGACTTGAGCGGAAAGGGCGAAGGCCGCGTGCAGCTTGCTTCGAAGGTCGACAATCCGCTGAAATGGAGCGCCGAGGAGCCTAATTTGTACAAGTTCGTCCTGAAACTGTCCGACGAAGCAGGCAAACTGCTGGAGACGGCCGGCAGCAAGGTCGGCTTCCGCAAGTTTGAAATCAAGGACGGCTTGATGAAAATTAACGGCCAGCGGATTTTGTTCAAAGGGGTCAACCGCCACGAGTTCTCCTGCCATTCGGGAAGATCCGTAAGCGCGGAAGATATGCTGACGGACGTGCTGCTGATGAAAACCCACAATATCAACGCGGTCCGCACGTCGCATTATCCGAACCATCCGCTTTGGTACGACTTGTGCGACGAGTACGGCTTGTACGTCATCGACGAAACGAATCTGGAGACGCACGGCTTGTGGCAATACGCCCAGAAGGAGCTGGGCGATACGCTCCCGGGCAGCCGGCCCGAATGGACGGACAACGTGCTGGACCGCTGCCGCTCCATGTTCGAGCGTGACAAAAACCATCCGAGCATTCTGATGTGGTCGCTCGGAAACGAATCGTTCGGCGGCGACAATTTTATTAAAATGTACGATTATTTCAAGGAGCAGGATCCTTCGCGCATCGTTCATTACGAGGGCGTGTTCCATTGGCGGGAGAGCGAGGCGGCATCCGATGTCGAATCTCAAATGTATACCCGTCCCGCCGGCGTGGAGGCGTATGCGAAGTCGAATCCGCAAAAGCCGTTCATCCTGTGCGAATACAGCCATGCGATGGGCAATTCCTGCGGCGGCCTGCATCTCTACTGGGAGCTGTTCGACCGTTATCCGGTGCTGCAAGGCGGATTTATTTGGGACTGGATCGACCAGGCGATCTGGACGAAAACCGAAGACGGCACGGAATATATGGCGTACGGCGGAGATTTCGGAGAATCGCCGCATGACGGCAATTTCTGCGGCAACGGGCTCATCTTCGCCGACCGGACCGTATCGCCGAAGCTGTACGAAGTGAAGCGCTGCTATCAGAACATCGAGTTTGCGCTGGACGACTGGAGCAAGCAAACGTTTGTCGTGAAGAACAAGCAGCTGTTCTTGTCGCTCGAGCCGTACACGCTTCTGTGGGAGGTAGCGCGCAACGGCGTGACCGTGGAGCAAGGAGAGTGGAGCGCGGAAGCTGCTCCGGGAGCCTCCGCCATCGTCAACATTCCGTTTGCGATGCCGGAAAGCGCCGCGCCTGGCGAGGAATACGTGGTGACGCTGCGCGCCGTCTTGAAGGAAGACGCCGCTTGGGCAAGCCGCGGGCATGAGGTCGCGTTCGGGCAATTTATCGTTCCCGTTGCCGCCTCCGGCGCGCCGCGCTTTTCGCTGATTGGATTGTCGGGCGGTCTGAAGCTTGAACGGGAATCCGGCTTGCTTGCAGTAAGCGGAGAATCGTTCAAGCTGGCCTGGAGCGAGCAAACCGGCGATCTGGCATCCTGGAGCCGCAACGGTCTGGAGCTGCTTGCTTCGCCGCTGGTGCCGAACTTCTGGCGCGCTTATACGGACAACGACAGGGGCAACAAGCATCATGAGCGCTGCGCGCCATGGCGGGAGGCAGGCAAGCTGCGCCGTCTCGTCAGCCTGAGCTGCGAGGAGCATGCCGGTCTCGTGAAGGTAACGGCTGAATATCGGCTGCCGTCGGCCGGTCAGTCGTCCTGCACGATCGGTTACGAGGTGCATGCGGACGGCCGCGTCGAGCTCGATATGCTGCTGTCACCTTCCGAAGGGCTGCCGGAAATTCCGGAGATCGGCGTTATGCTGGAAATGGCGGGTTCGTTCGATACGGTTTCCTGGTACGGCAAAGGACCGCACGATTCGTACGCAGACCGGCAGAAGGGCGCAAGGCTCGGCGCGTTCGAAGGCAAGGTGCGGGATCAGTTCGTACCGTACTTGCGTCCGCAGGAATGCGGCAACAAGACGGAAGTTCGGCATGCGTTCGTCGGAGACGAGTCGGGCAGAGGCTTGTTTATTCAAGGGCTGCCGAAGCTGGAACTGAACGCGCTGCCTTATACGCCCGAGGAGCTGGAGGCGCATGACCATCCGTACAAGCTGCCGGTCAGCGACAAGACGGTCGTCCGTATTATGGACCGTCAAATGGGCGTCGGCGGCGACGACAGCTGGGGCGCCCGGGTGCATCCGGAATTTGAGATTCCGGCCAATCGGGCCTACCGGTTCCGGTTCAGCCTGCAAGGGAAATAAGGCGGAGGATCGGCCTTGCCGCGCAGGATTTGGAACCGCCGGTTATGTCCGGCGCCGCCGCCGTCCGCTTTCTAAGGGTTCGGATAGCGGGACGGCAAGAAGCGGACGCCCGGCTATATAAGATGAACCGGAGTATCGCACGAATGAAGAGGCATGAGGAAATCGCATGTTATAAATAGAAAATAGAGGCCGGGTCGGGAGTCTGTCGAGGCTCCCGCACCCGGCCTTTGGCGTTTGGCGGTCGAATGGCGGGCTGAAGCCAGACGGACGCAGATGGGGAGGCTGCCATGGCCTAGATCAAGGCCCAAGTCTAAGAGCCGAAATACGAGCCGCCGTTCACATGAATGACTTGGCCCGTAACGTAGGAAGAGTCGTCCGACGCCAAATAGACGTAAGCCGGCGCCATTTCGGCAGGCTCCGCGCTCCGCTTCAACGGCGTGTCGTAGCCGAAGGACATATACAATTCCGGAGGCAGCGATGCCGGGATCAGCGGCGTCCATGTGGAGCCCGGCGCGACGGCGTTGACGCGGATGCCGCGGTCGGCCAGCGATAAGGCCAACGAGCGGGTAAAGGTCGAAATGGCGCCTTTCGTCGCCGAATAGTCGATCAGGTGGGTATATCCTCTCGTGGCGGTTTCCGAGCTCGTATTGACAATCGCGCTGCCGGGCTTCAAATAGGGGAGAGCCGCTTTCACCATATAAAACATGGAAAAAATGTTCGTCCGAAACGTCAGCTCGAGCTGCTCGCGGGTAATGTGTTCAATGCCGGGTTGATAAAATTGGACCGCCGCGTTATTGACCAGCACGTCGAGACGTCCGAGCCCGCGAACGGTTTGCTCCACGGCCGAGCGGCAGAAAGCTTCGTCGCCGACGTCCCCGGCGATCGCCAGACACCGCCGTCCGAGCTGCTCCACCCGGTTTCGGGTTTGCTCGGCATCGCCGTGCTCGTTGTAATACACGATGGCGACATCGGCCCCTTCTTTGGCGAAGGCATAGGCGGCCGCTCTTCCGATGCCGCTGTCTCCGCCGGTAATGATCGCCGACTTGCCCGCAAGCTTGCCGGAGCCTTTATAGGAAGGCCGTTCGGATACCGGCTTCGGAACCATGATCGACTCGATGCCCGGCTGCTGCGGCTGGCGCTGAGGCGGGTAAAAGATCGGAACTTCCTCGCATTTCGTATAGTTTCCATAAATCTCTTGCATGCTCGTTCCCCCTTGGGGATACATGATGCGCCCGATAAGGGGCGGTTTCCTTTTACGATATGCCCGGAACCGGGCGGAGGTGATTCGCCTATATTCATGTCTGATTGCGGAGGCCGTGCGGGTAATGGTATTCTTTTGTTGAAAGGAGCGATGGTGCATGTACAGTACGATTGAACAATTTGCGGCGGACTGGACGGTCGAGGCGGCGTTGACGGAGAAGGTGCTGGGTGCGCTGACGGACGAATCGTTGAAGCAGGCCGTATCGGAAGCCCAGGCGAGAACGCTGGGGGACTTGGCCTGGCATCTGGTCGGCAGCATCGGCGCCATGCTCGGATCGGCGGGACTTCGGATCGACGGGCCGGAATACAAGACGCCGACGCCGGCGAGCGCTTCGGACATTGCCGCGAGCTACCGCGCCATGAGCGAGGCCGCCGTGAAGGCGCTGAAGGAGCAATGGCCGGATGAGAAGCTGCCGGAGAAGCATTTGCTGTTCGGATTTATCGACACGACGTTCGGCGGTGTGCTGAATCTGGTCGTACGCCATCAAATCCATCACCGCGGCCAAATGACGATTCTGATGCGTCAGGCGGGCGTCGTGCCTCCTGGAGTGTACGGGCCGAACGAGGAAGAGACCGCGGCGATGCGTGCGTCGAAAGGCTGACGTGTGCGTTGAACGCAAGAGCGTTGCATGCCCGGCAGAAGAGCGTTGCATGCCCGGCAGAAAACGTTGTTGCCCCCCGAGATACGGGGCATGCCCGGCAGAAAAAGCCAGGCCCTCAAGAAGCGGCACGCTGATGCCGGATGGAACCATTGCAAGCTCAAAGGTCGAGACAGGATGAGATAATGCTCCTGATCCCGGCCTTTTTTTGTTCCCGGTCTCTCGAAAGGTTCAGTGACTTTTCACAAGCAGCAATCAATAAGAAATGCGCCGTCTCTTCCTATGGTAAAGTGAGCATAGTTCGAAAGGAGATGGAGGAGGAATACTTATGAATATAACGGAACGGTTGACGGCCGAGCTGAGGAGGGAGGCGGAATCGACAAGAAAGGTGCTGGAGCGGGTGCCGGAGCGCAGCCTGTCCTGGAGGCCGCATGACAAATCGATGTCCCTGGGCCAGCTGGCTTTGCATATGGCATGGCTGCCCGGTGCGCTGGCCGAGCTGCTGGATGCGCCGTCCCGCGAGCTGCCGGACGTTCCGCTGCCGGAGGCGGCCACGGTGAACGAGATTCTCGAGGCGTTCGAGACCCATGCGGCGGTCGCCGAAAGCAAGCTTCGCTCTTGGGGAGAAGCGGGCCTTGCGGAGACTTTCACGCTCACGGTCGAAGGCGCGCCGGCAATGGAAGCGTCCCGTTACGAAATGGCCCGCACATTATTATTCAACCATTGGTACCATCACCGGGGGCAAATAACGGTTTACCTTCGTCTGCTTGATGTCCCCGTGCCGGGCGTCTACGGCCCGAGCGCCGACGAAAGCTGACCGCGCTGCAACGCCGGTTCTGTTTAAAGTCTTCTCTAACAAGGTCATACTCTATAGTAGAATAAATCTATCCCCAATAGAGTTGCGTCGGCAGAAAGGGTTTGAGAGAACGATGACACAAACCGAAGAATACAAGCAAAAGCATTGGAAACGAAATATTATTCTTTTCCTGAGCAGCCAAACGCTTTCGTTGTTTGGCTCGGCTTTGGTCCAGTATGCCATTATGTGGTACGTTACGCTGACGACGCAGTCGGGCTTGATGATGACGCTGTTCATTATATGCGGCTTCATTCCGACCTTCCTGCTGTCGCCGTTTGCCGGCGTATGGGCGGACCGGTACAATCGCAAGAAGCTCATTATGATTGCGGACGCCATGATCGCGACTGTCACGCTGCTTCTGGCCGTCACTTTCCTGGCGGGGTACGACGAAGTATGGCTGCTGTTCGTCATCGCGGCCGTTCGCGCGCTCGGCGCGGGGATCCAGACGCCCGCCGTAGGCGCGATTCTGCCGCAAATCGTGCCGGAAGACAAACTGACGAAGGTTAACGGCATTAACGGAAGCCTTCAGGCGCTCATGATGTTTGTCGCGCCGATCGTGAGCGCCTCGCTTCTTTCGGTGGCGACGATCGAAATCATTTTCTTTATCGATGTCGTTACCGCGGCGGCAGCGATTCTGACGTTGTTTTTCTTTTTGAAAATACCGCTGCACCAAAAGGCGTCCGAGCAAAAAACGACGGGTTATTTGGACGATTTCAAGCAGGGTCTTACGTATATTAACCGTCATGACTTCCTGAAGCCTTTCTTTCTGTTTTTCGCTATTTTCTGCGTGCTGATGGCGCCGGCGGCGTTTCTGACTCCGCTGCAAGTGACTCGCAGCTTCGGAGGCGATTATTGGAGTCTGACCGCCATTGAGATTGCGTTCTCCGTCGGTATGATGGCGGGCGGAGGCCTTATTGCATCCTGGGGCGGTTTCCGGAACAAAGTGCATACGATGACAATCGCCAGCCTTGTCATGGGCGTCTGCACGCTTGCGCTCGGCCTCGTTCCCAGCTTCTGGGTGTATCTGGCGTTTATGGCCGTGTTCGGCGTCGCTATGCCCGTCTTTAATACGCCGACGACCGTCCTGCTGCAGGAAAAGGTCGATGCGGACTACTTGGGTCGGATATTCGGCGTATTCGGGATGATCTCGACATCCATGATGCCGATCGGCATGCTCATCTTCGGCCCGCTGGCGGATGCGGTCCGGATCGAGTGGCTGCTGGTCGGAACCGGACTCCTGATCGTCGGTATGGCGGCTTTCTTTGTCCGCAACAAACGTCTGATCGAAGCCGGCATGCCGGCCGTTCGGGAAGAAGCGTCCGGTTAGAGGTTCATGACGGAATGGCGGAGACTGTCCCCGATGCGGGAGGGTCTCCGTTTGTTTTTAGCATGCGCGCGGGCTTGGGATAGGGCACCCGCCTGCCCGGCTTGCAGGCGCATCGCGAATGCCGCAATTGTCCGATATCCGTTCTCCGTTATGAACCAGCGTCAGTTATTCCCGTACAATGGTGACAAATGTAACTACTGCCCTCCCGCCGCATTCGTCATACTGAAATCATTCTAAGCGAAAGGGTGAACGTCATGACGGCGATTGCTTCCATGCAGGGCGTGTTGAAAAGGTACGGCCCGCAAGTGGCGCTGGATTATATCGATCTGGATATTGGCGAAGGGGAGATCGTCGGTTTGCTGGGGCCCAACGGCGCCGGCAAAACGACGCTTATTCAAGTGATGACCGGCATGAAGCCGTTCGAACAGGGAAAGGTGACGTTGTTCGGCTCGTCCGGCAATCCGTTCTCTTATGCGAATAAGGAAAAGCTGGGCCTGGTAACGCAGGAAATTACCGTTTTCGAAGAATTGACGGCGCGGGAGAGCCTGCTGTTTTTTGCCGGCGTATACGGTCTCAAAGGAAAAGAGAAGAAAAACAGGGTGGAGGAGGCGCTCGCCTTTGTCGGGCTGGAGGAGCATGCCGGCAAAACGCCGAACAAGTTTTCCGGCGGGATGAAGCGCAGGCTCAATATCGCTTGCGCGCTCACGCATCGGCCGCGGCTGCTCATTATGGATGAACCGACCGTCGGCATCGATCCGCAGTCCAGAATCCATATCCTGGAGTCGGTCAAGCGGTTAAGAGAAAACGGAACGTCGATTTTATATACGACCCATTATATGGAGGAAGTACAGGCGATCGCTTCCCGGGTCGTCATTATGGATCAGGGCCAGGTCATCAAGGAAGGTACGGCGGAGCAGCTGATTCAGACAATCCAGCATGAGGAGAAGGTGCGGATCGATGTGAGCGATCCCGATAAGGTGCCTGTCGTCAGCCTGCTGAACATCGCCGGCGTCAAGAAAGCCGACCTGTCCGGAAGCCGGATTACGGTCGTGTCCGCCGCGGGCTCGGGCAATCTGGACCGGATCTTATCGGTTGTCAAAGCTCACACGGGCGTGCTGGGCATTCAGCAGGACAAGCCGAACCTGGAGGATGTCTTCCTGACGTTGACGGGCAAGCGGCTGCGCGACAAGGAGGAGGAGCAATGAGAGTGCTGGCGACGATTCCTTTCACGCTGCTGAGAATGGTTCGGAGCTATATCGTGCTGTTGCTCCTGCTGGCCATGCCGATCTTGCTGCTGACGGTCTTTGCCTTCATCCTGAAGGGCGCCGTGACGGAAACGGGCGAACCGTACCTGTACCAAACGGCGATTACGATGGTGCTTACCTTTCAATTGTTCGGAGGTTCCATTGTGATGTCCTATATACAGACCGACTTTTTTTCGGAGTTCAGGGCAAGAATATTCGCGCTGCCGTTCAATCGGACGATGTACGCGTTCTCGATCATGATGTGCGGCACCGTGTATTCGATCTTGATGGGTCTTATCCTGATGGCTTACACGCAATTTGTACTTGGCGTCGCTTGGACAAATTGGCTGTGGGCGATATATATTCTGTCGCTGATGTCGATTTTGTCTAGCGTCGTATACTTGATAATAACATTTGCCGTCAAAAGCTTCAAAACGGCGGAGAGGTTGAGCGTGTTGTACGGAGTGAGCTTTGTCACGCTGGCCGGCCTCTTTTTTCCGATGCCCGACAACGCCTTCTTCCGCTTCATGGGCTCTTATGGCAATCCGCTAGCATTATCGGTGGAGGCGGTCCTGAACATGAGCCGTTCGAATTCGGGCGGAGCCTGGTTTCAGGCCAACCTGCTGCTGGCGGTAACCGTTGTGCTGTTTGCGTTGATGCTGCTTGTCGGGAGGAGGCGGATGGCTTGACGATCTTTCATTTCGCGTTGAAGCGAAGCTTCGGCAACCGGGCAAATCTGCTGTTTTTGACGCTGTTTCCGATCGCCTGCATTTTTTTGCCCAGCGGGGAGGGGTGGCCTTTTCTTCCGTACGGGTACCAATACTTCGGCATTTTTATTCTGTTTGCCTCCATTCGCCTGGCCGCCATTATGCTGGAGGACCGGGCCAAAGGCGTCGTTAAGCGGCTGGCGGTGGCGCCCGTCAGCCATCTTCGTTATATCAGCCAAAATTTGCTCGCCTATCTGTGCATTATGGTCGTCCAATGCGCGGTCGTCGTAATCGGCGGCTTGCTGTACGGTCAGCAGCTGTACCAGCCTGCATGGCTGATGCTGCTGTATATTTCCTTCAGCGCCGCCTCGCTTGCGGTTGCGTTGGCATGGATTTCCCTTTATCGTAATAAGGAGATATCGTTTCTCGTGTTTATGCCTATCGTCTTTCTGGTTGCCATTCTTGGCGGAATTATGATGCCGGTGGATATATTTCCCGAAGGGTTGAGGCGGCTCGCGGTCGTGTTTCCAACCTATTGGCTGGCGAAAGGATTGGACTGGATCGCTTTCGGAGAAAGCATCGGACCTTTTTTGCTCGTGAACGGCGTGCTGTGGCTGTATGCGGTCGTCTTCGTCATAATGGGCAGCGCACGAAAAATTGAATGAAGCGGAGGGGGAGAAGGGTGAAAGCGCTGAAGGAGCCGATGACGTTCGTTCAGGGGTGGCGCTTCTTGACGATCGGGGCGCTGCTCTATCTATGGATCGCTCATGAAGCGAAGACAGGCTCTTATCTGCTGATTCTTCTCCTGCTCGTCTTGGCAAGCTTGCGATGGCGGTTTGGCCGGTTGCCGGTATGGACCGCTTTCGCGGATGCGGCAGTCTGCCTGGCGTTCGTTCCGTTCTCCGATATTGGGGTTTACGGATTGGCGCTGCCGATTTTCGAGTTTGCCTTAAAAGGGAAATGGGCCGTTTCCCTGCTGTTTTTTGCGGGACTGCTCGTCCCCTCCTTGCCGTCGAGCTTGTTGTTCTGGTTGTATGTCCAGGCGTTTTTGTTCGGAGCTTTTGCCTGTACGGCGCTTGGCCATCAACGGGATTACAAGCGGGAGGCGGACGAGCAGCGCAAAGCACGGCAAGAGCTGGAACGGATCCGATTGGAGCTGTTGGAGGCGAACCGGGCCGTTTCGCGCCAGGCGGAGCTGATGGAGCGGCATCGGATATCGAGGCAGCTTCACGATCATCTCGGACATGACCTGACCGGAGCGTCGCTGGCGCTGCAGGCTTATGAATACGTCAGCGACCCGGCAGAAGCGCGCGAGCTGCTGCGGGAGGTTGGCAATCGGCTGGAGCGGAGCACGACGCGGCTAAGGGAGGCCGTTCACAACATGACTCCCGTGACGCCGATCGGAGCGGACAGCTTGGCCTACATAGCGCGTAATTTTCGCCATGCGGGCATTGCGGACATCCGGTTCCGGCAATCGGGCGACATGCAGCGAGTGGCGCCGCATATGTGGGAACTGCTGGAAGCGTGTTTGAAGGAGGCGCTGACCAATATCGTCCGTCACAGCAATGCGTCGGAGGCGGAGGTCGAGCTGCAGGCTTCGGAAACGATCGTGCGGCTGCGGATCGGTGATAACGGCACCGTTCATCCGGGCGATCTATCGGGCAGCGGCATTCGAGGCTTGCAAATGCGGGCCCGTGCGCTCGGCGGGAGTTTGTCCCGGGGCTGGGACAACGGATTTACGCTGGTCTGCGTGCTGCCATTGGAGCAAGGAGGCGGAATCGATGAGACTGCTGATAGCCGACGATGATCCGCTCGTATGCCGCAGCCTGCAGTTGCTGCTCGGGAAAGAAGAGGATATAGATGTCGTGGGCGTGGCGTATAACGGCCGGGAAGCCTTGGAACTGTGCGGACGGCTGCGGCCGGACGCCGTGTTGATGGATATACGGATGCCGGAGATGGACGGAATCGAGAGCGCAAGAGCGATCAAGCAGGCGTTCCCCTCCGTCCGCATTATGATGCTCACCACTTTTCAAGACGAAACGAATATAAGGCTCGCGCTGCAGGCGGGCGCCGAGGGCTATTTGCTCAAGTCGGCCCCGGTCGATCGGATGGCCGATCAAGTGCGCGCTCTTGCTTCCGGCTCGTCCGTGCTGGACCGGGACGTATTGCGGACGATTATGGAGCCGGACCGGGAGCCGATCGAAGGCTTGACCGAGCGGGAACGGGATATCGCCGAGCTCGTTGCCAGAGGGTTGTCGAACAAAGAGATCGGGGAGCGGCTTTATTTGAGTCCCGGCACGGTGCGCAATACGCTGTCGGTCATTCTGGACAAGCTGGAGCTGCGCGACCGAACCCAGCTGGCGATCTATTATTGGCGGCGGCTGCGGCTGCGGGAATGAGGCGGCGGGGCGGCATTGCATAATGCTGTTGGGAAGTTTGGAAGCTTGCGGGCAGGCCATTAGCTGCCGCGCCCCGGGCGGATGCATGTTGCTAGTGAACGATTAGCCGCCTGCCCCGGGTTGGTGCATGTTGCTAGTGAACGATTAGCCGTTGCTCCTCGGACCGGTGCATGCTGCTAGTGAACGATTAGCTGTTGCTCCCGGAACAAACTACATTTCAAACGCTTTTACTGCAACTTCATCTTAAGCAGGGGGGCTATTCTGAATGGGTTACATACAAGAATTGAGAAAGCTGGTCGGCACGAGACCGATCATTATGGCCGGGGTGAGCCTGATGGTGCTGAACGAACGGGGAGAGCTGCTGATGCAAAAGAGGAGCGACACGAACGACTGGGGACTGATCGGCGGGGCGGTGGAGCTGGCGGAATCGCTGGAGGAGGCGGCGCATCGTGAGCTGCACGAGGAAGCGGGATTGACGTCCCGCGACCTGAAGTTCGTATGCATGCTCTCGGGGAAGGATATGTATTACCAGTACCCGCACGGCGATGAAATCTACAATCTGGTGGCGGTATTTGAAACCCGCGACTACGAAGGTGTGCCGACAGTCGCCAACGACGACGAGGGGCTGGATCTCAAGTACTTCAGCCTGAAGGAGCCGATCGACAATTTAAACGCGATGGCGCGCACGATCTTATCGAAGTCGGGCTATATCGACTGGGCATAAGGCGGCTGCAAGGTCGTCAGCGACCCTGCAGCGATTGAATGATTCCGCCGCGCCCGCTCTAAGGTCGCGCACGACCTTACATGGCCCGAAAGTCTCCGCTTCGCCCGCTTTAAGGTCGCGCACGACCTTGCACCGCCAGAAATGCTCCGCCTCGGCAGCTCTAAGGTCGCGCACGACCTTGCATCGCCAAAGTGTCTCCGCTTCGGCCGCTCTAAGTTCGCGCACGACCTTGCATCGGTCAAATGTCTCCGCTTCGGCCGCTCTAAGGTCGCATACGACCTTGCATCGCCAAAGTGTCTCCGCTTCGCCCGCTCTAAGTTCGCATACGACCTTAGAGCGGCCAGAATGGCCCCGCCCTGGCTGCTGTAAGTTCGCGCACGACCTTGCATCGCCAGAAATGCTCCGCCTCGGCAGCTCTAAGTTCGCGCACGACCTTGCATGGCCCAAATAGCCCCGCCTTGGCCGCTCTAAGTTCGCGCACGACCTTGCATGGCCCGAAAGTCTCCGCTTCGCCCGCTCTAAGTTCGCGCACGACCTTGCATGGCCCGAGTGGCTCCGCTTCGCCCGCTCTAAGGTCGCGCACGACCTTACATGGCCCGAAAGTCTCCGCTTCGCCCGCTCTAAGTTCGCGCACGACCTTGCATCGCCAGAGTGGCTCCGCTTCGCCCGCTCTAAGTTCGCGCACGACCTTGCATCGTCGCAATCGGCGGGGAGTGTTGGCTGCCGGTTCATGCGTAACCGTAAATTTGCTTCACCGAAATTTGCTTCACCGAAGTTTTTTCGCCGAAATCTGCTTCTCCTTGGTGGTCAAACTAATTTCTATAGGTTCGGGACAAATGGATCAATATTCCCGAAGCCACTCCGCTATGGCCGGTCGCGGGTCGTCGTCGTAAAAACCCCCGTGGTAGCACGCGACCCGGCGGATGTCGTAGTCCAGCAGCCGCTCAAGAGACCGGACGGACTGCTCCGGATCGGTGCAGAGCGCCGGATTGGGCACCGTCAAGCGGCCCTCCGAAACTTCAAGCGCGTCGCCCGCAATGAGCGTCCGGCTCGGCCGATGATAGAGGCTGATGTGGCCCGGCGTATGACCGGGAGTCGGGATAACCGCGATGCCGCCGCACAAACCGAGTTCGGCCGCGCCTTCCAGCTCCGTATCAACATCCGCGCGCGGCGGATGCTCCAGCGTTCGCTTGAACGCCGCCCTCCATTCGGCCGGAACGGATTCGGGCAAGGCGTTGACGGCTTGCGCGATCGCCTCGTCCGTCAGCTTAAGAAGCCTCTTTTCCCCCTGGATATAGGGCCTTTCGAATTTGCTTGCGATAATCTCCACCCCGCCGCCAAGGGCCGATTTTATCTCCCCAACGCTTCCGATATGATCCAAATCCTGATGCGTGACGATCAATTTGTTAATGCGGCTTAATGAAAGGCCGGCGTTCGAAATTTGCTCTAGCAGCAGCGGAAACTGTCCGGGATAGGAAGTGTCGATCAAGACGGCATCCCGGTCATCCCACAACAGTACGGGATGGATCGTCACAACGGCCCCCATCATGGGAGCGGAGACGGACAGCATGGCAATTCCGGCATCGATTTGCATATCTAATCCTCCAATCGGTTATGGCGTGGAGATAGCATAACAGATCGAAAAGATGATTGTAAATAATTAAATTTTTTATTATACTATAAAAATATTATTTTGTCAATAGTAAATTTAAGCGGCGGCGATCCTAAGAGGGGAGGTTACCGCAGACGATGGAAAAGGGACAGAATGGACATGGATTCGAGAGGGGTAATTGTGCAACAGTCGACGGGCGATGGAAAGGTATGTGGCGTATAAAATGGACGATTGCGATAGTTGGTTTAGGGTGACTTTGTGCAAAAAAATGTCGAAAGAGAAGGGCTGCTGTTTACGTATGTCTTACAGGAGTTATAATGGAATGAGCGATCAGGGCAGATCATGATCATGTATGAACCTGCTGAGTAAATAGATGAAGGAGCATCGCCATGCAGAAAACCGGATGGACGTTGGCGCAATTGCTGGCCTCGTTAACCAAAGACTACATGCAAGAAATTCGCAAAAGCTTGAATATCAAAAATGCGAGCCAGCTAAGCAAAGCAGAGCTTGTCGAGCGATTGGCCGAGGAAATTCCGAGCCGCGTCGACAGCGTCATTCCGTTGCTGGACGAGCTGCGGTGCCGGATTTTGACGCAAGCGATGAACCGCAAGAACGGTCTAACCTACGAGGACTTGTTTAAAGCGGGGGAATTTGACTACGGTTATTTTCAAAAGTATGGATGGCTGCTTCCCAGTCCGGCCGACGGCAGGCTGGCGGTCCCGCTGGAGGTTCGGTCCCGGCTTGAAGCCTTATCCGAAGCTTCGAACCAAAAGATAATCAGGCGTAATACGGAGTGGGGCAAGCTGGTGAAAGGCATGCTGTATTATTACGGCTATGCGGATTTGCAATTCCTATGGGAGAGGGCAATCGAATATACGAAGCAAGACATTTCGTTCGACACTTTTAAGACTGTGATCTTTGAGTTTGCGCGATTTGACGAGGGCATTATTCCCGTTAAATCGGGAATTGCACATTATATGGCCGAGGAAGGGGTCCTTGAGGAGCATCAATTCCGGCCGCAGCTTCCGTATGCTCCGCTAACCAAAGGGCAAGTGCTGCAGGCGGCGGATGACGATTATGCGGAACGAAACGACCGTTATCTCCGAATGGCTGCTTTTTTGAAGGCCCAATGCGGCATGACTTCTTCAGAGGCGGATTTTCTAACGGGGGAAATCGTTCTGGATTTTAAGAGAGGCCTCACGCCAAACGAAATGATAGAAGATTTGCAAGAAGAGTTGGATTTGACCATTGAGCTCCTGACATCGTTTGTCGATCTTCTGATTCCGCTGTATAACGGCAGCCGCCAATGGGCGTTGAAAGGTCATTCCCCCGAAGGAATGGGCCAGATGGCAGCCGGAGCCGGAGCGCCAAATCCGCCCGCGGCGCCGCTGATGAAGGTCGCGAACCCGATGCAAACGGCCGGCGTCTCCGGCTATTCCGACAATGTGTACAGCTTGCAGACGAAGCAAAAGATCGGCCGCAACGACCCTTGCCCCTGCGGCAGCGGAAAGAAGTACAAAAAGTGCTGCGGGGCTTGATTTTAAGCGCAAAAGATTGACAAATATTTGCACCATAAACATAATGATAGGTAGGAAATGAAAGCGCAATACGCGCTTTTTTTGTTTTCACATTTTGTTTTCACATGAAGAAAGTTCTCGATAGAAGTAATCTTATATACGAACTGCCGCATGCCAAATCGCATAGGGAGGCGCATGGCGCGATGAGAAACGGAATTAAACCTCAATTAAGCGAAAAACAGCTGGACGCCATAGCCAGGCATGTGTGCGATAAACCGGCGGTGTTGATGAAGGAATTGACGGACGGTTGGGCGAATGCGGCGTATCTCGTTGCGCTGGCCGACGGGACGGAAATGATCGTTAAGGCGGCACCGGAACAAGGGACGTCCATGATGCGCTACGAGCAAGGGCTGATGCGGACGGAAGCGGAAACGATGCGCCTGGTTGGGACGGCCGGCACGATTCCGGTTCCGCGAATTTTGGCGTACGACGATACGTTGCGCGTCGTCGCTTACGAATATATGGTGATGGAGAAGCTCGAGGGCGCTCCGTACAACAAAGTGAAGGAATCGCTGTCTGAGGCGGAGCGCAGTCGATTGAGGAAGAGCTCGGCGTTTATAGCAGGCGGATCAATGCGTTCAAGGGCGAGCGGTTCGGCCTTTATGCCGCGCCCGCGGAAGCGGGAGCTTCCTGGAAGGAAGTATTTCAAGACTTGCTGATGGGGGTGCTGGCGGACGGAGAGGAGAAAGGCGTCGAGCTTCCAGCGTCCTATGAAGCCGTCCGGAGCGAGCTCGAAGCCCGGCTGCCCGCGCTCGGTGTCGTACAGGAGCCGCGCCTTGTTCACTGGGATTTGTGGGACGGGAACGTGTTCGTCAAGGACGGGCGCATCGTCGGGCTGATCGATTTTGAGCGGGCGCTGTGGGGAGACCCGCTGCTGGAAGCTTACTTCGGCAAGTTTCATCATTCGCCGGGCTTTCTGCGAGGGTACGGTTATCCGGACGGCCTGACGGAGGAGCAACGCGAGCGCAGACGGCTGTACAATTTGTATCTGGATCTGATCTTGTGCATCGAATGCGCCTTCCGGGGGTATACCGACGAGGGGCATATCGAATGGACGAAGCAAAATATGGCGGAGGGATGGAGAAAATTTCTGACCGGCGATTAGTGACAGCGGCAAAACGGAATGGAACGGGGGACGGCCAAGGGCGGCTGTTTCCCTTATTCTTTCTCCCCTCAGCACAAACCAGGCGAGCATGGACAGCGTTTCCTTTTTCGCGGATTTGCATGAAAATATAACAGAACATGCACGATGAGAATACGCGGTTTGCTTCTAATTCTGTGAAATTGTTAATGAACGCCATCTGAAAAGCTGTGATATAATTTCACGAAGAAACGGTTAAGGCGAGAAAATCCCAACATTTTCAAGGAGGTAGGCATGAATAGAAGAAGCAAGCTCATCGGCAGGCAACTGATTATAACTGCTTGGGTGATGCTCCTGCTATGTGTCGCGCCGATATCCGCGTTTGCTTCGCCGAATAAGGCGACGGCGGCGGAGGACGTTACAGTAAAGCTTAACGGTCAGAAGGTGAAGCTGGCCGATCCGGTGCTGATACAGGATAACCAAACGTTTGTGCCTTTGGCGCGCATAGCCGTGCTGCTTGACGCTTCGGTCAAGTGGGACGGAGACAACGAGGAAATTACAGTTAAGACGGCTGTCGGAGACACGATCGTCTTCGGGAACGGCGTTCCGGTCGTCTACTTCAACGAGAAACGGTACGTCCTGGATGCGCCGCCGTTTATGTCCGACGGCAGGATGTACATACCGCTTCGGCAAGGAGCCGAGCTGTTCCATGCGAAGGTCAAGTGGAACGGCGAGGAGCGTTCGGCCGAAATCGAAGAAATTCCGCTTGCCGTCGTGACGGAGGAATTTGGGCTGGCCGAAATGAGCAAGGAATACGGCGCCAAGCAGTCGGAGCTGCGGCAGCGCAACGGTCTCGCCGGCGCGGACAGCGTGGAGGCGGGCGCCAAGCTGAAGGTCGTCGTCCCTTCCATATTCGACAAAGAAGCCAAACCGTTTACGGACAAGGATTTGCAGCTGCTGGCGAAGATTACGCAGGTGGAAGCCGGCTACGAGTCTTACGAAGGACAGCTGGCCGTAGCGAACGTCATCCTGAACCGGGTGAAGGATTCGCGTTTCCCGGATACGATTCGCGACGTCATCTATGCAGGAAAGCAGTTTCCGCCGGCGCATAACGGCCTGCTCGACAAGAGCGTGCCGAACCAAAGCGTGCTTCGCGCCGCCAAGGACGCCCTAAACGGCAAAAACAACGTCGAAGACGCCGTCTATTTCTTTAATCCGAAAGTGTCCAAAGGGCCGTTCTGGTCCGGCCTGGACGTGATTGTAACCATCGGCCATCATAGTTTTGCGAAATAGCGAATAAGCAATTATGTGAAAAGAGTCCCGATTTGGGGCTCTTTTTATTTTGAAAGGACGACAGGATTGTTGCCTGTTACCATTAATTAGTGGTCGAAAATTATAGTGTGAACAAAAGCTTTAGGAGCTGTTTGGCTTTATGCTAGTATGAAAGTCCCGTTTTTTTATGAAATTGTATACATCCCTGAAAATATGACGCTCTTTCAGTTTTTGTTCAGACACCAGTAGTAAATTAGATGATATAATCATCACAACAGAATAAGTCTGGAGCTCCATGCTTGGCAAGAACGGAATCTGAAACTTGATAGATCGGATGAGGAGGCGGCGAGCCTTGAACTGGCACAGACCGATGCGCGGACTAATGAATAAGGCGAAAGCCGGGTTCCTTCTGTTCATGATTGCGATGATTATTGCGGCGAATTATCCTCCGGCGGATTCTGCCGACGCCCATTCGCCCGGCAAAGTATATTATGTGGCGACCGATGGCGACGATGGCA
The DNA here is from genome assembly GCA_937895345.1 of uncultured Paenibacillus sp. GTDB lineage: Bacteria > Bacillota > Bacilli > Paenibacillales > Paenibacillaceae > Pristimantibacillus. The sequence goes on along the minus strand of CALAWP010000079.1, from coordinate 62,445 downwards.
ACCCGGGAACCCAGGAAGCGCCGTGGCGCACGATCCAGAAAGCGGCGGATTCGCTGATGGGCGGGGAGACTGTTTGGGTCAGGGAAGGCGTCTACGAGGAATTCGTCACCATTAAGAGCTCGGGCTCCGCAGCTGCGGGTTATATTACGTTCCAGGCATTCCCGGGCGAAAAGCCGGTTATAGACGGCTCTAATTTGTCCATATCGAGCGGACGAAGCGCACTGGTTCAGATCAGGGGCGCCAATTATATTGTAGTGGAAGGCTTTGAAATTCGTGGCCTATCGTCCGCAAGCAGCTCCGAGTATCCCGCGGGCATCAGAGTGCAAGACGGCGGTTCGAATATTCATATTTTGAATAATGAAGTGCACCGGATTGCGAACAGCAGCCCAGACGGCAACGCACACGGCATTCATGTGTACGGAAATTCGAAAACGCCCTTAAGCCAGATCCGGGTTAGCGGAAACCAAGTGCATCATTTGATCCTTGGCTCCAGCGAATCGCTGACAATTAGCGGCAATGTGGACGGATTTGCCGTGGAAGGCAACGTGGTGCATGACAACAATAACATCGGAATCGACATTGCAGGGTTTTACGGCGCTTGCTCTTCTCCCTGCGTGGATCAGGCCAGGAACGGAACCGTCGCGGACAATATTGTCTATAACATAAGCTCGGCTTCCAATCCGGCGTACGGGACCGGATCCTACAGCGCAGGAGGCATCTACGCGGACGGCGCTTCCAACGTCGTCATCGAGCGCAACCGTGTATACGCCAGCAACTTCGGCATTGAGATCGCCAGCGAGAACTTTGGCAAATCGACAAGCCGCATAACCGTCAGAAACAACTATATTTACAGCAATGACGGCGCGGGCATTATTATGGGCGGTTCAGGGACGGACAACGGGGGAGCATCCTCCAACTTGATCGTCAACAATACGTTGTATCGCAATGACGTTCGGAACCAAGGGTACGGAGAAATTACGCTGCAGGAGCACAATGTCGACAACGTGATAGCCAACAATGTGTTGTACGGGAATGCCCGCAAACCGCTGATTCATAAATCTTCCGCCAGCGGGAAAGGCAACAGGATCGACTATAATCTCTATTATCATCATGGCAATTCGGAAGGCACCGCTGTGTGGAAATGGGAGAGAAAATCTTACTCTACCTGGGAAGCTTACAAGATTGCGACCGGGTTCGACGCTCATTCTCAATACGGTGATCCGATGCTGTCCGGGCTGGAGCGCGGCGACATCCGTCCGTCTGCCGATTCTCCGTTAATCGACCGGGGGACGGACGAATATGCCGCCGGTGATACCGATTATTACGGATCGCTCAGAAGGGCGGGGGCATCCGTCGATGTCGGAGCCGCGGAATGGCGGGACGATCCGGCTCCGGACAGCGGAGAACCGACGCCGGTTCCGCAGCCGACACCCGCACCGACGCCCGACCCGTCCGTTCCCGATCCTGTTCCGACGGAGCAGCCGCCTAAGCCGACCGCGATTCCGGAACCGACGGTGACGGTTCAGCCGCCGGCAACGGGAAGCCAGCCGCTCATTTCGGTCGATGGGGATTTCTCCGACTGGAGCGCCATTGAAGCATTAAGCCGAGGCAGCGATGGCTCCAAGGCCAGCACTATGAAGGCTGTTATTGCGGATGACCAGCTCTATGTGCTGATTACGGGCAATTTGCTGACCCAGAAGGGGCAAATATATCTCGATGCGGACAATGACCGCTCGACGGGATTTCAGGCGCCGTTCTGGAAGACGAGCGGAGCGGACTACTTGCTGGAAAACGGCACGTTGTACCGCTACAGCGGCCGCGGTTCCGATTGGAACTGGACGAAGGTGCGTTCGAAACAAGCAGATCGCTATGTTGCAACTTCTACGGTCGTGGAGACGTCGATTGCATTGTCCGATTTGAATGCCGCTGCGGATACGATTCGCTTGGGCTATGTATGGAACGATTCCCGTAGCGACAAGCTGCCTGCGGAGAGCGAACTCGCGATCGCGGCCGCTGGTGGCGGAACGACGCCTGAGCAGCCCGATTCGGGAGGCGGTTCGATCCGCATTGACGGATTAAACGACGAATGGTCCCGAATCGACGGCTTGGCAAGCGCCGCGTCGAATCCACGCATGTTGAAAGCCGCCCATGACGAACAATATTTGTACGTCCTGGTGGAAGGAGCCGACTTGACTCCCAAGCTTCAATTGTATTTCAATACGGATGCTGACAGCGGCACCGGATATAAAGCATCGGCGTGGAGCTCAAGCGGGGCGGAGTACTTGCTGGAAAATGGACGTCTGTACGCCTATACGGGGACAGGCTCCAACTGGTCATGGAAAGAGCAGGCGAATCTTAAAAAGCAGCAGCTGTACGCCGCAATGGCGAATACGGCGGAAGCGGCCATTCCGTTGTCGGCCTTGGGTGTGCGTAAGGGAGATGCGATTGGGCTGGGCGTTCTTCTGAACGATAAGCGCACCGACAAGCTGCCGGCAGAGAACGGTCTTGCGGAGTACGCCCTTCCATGAAGTACGGGCATCTCTGACGAAAACTAGCACTACAGACCTCTGGATTGCGCGTTAGTGCAAGAGGAAGTTGGCTTGCGCATACGGGTCGATCCAGGGGTTGTTTTTGCAAAATACCTGTCGAATTATAGTGAACCTTATCTTTTTTTGGTGGAAATATAGGGCAACAAGACCAGGAACAATTTATTAATTTTGAGAGTGGTGAGCAAGGTGAAGGTTCTAATTACGGGGGGTTACGGGTTTATCGGCTCGCATGTGGCAGACCGGTTTCATAAAGAAGGGGCCGAAGTATACATATTGGACAACCTGTCCACGGGCCGCAAAGAACATGTTTCGTTTAAGCACAAAAGTTATATTTTGCCGGTAGAAGACGAGAAATGCGAGGAAATTTTCCGTTCGAACCGGTTTGACGCGGTCGTGCATTTGGCGGCGCAGATCAGCGTGGCCTCTTCGGAGTCGGACCCGTTGACCGATTCCCAATCCAATGTGCTCGGCATGCTGAATATGCTTCATTTGTCGCGAAAATATAAGGTCGGCAAATTGATTTATGCATCTTCCGCCGCCGCGTACGGAACGCAGACGGAGCTGCCCATTAAGGAAACGGCGGAGTGTTCGCCCATATCGCCTTACGGAATCAGCAAGCTTGCCGGCGAAACCTACGGTCAGAAGTGGAATGAGCTGTATGGCTTGCAAACGCTCGGCTTTCGTTTTTCCAACGTTTACGGTCCCCGGCAAGATGCCGTAGGCGAAGGCGGCGTTATTGCCGTGTTCGTCGACCGCATGCTGAACGGGCAGACGCTCGTCGTGCACGGAGACGGAAGCCAGACGCGGGACTTTATATACGTGGAGGACATCGCAGACGCGATTTATCGGGCAACCTCTTCTTCGATTACCGGCATCTACAACCTGTCCACCGGAACGGAGCAAAGCATTAACGATGTCGTTGCCATCTTGAAGGGAGACGGAGGAACCGTCAACGTCGTTTACGGGGATAAGCGTCCGGGGGACATTGATCGTTCCGTGCTGGACAACACCAGGGTAAAAAGGGATTTGGACTGGTCTCCGTTATATACTCTGGAGGAAGGACTGAAGCGGACCTACGCTTATTTCCAGGCTCAGCAGCCTAAACGGGAAGCGGCCGCCGCTGCCGCGCCTGCCGCAGGAGGATTGAATCCTTTCGGGAAAGCCTTGAAACGGCTGCTGCCCTACGGAGAGAATTTGCTGGCGTTTGCGTTGACGGCTTGGCTGACGCTGAGCCAGGAGCATACTGCATACGGTGTTATCGATGCCAAGCTTTTTTATATTACGATTATGGGCATTCTGTATGGAAATCGGCAGTCCATACTGGCTGTTGTCATGTCGATCGGCCTTTTCGTTTACCAGAAGCTGCAGGATGGACGCGAATTCATTTCGCTTCTGTACGATACGGACTTCTTTTTTCAAATTGCCATTTACTTGTTTATCGGCTTGGTTGTGGGGTACGCCATTGAGCGAAAAAATGCCCAGATTCACAATCAGGAGCAGAAGATTGTTGAAATGGAAGGGAAATACGAGTTTTTGAACGGCGTATATCAGGAAGTCAGGGAGGTTAAGGAGGAGCTGCAGCTGCGCATTCTGAATTCCGGGGACAGCTATGGCAAAATCTACTCCATCACAAAGGAGCTCGAAAGTCTTGAACCGGAAAAGGTGTTTACCGCTACGGTAAACGTTGTTCAAACGGTGATGAATGCACCGGCGGTTACGATCTATACCGTTAACCGCAATCGCACCTATCTGCGTATGTTGGCTTATTCCGGCAACGGCCAGATCAAGCCTCCCAAGTCGTTGAAGGCGGAGGAACACGACTATCTGCTATCCGTCATTCGGGATGGCGCCATGTATGTGAACAAACGGCTGGATGAAGGTACGCCTCTTATGTGCGCGCCTTTGTATCACGGTCGGGAAGTTGCCGCCGTCGTCATGATCGACGGTCTGTCTTTCGAAAATTTCTCGTCCTATCATCAAAATTTATTCAAAATTACGGTTGACCTGGCGGCTTCGGCTTTGGACAAGGCGTTCGCCTATATTCAGGCAGCTGAAGGCCAGCGGTACTTGGAAGGGACGCCCTTGTTGCTCCCTGAAGCCTTCCGCAGCATATTGGAATCCAAAAAAGAGGCCTTCCGCAAATACAATACGCCATATTTGCTGCTAGAAGGGCCGGAGGAGGATAAAGCGGCCGATATCGTTCATCCATTGGCCGGCATGTTAAGAGAAACGGACTATTGCGGACTTAACGAGCGCAGGCGGCTTTGCGTATTGCTGTCCAACACCAGCGCGGAGGACGCCGCTCCGGTGCTCGAAAGGCTGAAGCGGCTGGACGTTTCGTTTGCCATGGTGGAAGAGGAGCGCCGGCATGTGGGGAATTAGTTATGCCGTATATGTGCTGCTGTCGGCCGCCGTATTGGGAATCCGGCATCGCAAGTCGCCCCGGGATATGCTGTTCCGTTTGACCATCGTGTCGCTGCTTCCGGTCGTCGGCTGGCTGTTCCCGATCTTCTGGCCCAAGTCGGCCATTCGCAGCCGGGATGAACAATTTGACGATTACGTAAAGCGTCAGCAAGAGGAGCACAAAGTCCGCGGTATGGGCATTTATGCCCGGACGGAGAAGCAGAAGGAGCTGGACGTCATTCCGATCGAAGACGCGCTTGTCGTGAGCGAGCATCAGACGCGCAGGCGAGTCATGATCGATGTGTTAAAGCAGGATTCCGAGCATTACCTGGAAATTTTGCAGACCGCCGTCGGCAATGAGGACACGGAAACGTCCCATTATGCCGTCAGCGCGATCATGGAGGTTAAGAGGAAGCTGATGCTGGCGCTGCAGGAATTGTCCGTTCAATACGAAAACGATAAAAACGACGTTTATACGGCCCGGACGTATGCGGACGTGTTGAAAGGATTTATGAGGAGCGGGTTTCTGGACCAGCGCACGTTGGATAAATATCAATACACGTATATTTCCGTTCTCGGACAATTAATCGCGATCTCCGACGATGACGAATGGGCTTACCGGGATAAAGCGGAGACGGAGCTGAAGCTGGGGCTGCTGGCGGATGCCGAAGCGACCGGTCGTCTTTACGAAGCCAAATACCCCTTATCCGAAGACGCTTATTTGTGCTTGATGAAGGTTTATTACGAAACGAAATCTCCGGATAAGCTGTTCGCTGCTTTGGACCGTTTGAAGCAATCGCCCGTGCGTCTGTCCAATCGCGCACTGACGCTCGTAAGGTTCTGGTCGGAAGGAGCATGAGATGAAAAGAGAAATATCGTTCAAACGCAATGTGTATATTATTCTTATTGTCATTCTTGCGCTTGCCATTCTGACTCAAATCGCAAGATCGCAATTTGTACTGCAGTTCAATCAGAATGAAAAGCTTGTATCGGAGCGCCAGGAGCTTGTGTCCCAGGTGCTGCAGGTTGACGGGACTCAAGAGGCAGTCGCGATGACGGACGAAACCTATTGCATCGTTTACCGTTCGGAGGATGAGGCCAGCGAGCTGATTATGCGCAATGCCGAACAAACGCTGTCGTATATGAAACGCGATTCGCTGGTCACGGATTTGTCGAAAGACGCCTTCTCGACCGAAGGCTGCACCGCCATGCTGATGGCAACGGGGATGATCGATGGTGGCAGCTTAGGCGCGGACCGGCTGTCGGAATTCGTGTATAACGGGGGTTCCGTTTATTTTATGCAAACTCTCGAAATTAACGGATTTTATCATCAGCTTTATCGGAAATTAGGCATTCTTTCCTTTAATTATCCCGTAAGCACGATGGGCATCAGGCTCACGTCCAACGTATTGCTCGGAGAAGAGGGATTGGAAACGGGGGAGGACTTTCTCTACAATGCGTCCCTTCCCGTCGAGCTGGACAACGAGGCCGACTTGCTGGCGGAAAGTCTGGAGGGCATTCCGCTAATGTGGAAACGGCAGTACGGGGAAGGAACCTTTATCGTATTTAACGGAAGCATCCTCAATTTGAAGGGAAGCCGCGGAATGATCGCCGGCGGCATCAGCTTGCTGAAGCCGGATTTTATGTATCCGATTTTCAATTCCAAAGTGTTTTATATCGACGATTTTCCGGCTCCGATCCGCAAAGGCCTCGACGCGACGATTTACAGGGAATACGGATTGGATATTCCTACGTTCTATCAGCAAGTCTGGTGGCCGGATATGCTGAAGGCTGCCAAGAAGTATGACATTATTTATACGGCTGTGGCTATTCAAACTTACAACGATCAAGTGACTCCCCCGTTCAAGGACCCGATCGACCAGGAACGGCATCATTTGATCGCCTACGGCCGGGAAGTGATCAAGAGCGGCGGCGAGTTGGGCATTCACGGCTATAACCATCAGTCGCTGCAGCAGAACGAGGAGATCGCCAAGGAACTTGGCTACGCCATCTGGCCCAACCGGAGACATATGGAGGAATCGATCCGGGTAGTGCTGGATTTCGTCAAGAGCGCGTTTCCGAACTACACGCTAATGACCTATGTTCCCCCTTCCAATGTGCTCAGCCGGGAGGGGCGTGAGGCGTTGAAGCAGGCATGGCCGGATTTGGCCGTCATTGCGTCGCTGTACGATACGGATTATTCCAACAAAGCCTATGTGCAGGAGTACGAGGTGGCTCCGGACGGCATTATCGAAATGCCTCGGGTAACTTCGGGTTATTATGACGTACCTTACTACCATTGGCTTGAAGCGAATGCGATGACAACGCACGGCGTGTTTTCCCATTTCATCCACCCGGACGACTTGCTGGATGAGACGAGAAGCCGCAAGCAAACTTGGGAGAAGCTGTATGAAGATTTTTCTGCAATGCTTTCCCGGCTGGATAAGACTTATCCCTGGCTGCGAGACATGACGGCGACGGAAGCGGGATTGGATATGGCGAAATCTCTTCGCGCAGAGGTTCGGGTCACGCGGGGAGCGAACGGGCTGGAAGGCAGCGTTGTGAACCACGATCATGCCGGACCGCTATATTTTGTGCTCCGTTCGGACAAGAAGATTACTCGGCAAGTGAATTGTTCCGTAGGGCGCATTGATCGGAATACGTATCTGGTGTCCGTATATGATTCCAACTTTTCAATCGGGTTAGGCGGGTGAAATCATGAGAATATGCATCGTAGCGGAAGGGTCTTATCCTTACATTACCGGGGGAGTATCCAGTTGGATCCATCATATGGCCATGCAAATGCCGGAGCATGAATTTGTCATTTATGCGATAGGGGCGAGCACCAAACAAAAGGGTGCATTCAAGTACAAGCTTCCGCCCAATGTCGTCGAAGTGAAAGAAACGTTCCTTGACGCCTATATGGAAGAGGAGGGCAAATGGGGCAAACGGTTTCGTCTGGAAGCGTCCGACCGGCAAAATATTCAGGCTTTGCTGGGGCAAGATTCGGAGCTGGATTGGAGCGAATTGTTCGAGCTGCTGCGAAGCCGGAGCTTCCGCAACGTTTCGGATTTTTTGACGAGCAAGGACTTTTTCGACACGCTGGAAGAGCTGTGCCGCAACAAGTACCCTCTGGTGCCGTTTACGGAAATGTTCTGGACCGTTCGTTCCATGATTCTTCCGCTGTTCATGACGATTCGAAACGATATTCCGGAGGCCGATATTTACCATAGCGTATCCACGGGTTATGCGGGCGTCGTCGGGGCGTTGGCCAAGCAAGTGCACCGGCGCCCGTTTCTGCTCACCGAGCACGGCATTTATTCGCGGGAACGCGAAGAAGAAATCATTAAAGCCGATTGGGTTAAAGGATACTTCAAGGATTTATGGATTCAATATTTTTATCGGCTGTCGGAATGCGCCTATCGGGAAGCGGATGCCGTCACTACTCTCTTCAATCGCAATCGGGAGATCCAGATCGAGCTTGGCTGCGACGAGTCCAAGATTCGGCTCATTCCGAACGGGGTCAGCACCGCCGATTATGAAGGGCTGGAGGGCCCGCCCGGGGACGGAAAAGTAAGAATCGGCGCGATCGTTCGCGTTGTGCCGATCAAGGACATCAAGACCATGCTTCAGAGCTTCGCCCTGATTAAACGGGAGGTTTCCAATGCGGAGTTTTATATTATGGGGCCTTACGAGGAGGACGAGGACTATTACGAAGAATGCATGCAATTGATGCATGCTTTGGAGCTGGAGGATGTTCACTTTACCGGATCGGTCAATGTAAAGGATTATTTGGGCAAGATGGATTTGCTTATGCTGACCAGCATCAGCGAGGGACAGCCGCTGGCCATATTGGAAGGCATGGCGTGTTCAAAGCCTTTCGTAGCCACTAATGTCGGGAGCTGCCGGGAACTGCTGGAAGGCAGAGACGACGGCATTGGCGCGGCGGGTTGCGTCGTCCCGGTCATGCATTACGAGCAACTGGCGCACGAAGCGGTCAGATTGTGCAAGAATCGCGAGTTAAGAGAAGAAATGGGACGAAACGCATGGCTGCGGGTAGCGCGCCACTATCGTCAAACCGACGTGATCAGCAATTATCGCAAGCTGTATGAACAATTGGAAGGAGGTTCTGCGCATGGCAGGGATCGGCTTCGAGCTTAGGAGGCTGTTTCGCGAACAAGGGCTGATCAACAACGTCAGAGCGTACGCTTATTCCTCGTTGGCCACCGTAGGGCCCATGATTCTTTGCATGGTGCTTATAATTGCCCTTCAGAGGATGATGACCGCATACGACAGCGGTTATACGGATTGGGAGCTCTACATCGCGACGGTTTCTTATTGCTTTATTTTTTCCATCGTACTGACAAGCGGAATGTCCATTGTTATTACCCGTTACGTGGCGGATATGCTGTTCGAAAAGAAGTATGACCGGCTGATGTCGTCTTTTTACGGATCGCTTATGGTCATGCTCCCGATCGGATCGATCGCGGCCGTCTGGTTTTTGAGCGGCGTAACGGCGGAACTCGACTACAAGGTGGCCGCTTACTTTTTCTTCATGGAACTGATCGTCATATGGCTCCAAGGAGTATACCTGTCCGCCCTGAAGGATTATATGAGAATCGCCCGCGGTTTTATTTTCGGCGGCATTTGCGCGCTTCTTGGAGGCTGGCTGCTGTTTCAATTTACCGATCTCCAAGGTACGACCGCGGCATTGTTCGGATTGGACATTGGCTTCTTCGTGATTGCCGTATTGTCGTTTTACCATTTCGAGCAAAAGTTTCCGAAGGGCGGGACCGAATACTACTTCGATTTTCTAAAGTATTTCCGCAAATACGGCTCTTTGTTTTTTGCCGGCTGCTTTGTTTATTCGGGCGTCTATTTGCACAATTTCGTTTATTGGTGGGGACCGCAAGGATCCGAGGTAGCCGACCGTTTTCGGGTGATGCCGTTCTATGACCTGCCGGTCTTTTACGCGTTTCTGTCCGTCATGCCTACGCTCGTTACCTTTGTCGTATCGGTGGAAACCTCCTTCTACGAGAAGTTCCGTCTCTATTATTTGCAAATATTGAACGGGGGCACCTTGGCCGACATCGCCGCAGCGAAAAAGAAAATGCAAAAAACGCTGGTGCGGGAAATCAGCTTTCTGATGGAAATTCAATTGCTGTTTACGGTGCTGGCCGTCGCTTTGGGCATCAAGTTTTTGCCGAAGATCGGTTTTACGATGGCGCAGCTCGATCTGTTCAACATATTGGCGTTGGGATATTTCTTGTTCATTGTTATGTTTGTGCTTATTCATATTCTGATGTATTTCGACGATCGTAAAGGCGTGTTGTGGATCGGAGCGTTGTTCGTTGCGCTGAACCTTGTCTGTTCGTATTGGATGATGCATTTGTCGTACGACGGACTCGGCATGTTTATCGCTTCCTTCATCGCGCTTGGCGTCACCATCGGCAGGGTGCTGTACGTCCTGCGAAATATCGATTATTACACGTTCTGTTCGCAGCCCGTCAATCAAACGAAGCGAACCAGGGAAAGATCGTTGTTCGCCAATCCGGGAATTTCCGTATCGGTTCTGCTTATCGCCGTACTTTTGCTGTCCGGCTGCACGGACGCCGCGACAGGTGAAGGGCCGTCGGGTCCGGAGGCCGCAGGCGAAACGGTGTTCTTGCCTCCTATCACTTCCGATAAGCTGACGGAGGACAAACGAATATATGAGCGCGACCAAGACGATTCGCTAAAGACGCTGTACATTACGGTATTGCCGGACAAGCCGAATGCGGCCGATCCGATCGATTGGTACGGCTTGAACCGGATTCCGGATAACGGCAAAGGTACGAAGCTGAACATTATCCTACAAGAAGGGGAAATGAACGGCGGAGGGCCCAAATCGGGCATGTTCGGATACGGTACGGACCAGGCTAATGCAACCATCACGCTTCGCGGCAACACGGCATGGTATGCTCCCCAGAAGTCGTATCGAATCAAACTTAACGATGAAGCGGGCCTGTGGGAAGGTCAGCGCACACTGAATTTGAACAAGCATGTACTGGATTTGTCGCGCGTGCGCAATAAGCTCAGCTTCGATCTGTTTGAATCGATTCCGGACATGACGAGCCTGCGCACCCAGTTTGTTCATTTGTACGTGAAGGATCTGTCGGCGGGTGCCGGGGATGCGGGATATGTGGACTATGGCTTGTATACGCATGTCGAGCAGCCAAACAAGCGGTTTCTGGAATCGCATATGCTGGATCGCAACGGGCATTTGTATAAAGTGGCGTTCTTTGAGTTTTTCCGTTACGAGGAACAAATCAAGGAACACGACGATCCGGGATACAACAAGGAGCTCTTTGAAACCATCCTTGAAATAAAAGGACGCGAGGAGCATGGGAAGCTGATTCAAATGCTGGAGGACGTAAACGACTATACAAAGTCCATCGAAGATGTCGTGGCCGCTCATTTTGACTTGGACAACTTCCTGACCTGGACGGCGGCCAATATTTTAATGGACAACATGGATACGGACGCCAACAACTTTTTTCTGTACTCGCCGCTGAACTCAAATAAATGGTATTTCCTCCCTTGGGATTATGACGGCGGATGGGAACTTCAGCGCAACAAAGAGAGCATCCAGCTTTGGCAAAACGGCTTGAGCAATTACTGGGGCTCCGTGCTGCATAACCGTTACTTCCGCAACCCTGAGCACGTCGAGCAATTGAAGGTCAAAGTTGAGGAGATCAGCGCCTACATCAACCGGGACACCGTAAGCCGGCTGGTGGACAGCTACCGCCCGGTTGTCGAGCCCTTCCTGTACCGCGATCCGGACATTCGTTATTTGCCTGGATTGAACAGCGATTTCGAGAAGGAGCTGCAAGTTTTGAAGGATACGCCTGACCGCGCGATCGAACGGTTCCTGGAGGATCTGGAAAAACCGAAGCCGTTCTATCAGCATGATGTCGTTCACGAGGGCGGAAAGACGATATTTAGCTGGGACATTTCATACGATCTTCAAGGCGACGACTTGTTCTATGATGTGGCGATAGCGTCCGATCCGTTGTTTGCACAGGTGTTGACTTCCGCAACGGACCTGAAGGAAACGCGGCTGGAGATCGATGCTTTGAAGCCGGGCGTGTATTACTGGAAGGTAAGCGTTCGGGACAGCGAGGGGCATGCTCAGACATCCTTCGATTATTATCTGGACGAAGAGGGCGACTATCATTTCGGCATGAGAGAATTCGAGGTGCGTTAGATGCAATTTCGGGGGAAAAAGCTGCGGACGGAACATAAGTATTACTTGCATATTCACGATTATGCAGCCATGCGTCAGAGAGCGGCGTCCGCATTGACGATGGATCCGTATTCGGTCGGACCTGACGGTTACTGCATACGCAGCCTTTATTTTGACGGACCGCACGATCATTCGCTGCACGATAAGAACAACGGCATTTTCAAGCGGGACAAATACCGGATCCGCATTTACAACGGCGAAGACAACGTCATATCGGTCGAGCGAAAAAGCAAGTTTGGAGAATTCGTATGCAAGGAATCGGCCAGAATCAGCCGTGAAGATTACGATCGCATTCTTATCGGGGACTACGAGTTTCTGAAAGACAGCTCTTCCATGCTTCTGCGGGAGTTTCACGCGGCGCTTGCTTTCCGGGCGTTTCGTCCGACCGCCATCGTCGATTATTGGCGGGAAGCGTATATTTACGAATACGGCAATGTGCGTATTACATTTGACAAGAGGCTGTCCGCCGGCACCAATACGTTCGATTTATTTCATCCGAATCTCATTTTGGAAGAAGCGATACCGGTGCCCCGAACGATTATGGAAGTGAAGTTCGATTCCTTTCTTCCGGATTTTGTCCGGAAGCTGCTGCAGCCCGAAAGCCATATCCGCTCTTCCATTTCCAAATATGTGATTTGCCGCGAAGTCAATCTGTCGCATTTCAAAGAATAGACGAGGATCAGAGGTGCACTCATGGGGGAAAACCACCTGACTTACCAGGACATCATTAAACAAAGCGTGCTTCGATTGGAAGCGTTCCGAACCGTTTCTTATATTGACATGATATTCGGTTTGACATGCGCTTTTCTTATTGGCATATTCATTTATTGGATTTACCGCAAAACGTTTCGGGGCGTCGTGTACAGCTACAACTATAATGTATCCTTCGTTCTGATGACGATGATTACGGCGCTGATCATTATGACGATCAGCACCAATATCGTCTTGTCGCTCGGCATGGTCGGCGCGCTCAGTATTGTACGGTTCAGAACGGCGGTAAAGGATCCGCTCGACATCGTTTATATGTTCTGGGCGATTTCGGCTGGCATCGCCTGCGGGGCGAAGATTTATCCGCTGGCGCTGGGCGGCTCGCTGATCATCGGGCTGGTGCTCTTCTGGATGTCTCGCCGCAAGCTTAAGGAACAAGCTTATTTGCTGATCGTCAGACATTCGGAAGAAGCAACGGACGAGCTGCGGGTGCACGTGCGCAAGCTGAACGGGAAGCTGAAATCGAAGACGGTGCGCAAAGGCTTTACCGAATTGACGGTTGAAGTGATGCTGAAAGACGACAATACCGCTTTCGTGCAATCGATCAGCGATTTGGAAGGCGTGCACGACGTTTCACTGATTAATTACACGGGAGACTACGCTCAGTAGTCAGGATGAGCCGGCCGGATCGCCAATCAGCGGCGGACGGCCAGTTCGTTCGTTGGAAGTTCGATGCAACTGTTGAGCTCCATGCAGAGAATGGGAGGTCATCGATGAACATCCACCTGCAAGAAACCGATGGCGAGCATCCGCTATGGCGGGAGCTGTACGCGGCTACCCGGGAAGCCGAGGCGGCCGCCTGGGGATGGGGCGAGGAGCAATGGAAAGCGTTTATCGACATGCAATATGCAGCGCAGCAAAGCGCCTACCGGATGAAATATCCGAACGGCAGGCATATGCTGATTATGCTCGAAGGGGAGCCGGCCGGGAAGCTTCATTTGGCGGAGGACGGTGAGGAGTGGGTGATAGTCGACTTCATCGTCGCTCCTCCACTTCGACGCCGGGGCGTCGGCGCCTGTGCGCTGCGGCTGCTGCAGCGGGAAGCGGTACTAGCGGGCAGGCCGCTCCGCTTAACGGTTCTTCTGGACAATTCGGCTATGCGGCTGTATGAAAGGCTGGGGTTTGTCTCCGTCGGCGCAGACGGGCCGTACGCCTTCATGCGTTGGCACGCCGGTCAGGATGCTTCTGCTTCGCGTCAATGACAGCAAGCGGCGTGCGCAACGGCCATGCAAGGGCGTTTGGCTGACGGTTTGCGGCCGGCTATAAAGGCTTTCGGAGCATGATGGCTTCGGAAGCCTTTTTTTGTCGTGCCAGTTCTTGTCCATGAATCGCTCGGTTCCGAACATCTTTGGCCGATTGAACTCCCTGAGCGCCGTGCGAAGAAGTACGCTTAATGGGTTTATATGGTACAATGGAATCCAAGCAAAATCGATCGATAAACAGAGAACGGAGTGGAGCAAATGGGCAGCGATTTGTTCGATCAATTGGTTTTTGTCAGGCAGGCGACGCTGAAAACGATGGAAGGCGTCTCGGAGGAGCTGGCCGACCGGATTCCGGACGGCTTCCGCAATTCGATTCGCTGGCAGTTCGGTCATATCTATACGGTGCTTGAGAGGCTGGCGTTTAAGGCCGTCCGTCTGGAGCTGAACCTGCCGCAAGGCTACAAGGACATGTTCGAATACGGCACGCTGCCGCCGGCAGCCTCGGGCGATGTTGCCGTTCCGTCGCTTTCGGAATTGCGCGATTTGCTGAGCGGTCAGCCGAACCGGATCCGGGACGCTCTGGCCGGCCGGCTGGAGGAAGAGGTGGAGCCGTATACGACGTCCACGGGCATTACGCTCGCCACTCCGAGGCAGTTTCTCCAAATGAATCTGTATCATGAAGGCATGCATCAAAGCATGATTAAGGCTTATAAAACAATCTTAAACCGCATTTGAAGGAAGGGTGTGGGGGAGATGTGCAATGCGTCCATCGTATCCGTAAATGTCGGGACGCCCAGTCCGATCGTTTACGGGCGCAAGGAAGTGATGACGGGAATCGTGAAGCGCCCCGCCGCGGGACGGCTCCATTTGTCCAAGCTGAACTTTGAAGGCGACAAGCAAGCCGATTTGATTCACCACGGCGGCGAGGATAAGGCGGTGTGCGTCTATGCCCGCGAGCATTACGCTTTCTGGGAGCAAGAGCTGGGGCGGAAGCTGGAGCTCGGCGCCTTCGGCGAAAATGTGACGACCGAAGGTTTGCTGGAGAAGGACATTTGCATCGGGGATATTTACGAATTGGGCGAAGCCGTCGTGCAGGTATCGCAGCCTCGTCAGCCTTGCTTCAAGCTTGCCGCGAGATACGGCGTGCCGGAGCTGCCCGTGCTGGTTCAAAATACGGGGTATACGGGGTATTATTTCCGAGTGCTGCAGGAAGGGCGCGCCGGCGCCGGAGACCGGCTCCTCTTGCGCGAGCGTCATGCCGCAGGCGTTTCGTTGGCCGAAGCGAACGAAGTGATGCATCACGACAAAACGAATCGCGAGGCGATGATGCGGATGCTGGCCGTGGAGCCGCTGTCCGCCAGCTGGCGTGACACGTTCGAGAAAAGGCTGGGCGGGGAATCGACGGAGACGAAAGAGCGGCTGACCGGGAACAAGTAAAGCCGTTGCGAATAGGTCGGCAACGACGGATGTCGTTGCAAACAACAGGGCGCCCGCATTGCATGCGGAGCGCCCTGTTTCGGTTTGACGGCGGCTGTTTACCGGATGACGCCGCAGGCGATGCGGGCTCCGGCGTTGCCCGCCGGATCGGTCACGTAATCGTCCGCCTTCTCGTGAATGATCAGCGCGGTGCCGCCCTCCTTGCGCAACGAATTCGGTTTGCCGGGGAGAAGCGTAATAACGGCGCTTGTAATATCCGCCTTCACTTTGCCTTCGGCGTCGGCCGTTATGTTGGGCAGATCGCCGGCATGAAAGCCTTGCGGGTTGTTAAAGCCATGCTGCTTGTGTCCGGGGTTGAAGTGCTCGCCGGCCGACTTGAAGTCGGGCGGATCGCATTTGCCCGTCTCGTGAATATGGATGGCGTGAACGCCGGGCGTCAGTTTTTCCGCCTCCACGCGGATGCGCACATTGTCCGCCTCCTGCGTCAGCTTGGCGCTGCCGATCGTTTTGCCTTCGGCGTTCATAATGGCGACGGTCAACGCGTGAGCTCCATGGCCCTCCTCGGCGGCGGCCTGGCTGGCAGGGAGCAGCAGGCATAGCGATGCAACGAATAGGAGTAGTTTGTTCATTTTGTCCTCCAGTGGTGTTGTGGTTTTTCAGCAAGATGCGTACTTTTTTAGGATGTGCATAAATCTGGAAATTATTCGTTTGGAGTGCGCTTCCTGCCAGTTTGCGGTTGCAACGAATCGTACCCGCCTTATTCGGCCGAAAACGATGGTATTGGAAAGGTAGAGGTGACGGAGAGCGGCGGGCAGGGAGAAAAGTTATCGAGCGTATACGGAATAGCCGGCAAAGACTTGACAGAAGAGATCATCTCGATTAATATCATTTGAGTAATGATAATCATTATCACCATAAGCGAGCTCGCTTCCGGGGGCTGCGACCTAGCACATACTCAATCCTTAGTCGGGTATGTGCCGAGTACGCGCAAGTACTTACAAGCACGTGCAGTACGGCAAGTACGTACGAGTACGTGCCGAGTACGACCAAGAACGCCCCGAGGAAATGCGAGTTAACTTTCACTTACATATTGAGAATGATTATTATTAATAACTCATATTCTATATTTTTGAAGGGGAGAAACTCATCATGTTCAAGTCCAACAAAGTTACGGCAATGATGGCGTTTATACTGATGCTGGCGGTATTGATCGCCGGCTGCGGGCAAAACGCGCCGCAAGAAGAAGCGACGCAGCCGCCGCAGCAGCAAGAAGAAACGTCGGGCGGCAATGCCGGCAACGGCGGCAACGCCGGAGCGGAAGAAGAGGTACGCACGATCGAGCATGCCATGGGCTCCACGCCGATTAAGGGTACGCCGCAACGAGTCGTCACGTTGTACCAAGGCGCGACCGACGTGGCCGTCGCTTTGGGCATCAAGCCGGTCGGCGCCGTCGAATCGTGGGCGGAACAGCCGTTTTTCGAATATTTGAGAGCGGATCTGGAGGGCGTTACGGTTGTCGGAGAAGAAACGCAGCCGAACCTGGAGGAAATCGCGAAGCTCAAGCCGGATTTGATCGTCGCCTCTCAGACGCGCAATGAAGAGATTTATGAGCAGCTGTCCCAAATCGCTCCGACGATTGTGCATGAGACCGTGTACAAATTCAAGGAAACGGCTGAAATGATGGGGCAAGCGTTGAACATGGACGCCGAAGCGGATCGGCTCATTGCCGAATGGGATGCCCGCGTGGCCGATTTCAAACAGAAGATTGAAGCGAAGCTGGGCGACCAATGGCCGATCGAAGCGGCGGTGCTGAACTTCCGGGCCGACCATGCCCGCATCTACGTTACGGGTTACGCCGGCGATATTTTGAACGAGCTCGGCTTTGTCCGTTCCGAATATCAGCAGGAAGAAGCCGACAAAGGAACGGTCATTTTGAGACTGACCGACAAAGAGAGCATTCCGAGCATGAACGCGGACGTATTCTTCGTCTTCCTGTCGGATCCAAGCAACGAGCCTGCGGTGTTAAAGACATACGAAGAATGGAAGAGCCATCCGCTGTGGCAAAATCTTGACGCCGTCAAGTCGAATCAAGTTTACGTCATCGACGAAATTATTTGGAATTTGGGAGGCGGCTACAAGTCCGCTCATCTGTTGCTGGATCAGCTTTACGATCATTTTGAACTGGAGAAATAAGAATGACGCATCTATTTCCCCGGACCGTTTACAAATGGGCGGGACTGGGCTTGTCGCTGCTCATCTTTATGGCCGCATTTGCCGCCAGTCTGGCTTTCGGCCAGACGCCGATCGGTCTGGGAACGGTCTGGGAAGCCTTGTTCCGTCATGACGCTTCCGTCCAGGAGCATGTCATCGTTATTACATCGCGTCTTTCCCGCGCGGCGATCGCCGCAGTTATTGGAGCGAGCCTGGCTATTGCCGGGGCGCTCCTTCAGGCGTTAACGAAAAACCCGCTGGCATCGCCAAGCATTTTCGGCATTAATTCTGGCGCCATTTTCTTTATCGTCGCCGCGGCCGCTTATTTTTCGGTGCACTCCTTAATTCATTATATGTGGATAGGATTTGCGGGAGCGGCTGCCGCCGCTTTGATGGTGTATGTGCTGGGGTCTGCCGGACGAGGCGGCATGTCGCCCTTAAAGTTTGTGCTGGCGGGTGCTGCGATATCCGCCTTGTTCGTATCGCTGACGCAAGGCGTGCTGGTCACGAACCAGCAGGGTCTGGAAAGCGTGCTGTTCTGGCTGGCCGGCTCCGTCGCCGGGAGAACGGTGGACATGCTGCTGCCGATCTTGCCGTTTATGGCCGGCGGATGGATCGCCGCTTTGCTGCTCGGTCATTCGATTAACATTTTGACTTCGGGTGAGGAAGTAGCGAAAGGGCTGGGCCAAAAAACGCTTTGGGTCAAAACGGCCATGATCGCCGTTATCGTCGTGCTCGCCGGCGGTTCGGTGGCGGTCGGCGGATCGATCGGCTTTATCGGCCTGGTCATCCCCCACATCGCCCGCGGACTTGTCGGCATCGACTACCGCTGGATCATTCCGTATTGCGCCTTGCTTGGCGGCAGCCTGCTGCTGCTCGCCGACGTGGCGGCCCGGTTTGTCATCATGCCGCAGGAAATGCCGATCGGGGTGATGACAGCCGTGATCGGAACACCGTTTTTTGTATATTTGGCGCGGAGGAGGTCGAGACGCTCATGAGCAACGAGATTCGGCAAGCGAGCCCCGTTCCCTCGGAAACGGTATCCTTATTGCTGCGCAAGAAAGCCTGGACGGTTATCGCTGTGCTGACGGTCTTGTCCGTTATTTTATTTGTTGGCGGATTGTCCGCAGGGAGCACGATGCTGAGCCCGGTCGAGACGCTGAAGCATCTGTTCGGGACGGGGAGCGGCGAGCATAACTTCACCATCCATACGCTTCGCCTGCCGCGTATGCTGCTGGCGATGCTGGCCGGCGCCGCGCTTGGCGTCGCGGGATTGATTTTGCAAGGAATCGTCCGCAATCCGCTCGGGTCGCCCGATGTGATCGGCGTGACGAACGGCGCTTCCTTCGCCGCTGTGTTTTTTATTACCTACATGGCCGGAAGCGTAAGCCTCAAGTGGCTTCCGCTCGCGGCGATCGCCGGCGCGGCGGCCGTATCCGCTTTGATTTATGCTTTGGCCTGGCGCAAGGGCATTACGCCCGTCCGGCTTGTGCTTGTCGGCATCGGGCTGGCGGCGTGCATGGGAGCGCTGACGACGATGATGATCGTCTTGAGCGACGAATATTCGACCATCCGGGCTTATCGTTGGATGACAGGCACCGTCTACGGCGCCAAAATGAGCGACGTCTTATCGCTGCTGCCGTGGGTCGCGCTGCTCATCCCGCTGTCGCTGCTCGGCGCAAAATCCGCCAATACGCTGCAATTGGGAGACGAGACGGCATCCGGTCTCGGCGTGAGGGTGCAACTGCATCGCCTTGGCATGCTGGCCATCAGCGTCGCGCTGGCCGGCGCGGCCGTGGCGTATGCGGGGGGAATCGGATTTGTCGGGCTTATCGCGCCCCATATGGCAAGAAAGCTGGTCGGCCGCTCGTTCGGTTACCTCGTGCCTGTCTCGGCGCTAATCGGCAGCATCATTGTAGCGTTGGCCGATGTCGTGGCGCGGACCGCCTTTTTGCCGCTCGATATACCGGCCGGCGTATTCGTCTCGGGCATCGGAGCGCCGTTTTTCATCTATTTGCTGTACCGCAGTCGTCATCAATAAACGGAAATATTCGCAGGGAGGAAGAGCGACATGCCAACCGCTATTCAGGCGGCGTTTGCCAAGGAAGAACTCGATACGCTGTGCGCCGATTTTCGCCTGACGGGGGAAGCGTCGGCGGACACGGACCATTCGATCCCGTCCAATCGGCTGTTGTCCGCATCGGAATGCAGCCATTATATCGACCGGGTGTCACGGCTGTTCGATGCCGGCGACAGGGCCGTGGGCGGCTCGCTGTTCGCCAAGCGATACAGCTACATGACCGCCGTCCCGGTACTGTACGCCATGTCGATATACAACAAAGGTCTGGACGCGGCCATCGACAATTGTTCGATTGAATCGAAGTTTCGCGAGGACGGAATTTGGCTGCCCGGATTGCGGCTGGCCGATTGGCGGACGACGGCAGCACCGGAGAAGGATCGCCGCGTATGGCGGGATCGGGTGCTGAGCGGCTTGTTCGAGGGAAACATCGCCCGGCTGTGGCGCTCGCTTTCGAAAGCCAATCGCGTTTCCGCCGCCACACTCTGGGAAAATACGGCCGTCAACGTCTATTGGCTGTACGAGAAACGAATCACCGAAGCGACCGCCAGCTCCGAGCAACTGGAGCGCGTTCGGGAAGATTATGAATATTTGCTTTCGGCTCCCGGCGGCTTGTTTGGAGAACGAACAAATCCGCTGGCCAAGTTTCATTCGGCCAAAGTGAAGCTGCCCGAATACGAACAGCCGATTCGCATCCGCAAAACTTGCTGTCTCTACTATATGACGGAGGGCGAGCGCTCGTATTGCTCCATTTGTCCAAAGGATAAGGGGAATCGTTGAAGCTTATAACGGCGAAGTACAGCGGAATGAACACACATTGATTTCCAACAGCCGCGTCTTGTTTGGCCGAGTTATCATGCTGCTCGGTTCATTCTGTCCCCGAAAGTGTTTCCGGATTTTTTGTGACTGTTCTGGACAAATGAAAACCGCGTTGACGGCTCGAACTATATCAGAGCAGTCAATGCGGTTTTTATCCTTTTAGCCCTTTGTTTATTAAAGTTTACTAACCAGCTCAAACAAAATGTCTGGCCACCAATCCACCTTTCCGGTTGTGACGCCATTTCGAACAATGACGACGTTATGTTTGGGGCTGACGTAGATGATTTGACCGTATTTGCCATTGGCGAAGAAGTCGTAGTCATCTTCATCCCGCTGATAACCCCACCACATATACTTATAATAGCCTTGATTGCGTTTAAAAAAATCCCAATCTGAATAGTTATCATAATAATCATCCCGTGGCTCTGCCATGGCGGTTGTGGATTCCGTTACCCATTGACTGGAAATAATCTGTTCACCTTCCCAGTTGCCATTATGTAAAAATAGTCTTCCAAACTTTGCATAATCAATGGACGTGGCGTTAATCCCGCTTTCCATTTTCTCAAACCCATGTTTTTGGCTATCGATGCTCCAAGATGCCGAGTACTCCATGCCAATTGGCTTCCAAAGCGTTTCGTGCAGATAGTCCGCAACGCTTTGTTTTGTGGCTCTTTCCAAAATTAATCCCAATAAGAGCGGATGATAGTTGTTGTATAAGAACCGTCCTCCCGGAGGTTCGACAATTTGGGTTTCTTCTATTGCCAAACGTCTGAGATTAGGGGAATAATATGTTTTGGCATCATCCCCAAGCAACAATTGCCCTTCCCGATAACGGATGCCTGAGGACATCATTAGAAGATGTTTAACACTTATTTCTTCAAATCCTCTACCATCCAATTCTGGTATGTATTTTGTTATGGGCGCGTCAATGCTCTCAATGTAACCTTCCTCTACGGCTTTGCCGATGAGAAAGGATAAAAACGATTTGGCCATTGAAAAGGACGTATTAATGGACTCTCTATCGTAATTGTTGAAATAACGTTCGTAAATCACCTTGTCATCTTTAATCACTATGAATGAGGTGGTATCTGTTTCAGTGAAAAACTGATCCACATCATCAATCGCATATGTCTTTTGCTTGTAAGTATAATGAATATCTTCCAGCAATGTATTGATGTCATCTTCCTTAATCTCATAGTCGAACGTAAACGTGTTGCTGCCATTCTTGATTTCCTTATATGCAAACTTTTCGTGATCATAGAAATCAGATTCTCCCCATAGAATCGTCCGGCCGACATAGGTAAATGATTTGTAATCAGGTAATGTAAATAAAAATAAACCGACAACAAGAGCTGTTACTGCAGCTATGATTGCTATTCTCTTCTTCATATGTTCTCTCCTACGTCAGATGGGTAATTAACTGTTACTGCAATAATGATATGATCAGCAACACTATTCTTCATTATAATCACTGATTCATATTCAAAGCTATATCCGTATTATTGAATGTGATTTACTGCTTGGAAGGGCTCCCCAACACGACCTCTCGGCTTTCCCAACCTTACAGCTTGGCATGCTCGTCAAACTCGTCTGCATAGCGATCGGAATGCCCATGCTGTTGGGCGGTCTGTCCCGTATAACTAGAGGCTAAGGCTTGTCTCATTACGATCGAGCGGGTTTCCATTGCAAACGATTCGCTAACGGACATCCGAGAAGCTTAGTGAGGTAAATCGTACAATGTTTCGTTTTAATGGACACCCGTGCATCTTAGCGGATGGTTTGCGCATATGAAACAGCTTTTTTGGGTTTTAAGCTATCCTCATGTCCGTTACAGCTGTGTGCTTCTGCTTTTGGCTTTCTAAGCTTCCCTCATGTCCGTTATAGTCACATCTCACCTTTTACTCGTATTCAATCGTTTCCCGTCCCAGGTTCAACGACATCTTTGAAATTGGCTGTGAAACTTTGAAAAGGATGAACTGCCTCCAAACTTACGCAACCAAAAAACCACTTCCCACATGAGCTTAAGTCTCACGCGGGAAGCGGTTTTTCGGTTAACACAAATATCGGAGTAACAGGATTTGAACCTGCGACCTCACCCACCCCAAGGGTGCGCGCTACCAGGCTGCGCCATACCCCGAAAATAGTTCGATCAGTTACTTATTATAATGGGGCTTTGCGCAATTGTAAAGGCAAGCGCCGATGCCGGCTAGGTGGAAGCGGCGGAGCTTGCGGCCGCCTTCTGAATGCTGTGCACGCCCATCACGACGGCGACCAGCTCATACAAATCAAGCCGATCGGAATGGTTCTGCAAACGGAACGAACCGGATTGCGGCCACTGGCTCGTGCGGTCGAACAAGGCCGCCGTCGACTCCGCATCGTCAAGAATCGTATAGGATTTCGAAAAAGCCGGAGATTCGATCATATACGTTCCGCGATGGTCCGTGTTGTATTGGTAACGCTTGCTGAACAAGCTGAATTTGGCGCGAAGCACGCCGACGACGCGGCCATCCGCATCGGATATTTCCCAACCTCTTGAGAAAAAGGGGAATTTAGCGGTATAGAGAAGCTGCTGATCCGGCCCGTAGACGGACAGCGAGGCGCTGAAGGCGCTTTTCAAGTCCAGCATGCCGGCATTGGCACCCGAAGCATCCATAATTTCCGTGACTCCGCTGTTGAAAAAATTGTCTTTGAAATAAAGCTCCATTCGGAATTCCTCCTTCACGCGCAAGGATAATAAATTATACGTAAATATTGACATGGACGTTTCATTTCGAAGGAGGCCGAATGCCGCGTGCTGCGCTGAGCCGGGCGACGGAGGATACGGGCGTCGTTCCAAGCCCCATTGCAACTTTGCGAGCCTAGGTTTCGTCCAGGTAGGCAAACCGTTCGTCATAAATCAGGAAGGCGGGACCGCTGGTGAACAAAAAAAGAGTGCTGCTTTTAGTGCTGTGCATTGGCGCATTTGGAGCGCTGCTGGCAGCAGGCATACGGGGTTGGGATTGGGCGGAAAAATCGGATATCGCCAATTTTATGAGAAGCTTTACGATTCTGATTGACAACGAGTCGGACTTCGATATTATGGCGTTGGAGACCGGAATCGTAAACGGGTCGTCGACGGATCGCATCGACAAGGCGATCGCAAGCGGCGGCAAAGCCAAATTTGAACCGGTGCTCGAGCTGCATGGCGAAGGGGCCGTTTATTTGAAATATACGGATCCGGCCGGCTCCTTGAAGGAGACGATCGTATGCGGGTATACGGAATATTTGGCGGGAAGCGCCAAAGTAACGATAACGAACGACGGGGCGGACGTAGAAATGAAATGTTACTGATTAGCGATCGACAAATCCGTGACCGTTCCGGCTAGAGAAGCCGTCCACTCAATTGTTCCGCCGCCGTGCGAATCTCGTCGTGAATGACCAGATCGAACAGGCCGTCCATTCCGGTCGGCTCCCGATTGACGATGACCGACTTCGTGCGGCCGCGGTCAACGGCATAAGGCAAGTCTTTGACGGGATAGACTTGAAGAGATGTGCCCATGACGACAAAGACGTCGGCCTGCCGAACGGCTTCATAGGCTTCCTCCATATGCAGCACGCGCCCCCCGTACAGCACCACATCCGGTTTCAAAATAAAACCGTCCTTCCCGCACCGCGGCACCGGCGAGCTCATGACCGCTTCCGCGCCGTAACGCTCCTTGCATTTGGGGCAGGCGGCGGTGCTCAGCGTTCCATGCACCTCCAGCACGCGCCGGCTTCCGGCCTTGCCATGCAGGCCGTCGATATTTTGGGTAATGACGACGACCTCCTTGCCTTTCTCCTCCAATTCCTTCAACAGCAGATGTCCGGCGTTCGGCTTGCATTGATGCAGCTCCTCGAATCGGAAGATCGATTTGAAATGCTCCCAGAACCGTTTCGGCTGTGCGTGAAAATACGACTCCGACAAGATGTCCTCGACGCGCAGCTCGTTGTCGAAGATGCCGCCTTTTGAGCGGAAATCGGGCAAGCCGCTGTCCGTGCTGATGCCCGCCCCGGTAAGCACGGCGATGCGTCTTCCTTCATTCAGCATCCGGGCCAGCGTCTCCCAGCGATGTGCGTGATCCGTATGTTTGTTGCGATTGCGATCGTGCATGAAGCGATGCCTCCTTCATTTAAATGGACAAAATTCGAAATCTGCTCCGTAGCTTACGCCGGCAAGACATGCCTGAGGGATTCGCGGTTGTTGCATTCGCGGGCAGATGCGCTTGGCCTGTTGCCGCTTTATGTCTCCAGCAAGATCCGTCCGGTGTCGGACAGGTCATAGCCCGCGATCGCGCCAAGCTCCTGCCGAAAAGCCGCGGAACGGACGATGTCCAGCAGCGAAGAGATCCAAGCGGCGTTTTGCGGTTTTTTGACGATGACGAGATCGTAACGCTCCTGAATCAACGGGACAAAATCGACGCCGCCGACGATGGAAGCCGCCCGTTCGGTGCCGACGCCCAGATCGGCTTCGCCGGCGGCGACGGCGGCGGCGACGGACAGATGATTCGTCAAGACGCGGCCGCCTGCCAGCCCTTCCGGCTTCAAGCCGTGAAGGCGAAGCTGCTCGTCCAGCAGCACGCGGGCGCCGGAGCCGGGCTCCCGGCAGGCGATGCGCAGCCCCGGCCGGGCCAGGTCGGACCAGGCGCGAATCGCCAGCGGGTTGCCTTTGGCCGTGTACAGGCCGGCTTGCCGCGACAGCAGGTTGACGACGATGTACGGAAAACCGACGAGCAGCTTGCGAATATAGGGCAAATTATATTCGCCGGTGTCGCCGTCCAGCAGATGGGTGCTGGCCACGTCGGCTTCTCCCTTGAACAGGCCGATCAATCCTTCCAGGCTTCCGGCTTGCGAACGCAAGGGGCGCATGCCCGGATTGGCCTGCTCCAGATGGCGGGCCAAGATGTCGAGACTCATATCTTGGCCCGTAATGACAACGGGCAAGCTCGCGGGAGCGCCCGCCGTCAGCGGATAAGCCGCCGCTCCGGACGGCCGGGAGGTTCCCGCCGCCGCTCCGGCGGCAGCTTCCGGGGCCGTCTCCAAGCCGGCAGGTTGGGCGGCGCTTGCAGCCGTACCCAAGCCGGCAGATTCGGCGGCACCCGCTGCCGAACCTGCATATGGCGCGGCGAACCCGGCAGGCCCGTCATAGGCCGGGGGAGCGCCCGCCGCGCGTTCCGGACCGCGGGCGTACGGCGCCGCCGTTCGGCTTCGCCGCTTGTAAGCTTCCAGATCGGAAGCGTCCACCCGCATTTGCTTGCCGACGCGGTAAGACGGAAGCTCCCCTTTTTTGATCAGATCGTAGACGGTCAGTTTCGATATTTTCAGAAGTTTGGCGATTTCCTCGGCCGTATAGGATACCTCTTGAGACATGCGGATTCCGCCTCCATAAATTCGGTTCGAATGATAATTTATTTTAACATACTTAACGCATGCGGGAATGAGAGCGGGTCCGCTTTTGCCAAGCGTAACGATTTACAATTTACATACTAAATAGATATAATTATATCTAAATATAACGAAACCATACATAGAGATAAAAGGGAGTGGGAGAAGATGCACGGTTGGATAACAAGCAGACGGCAGGGTTCGAAAGAAATGGAAGGACGGCCGGAACCGGCCATGCAAAGCGGGTATCGAAGCCGGGGGGGCGCGCACACGCTCCGGGCCGCGGTTATGCTGCTTGCGCTTCTCGCATTGCCGGCATGCGGCGGCGCCGGAGACCGTTCCGGCGGGCAGAAGCCGGTCGAGCTGACCGTCTCGGCGGCGGCAAGCTTGACCGAGGCCGTGAAGGAAATCGGCGCTTTATATGAAGAGCGGCATCAGGATACGAAGCTGCTTTACAATTTTGGCGCTTCCGGCACGCTGCAGAAGCAGATTCAGGAAGGGGCACCCGCCGATCTGTTTATTTCCGCCGCTTCCCGAAACATGGATGAATTCGTGAATGCCGGACTGGCGGTTGCCGACTCGCACGTTCAGCTGCTCGCTGGCGAGCTGGTCGTAATCGTGCCGGCCGAAGGCGGTCACGACATCAAAGGCTTGCGCGATTTGGAAGGAGACGGCATGAAGCGGATTGCGATCGGCATTCCGGAAAGCGTGCCGGCCGGCGGATATGCCAAGGAGGCGTTGGAAGGCGAGCAGCTGTGGGAGCGTCTGCAGGGTAAGCTGGTGCAAGCCAAGGACGTGCGGCAGGTGCTGCAATACGTCGAGACGGGCAATGCCGATGCCGGATTCGTCTACCGGACGGACGCCATCGCTTCGGACGAGGCCCGTATCGCCTTCGCCGTCGACGCCGGCAGCCACGCTCCCATCCTTTATCCCGCCGCTGCCGTTGCCGCCTCGAAGCATCCCGACATGGCGAAAGAGCTGCTGGCCTTTTTCCAAAGCGAAGAGGCCATGGCCGTCTTTGAACGGTACGGCTTCCGGAAAGCTCCATGAGCGCTTTTATTGTCGCAGCGCCGGGTGCGGCCTTGAATTGGTCCGAGCTGTGGCCCCCCGTGTTGTTTTCCTTGCAAGTCACCCTCGTCTCCAGCGTTGCGGCGGCGCTGATCGGGATATGGACCGCGTGGCGAATGTCCAGAAGCAGGTTCCGGGGCCGGATATGGCTGGAAACCGCGCTCATGCTTCCGTTAGTTCTCCCGCCGACCGTCGTCGGCTTTGTTTTGCTGACGATGCTCGGAAGGCGAAGCTGGATCGGCCAGCTCGCCGAGAGGCTTTTTGACGCTCCGATTATTTTCTCGTGGTGGGCGGCGGTAATCGCGTCCGCGGTCGTCGCTTTTCCGCTGGTGTACCAAACGATGCGAACCGGCTTCGACGGGGTCGACCGGGAGCTGGAGGAAGCGGCGCGCTCAAACGGCGCAAACGAAGGGCAGGTATTCCGGTATATTACGCTGCCGCTGGCGCGGCGTTCTGTCGTGACGGCTTTTGTGCTCGGATTTGCCCGGGGGCTGGGCGAGTTCGGCGCAACCTTGATGATTGCGGGCAACATTCCGGGGAAGACGCAGACGATTCCGACGGCCATCTACGTCGCTGTCGACACCGGCCAAACGGCGATGGCCTGGGCCTGGACGGCTTGTTCGATCGGGTTGTCGTTCCTTCTGCTGCTGTTCACGGGACGATTCGGCCGGAAGGAAGGGACGTGACCCCGGGATAAGCGCAGTATAAGAACAAGGATAGAAGAGCGGCATGAGGAAATCGGCACATGCAGCAAAAAACAGATGCAAAACGCTCCCGCCTGCGATAATCTGTTGATAGGGAGTGATCGCATGACGACAGAAATCAAGCATATGAAGGACGGCGACGAATTCGTCGGCTATTATTTGATTAAGGAAGTCGAGGCCAAGCTGACCAATACGGCCAATCCGAAAGATTTTCTCGATTTGGTGCTGGCGGATTCGACGGGGCAGGTGTCGGCTAAGTTTTGGGACGCAAGCAAAACCGATATCGAAACGTTTGTGCCGATGAGCCTTGTCAAGGTGCAAGGCGTCGTTCAAACTTACCGGGACAAGCTTCAGGTCAAAATTATCCGGCTGCGCCTGGCGACGGAGGAGGACGGCGTATCGCTGACCGACTTTATCCGCAGCGCGCCGGTCGATTCGAAGGAACTCATCGCTTATATTACCGATACGATTGAAGCGATCAAGCACGAGGAGATGAAACGGATCGTCTCGTATTGCTTCGGCAAGGTGAAGGACCGGATGCCGTCCTCTCCGGCGGCCAAATCGTTTCATCATGCCTATTACGGAGGGCTGGCCTATCATGTGGCGCGCATGCTGGAGCTGGGAGATTTCCTGTGCCGGCAGCGTCCGTTCCTGAACGAGGATTTGCTGAAGGCCGGCATCATTCTTCACGATATCGCCAAGCCGGAGGAGATGATATCCGAATACGGCATGGTAAGCGATTACAGCAACCACGGCAAGCTGATCGGCCATATCAGCATGGTGTCCAACTGGATCGCCGAGGCGGCGGTTAAGCTGGACATCGATCCGGGCGCTCCGGTCGTGACGGCGCTGCAGCATATGGTGCTGTCCCATCATAATCTGGGCGAGTGGGGAAGCCCGGTGCAGCCGCAGCTGCCCGAAGCCGTTGCGCTTCATCATATCGACGGTTTGGACGCCAAGCTTCAGATGGCGGAGGACGCGCTGCAGTCGACGCCGCCCGACCAGGAGTGGACCCCGCCGATCCGCGGGCTGGAAAACAAGGCAGTCTTCCGGCTGAAGCTGTAAGACGGCTTGGGTGTGCGGCTAGAGACGCCGCCCGATGAGGGCGGCGTGTCTCCGGCCAGCGGATTTCGGGCAAAGTCGCGAGAAGGCGGCAAACATCATTGACAGCGTTTACAGCTGGTTCTATAATTTATACATAAAGAATGAAACCCATTTCATAAATGGCGGCTCGGCTGGGCAGGGGTTTCAGTCTTTTTACCGGGTTAATGAAACCCGTTTCATCACAGTCGGACGACCGGATGCCGCCTAAGGCCGAAGCCGCCGTTCATACAAAGGAAGGACAGGGATTATGACGCAAACTTTAGCAGGTTATAGAGAACAAACGGCAACGGGCCGAACCGGGCAAAGCGCGCAGCTTCGCTACGATGCGAAGAGCTTTATTGTCGGAGAAGAGAGAGTGTTTCTGAACAGCGCGGCCATTCATTATTTCCGCATGCCCCGGGAGGAATGGAGAGAGGTGCTGGTTAAGGCGAAGCTGGCGGGAATGAACTGCATCGACACTTATTTCGCCTGGAACGTGCATGAACCGCAGGAAGGCGTATGGGACTTCGACGGCGACAACGATTGCGGAGCCTTCCTCGACCTGTGCGCCGAGCTCGGTCTCTATGTAATCGCCCGGCCGGGTCCGTTCATATGCGCGGAATGGGATTTTGGCGGATTTCCGTACTGGCTGAAGACGAAGCCGGACATTAAGTTCAGAACGAACAACGAAACGTACCTCAAGTACGTGAATTTATATTTTGACCGCATTACCCCGATCATTCGCGCCCGCCAAATTACGCAGGGCGGCAGCGTGATCCTGGTGCAGGTCGAGAACGAATATGGTTATTTGGCCGACGACGCGGCGGGCAAGCTGTATATGAACGGCCTGCGCGACGGGCTGCTGGAACGGGGCATCGACGTGCCGCTCATTACGTGCGAGGGCGGCGCGGAAGGCACGATCGAAGGCGCGAATTTCTGGTCCGGCGCGGACGGACATTACGAGAAGCTGATGCGCAAGCAGCCGGACGTTCCGAAGCTGGTCACCGAATTTTGGACCGGCTGGTTCGAGCATTGGGGCGCGCCTTCGGCGACGCAGAAGACGGCCGACCTGTACGAGAAGCGGATAATGGAAGCGATTCGCGCCGGCTTTGATGGCATCAGCCATTATATGTTTTTTGGCGGCACCAACTTCGGAGGCTACGGCGGCCGGACGGTCGGCAGCAGCGATATTTATATGGTGACCTCCTACGACTACGACGCGCCTTTGTCGGAATATGGGAGAGTGACGAACAAATATCGTACGGCCAAAAAAGTATCCCTGTTTACGCAGGCGCTCAGCGGGTTTTTGCTCGAGTCGGAGCCGGTGCCGGACGGTCATGAGGCGCGCGGCGGGGAGGGCGTCAAGCTTGCGGGCCGGCAGCGGAACGGGCAAAAGCTCTGGTTTGCCGAAAGCCGCAGGCCGGAGAAGGAGACGTTCCCGATTACGCTCGAGAGCGGCCGGACGATTCCGGTATCGATCAAGCCGGGACAAATTGTTCCGATTCTGGACCGTTACGAGATTATGCCTGGCCTGAAGCTGACCTGCGGAGCATTCCTGATCGGCAACGACCGGCTCGGGGACGTGCAAACCGTTATTTTGGCCGGAGAGGACGGCGGAAGGGCGAACATCGTATTGGAAGCCGATCAGACGATCCGGTACGACAACGAGCAGTCTGTCCGGCACGAGATCCGTCAAGAAGGTCGGGAGCTGCATCTGGACGCCTTCCGCTTCCAGACGCCGCAGCGCATTCGGTTGAGCGTCGGCGGACAGAAAGTGGAAGTGATCGCGCTCAGCGGCCATATGTCGGATCGCGCCTGGAGATTGCAGCAGGATCGCGCCGTTCGGTGGGCGATCGGCTGCGAGGATGTGGACCTGGCCGCCGACGGCACCGTCAAGGCGGCGGGGGACGGCGATACCGACCTGCTTCTGCTCGGAGACTGGGGCCAGGAGGCCGCAGGCGGCCCCGGCCATGCGGCGGCGGAAGCCTGGCAGGCCGGCAACGGCCTCATCGCCTTGCCGCGGCCGAGCTTGGCCGAATGGAAACGGCAAGCCGCGGACCTTTCGTACGGCTCGGGCGAGACGGCCTCGCGGCCTCGCGGATTTGCCGAGCTGGGCCGGGAATTCGGCTATCTCGTATACAGCAGCGAAATCGAGTGCGCACGGGAGCAGGAAAGCGTTCTAGTATTTACGGCGATTCAGGATTCCGCGCGTTTGTACGTCAACGGGCGGGAGCAGGCGATGATCAGCCAGGTCGGCGCGGCATCCGCCGCCGTTCGGCTGGAACAGGGACGCAACAAGGTTCAGCTTCTGGTGCAGCATATGGGAAGTCTCAACTTTTCTCCTTATTTGGGCGAGGAAAAAGGCATTTTCGGCCCGGTCTATATGGACGGTGCGGCCGTCGATCTTCGCAGGGACTGGACATCCGGCGAAGGTCTCGTTCAATTGGACGAGGTGCATGCCGGGGAATTTGCCGCCCCGTTAACCCGCACATTCGAGCTGAAGGAGGATGAAGGGGCTATTTTGGTCGGCGCGTTGACGAACGGCCTCCGGATCAACGGCAAGGAGGTCGCGCTGGACGGTTACCAGAACTGGTTCAGTTACCATACTGTCGATATTTCCGCCTATGCGGCGGCAGGCCGCAACACGATCGAAATGCCGGTGGCTCGAACGCCGCTGAACCGGCTGGAGCTTCACATTTACGACAAATCGAAGAAGCTGAACATGTGGTCGTCGGCGCCGCTGGAAGGACCGGCAGGAGCGGCGGGAGATCGGACCGCTGCGCCGCTTGCGGCGTGGACAGCGTACGGCGCCGCCTCCGCCGGGACAGGCGCAGACCTTGTCGAAAGCGGGCGCGGACCGGCATGGTACCGCAGCGAATTCGATCTTCCGGCCATTCCGGAGGAGGCCAATCCGCGGCTGAAGCTGCGACTGACCGGCATGAGCAAAGGATTTGCGCTGTTGAACGGGCGGGATTTGGGCCGTTATTGGCAAATCGGGCCGCAGGAGGATTACAAAATCCCGATGGCCTGGCTGAAGGAAACCGGCAACGAGCTGATCTTGTTCGACGAGGAGGGCAGACGGCCCGACTCGGTTCGCCTCCTGTACGACGGCCATTCGAATCGGCATTGGCATAAGCTGGATCAAATCAAATAGAAAAAAAGCTGACACTTTCAGCCGGGGCAGGAACGATCGTTGAGCGACGAGCCTGCCCCTTTCGATCTTCGGGCTTTGTAACGCATTACAATATATGGCCGATTTTTGCTATAATATGACGAGAATCGATAGCAGGAAGGAAGCGTTAGGCTTGAGACAGGTCACCATATACGACATTGCCAAAGAGGCGAAGGTATCGGTCGCCACGGTATCCCGGGTGCTGAACGATACCGCTCCGGTTAAGGAGTCTACCCGCGCCAAGATAGAAGGGCTAATCGCAAAATACAATTTTCAGCCTAATGCGATGGCGAGAAGCCTGCTCAAAAAAGAAACCGGCATTATCGGCGTTATCGTGCCCGATTTGACCAACCCCTTTTTCCCGGAAGTGTTCGCGGGCGCGGAGCAGGAAGCTCAGCAGTCGGGATATACGTTTCTGCTCAGCAATTCGGTCGGCGATTACGCCAAGGAGTCGGAATATCTGAGCATTTTGCGGGAGAAGCGCGTGGACGGCCTTATTTTTTTGGGCGGGAGAATAAACTTGAAGCATTGCGACGACCATTTGGTGCAGGAGCTGGTGCAGCATGCAAGCGTTATCCCGACCGTGCTGGTCAACGGGGGATTGCGCAACACCGATCTGGTCCGGGTCGCGACGGACGAATCGGCGGGAACCGCTCTTGCCGTACGGCATTTGGTCGAGCTGGGCCATAAGGAGATCGGCTTTATCGGCGGGGAAAGCCATATGACGACGACTTCCATCAAGCTGCGGGCCTTCCGCAAGACGATGAAGGAGGAAGGGCTGGACGTTCGGGAGGAATGGCTGCTGCCGGACAGCTTCTCCATGGATTCGGGCAAGAAGCAAATGCTGAAGCTGCTGGATATGAAGGAGAAGCCGACGGCCGTCGTTTGCGTCAACGATTACACGGCGATCGGAGCGATCAAGGCGGCGGCCGAAGCCGGCCTGAAGGTTCCGGACGATATGTCCGTCGTCGGGTTCGACGATATTCCGCTGGCGCATCACTTTATTCCGGAGCTGACGACCGTCTCCCAGCAGGCGAACGAGCTTGGCAAAGCGGCGGTTCAAGTGCTGAAGGGCTTGATGAACAAGGAAAAGGTGAAAAAGCTGACCTCGCTCGAGCCTCAGCTTATCGTTCGGCAAAGCACGGGACCGCGGAAGCCGTAGCCGAGCGATGCGTGTGAGCGGCCAAGGCGATGGATCGCAGTCAGGATGGCAAGACCCTGTCCGGAGGAAGCCGGAAGCGGGTGGCCGGAAGCCGGATGCGGCGGATATGGCAAAGGAGGCGCAAGAACGATGGCCAAGGCGTTGAAGCCGGAGCTGAACCGGGATTATATTTCCGGGCAGTTGAAGGAGCTGCTGGGCATTCCGAGTCCCAGCGGCTTTTGCATGGACATTATGGCTTATATGGCCCGGGAAGTCGAGCGGCTGGGTTACAAGATGAGCCGGACGCCCAAAGGGATGGGAATCATTGAGGTGCCCGGCCGGGCGGACGGCAAGACGATCGGCTTGTCCGCGCATGTCGATACGCTGGGGGCGATGGTTCGTTCGATCAAGCCGAACGGCATGCTGCGGTTTACGCCGATCGGAGGGTACGCGATGCAGACGGTAGAAGGGGAATATTGCCTCATCCATACCCGGGATGGACGCCAATACGAGGGAACGGTGCTGTCGAGCAAGCCGTCCGTCCATGTATACAGCGACGCCCGCGAATGGAAGCGGGAGGAAGCGAATATGGAAATCCGGATCGACGAAGCGGTCCAGTCGAAGGAGGATGCGGAAAAGCTGGGCATCGGCGTCGGCGACTTCATTTCGTGGGATCCGCGCACCCGCATGCTGCCGAACGGCTGGATCAAGTCGCGCCATCTGGACGACAAGGCCAGCGTGGCGGCGCTGCTCGGCTGCCTGGAATGGCTGGCCCGCACCGGGTCGGCGCCGGCGTATGCGCTGAAGCTGCTCATTTCCACTTATGAGGAAGTGGGCCACGGCAGCGCCTATATCCCGGCGGACATTACGGAGATGATCGCGGTCGATATGGGCGCGATCGGCGACGACCTGTCCGCGACGGAACGCGACGTATCCATCTGCGCCAAGGATTCCTCCGGCCCGTACGACTACGAAATGACGTCGCGCCTGATCGAGCTGGCGAAGCGCGAGGGCATCCCGCATGCGGTAGACATCTATCCGCATTACGGCTCCGACGCCTCCGCCGCGCTCCGGGGCGGCAGCAATATCCGCGCGGCGCTGCTCGGCCCGGGCGTCCATGCCTCCCACGGCATGGAGCGGACGCATGCCGACGCCGTCGTCGGCACCGCCGCTCTGCTGCTGGCTTACGTGATGGAGGAATAACGCTCGCTCTGCGCGCCTTGCTTTGCCGCCTATTTGCTTCAAATTCATCCAGAAGCCCGAACGTTTCGTTGAGAAGCTCTGACGCACAGCTGCGCAGGGGCTCGAAGATGCGTTTTCGGGCTTTTTGGACATTTAAGAAAAAGATATGCTTCCCCCATGCCGAGCTTATCTGTCAACGCGAAAAGGCAGGCGGCGTCCCCAGAGGACGGCCTCAGCCTGCACAGGCAACGCCTCCAGAGGACGGCTTCAGCCTGCACAGGCGGCGTCTCCAGAGGACGGCGTCAGCCGTTTGCGCATGCGTTTGTCGGGAAATGCCTTGCCTGCTCGGCTTCGCCCAGCCCAAAGCGGGTTCGGCGATTTAACTCCAGTGACGAATATGGTAAGATAGGCGCGACAAGAAGAAGCGGACGTCCGACTGGATATCCGGAATCGGAATATTGGCAACCATACATGGAGGCAGCGGCAACTGTCATTTGGAGAGGGGAAATGAGCGGTGCAACCGTCGATATTGATTGTGGAGGACGAGGCCAAAATCGCGCGTTTGCTGGAAATCGAGCTGGAATGCGAGGGCTATCGGACGGAAAAAGCGGCCGACGGCCACGATGCGCTGATCCGATTTCGCGAAGGCCGATGGGATCTCGTGCTGCTGGACGTCATGCTTCCCGGCATGAGCGGCTTTGAGCTGCTTCGCCGCATTCGCGGCACGGACGCGGCCACGCCCGTCATTCTGCTGACGGCCAAAGGCTCCGTCGAGGACAAGGTGGCCGGACTCGATCAAGGCGCCAACGATTATATAACGAAGCCTTTCCAAATCGAAGAGCTGCTGGCCCGCATTCGCGCCGCGCTTCGCCAGCGACCGGCAGCCGGGCAGCCGGGTCCCGCGGCGGACGGGGATTGGCTGGAGGCGGCCGATCTGAGGCTGAACGAAAAGACGCGCGAGGTCGTCAGAGGAGGCTCCGGCATCGAACTGACGCCGAGGGAGTTCGATTTGCTGCTCTATTTGCTGAAGAACAAGCGGCAGGTGCTGAATCGCGAACAGATCATCGAGGCTGTATGGGGCTTCGATTATTACGGGGATACGAACGTTGTGGACGTCTATATCCGCTACGTGCGCAAGAAGATTGACGACGGCTTCGATCCGCCGCTGATCCATACCGTTCGAGGCGTCGGCTACGTGCTGAAGGAACAGGCATGAAGCTGCGCAATAAAATTCATTTGTACACCTCGGTCGTATTTGCCGCCCTGCTGATCGTCATGAACGTTTCCATCTATTTGCTGTTCAGCACAATGTCGACGGACAGCGCGCTGAAGCAAGCCGAAGCGGAAGCGGCGGCCGTGTCCGAAGGATTAAGGCTGGCGGCGGGCGCGCTGCCGGAGGCGGAGCTGCTGCGCGCCTACGTCCCGGTCGACGGGATGCTGCGGCTGGTCGCGCCGAACGGAGACAGCCGGGCGGCGGTCACGTCGCCCTCCGAGCAGGCGTTAAACCGGCTCCCGGAGGTTTACCGCGAGACGAAGACCGTCGAAGCGATCCGCTTTGAAGGACGAAGCTACGCCTTGGCTTCGGTTCCCGTCATCTGGGCCGACGGCAGCGTGCTGAATGTCGAGGTGACCGAGAGCATGGAAGCGGTCATGGACCGGCTGGCGGTGCTGCGGCTTGTGCTGCTGCTCGTGACGGCGGCGGCGCTTGTTCCGGTCGTGCTGTCGGGGAGACTGCTCGGCAGCCTTATCATGCGGCCGATATCGGATATGACGGCGACGATGCGGGACATTCAGCGCAGCGGCGCGTTCAAGCGGCTGGAGCAGGACGGTCGGTCCAAGGACGAGCTGTATGCGATGGGCGAGACGTTTAACGGCATGATGGAACTGCTGGAAAACAACTTCGAACGGCAGAAGCAGTTCGTCTCCAACGCTTCCCATGAGCTCCGAACGCCGCTGACCGTCATTGAAAGCTATTCGAGCCTGCTGCTCCGCAGAGGCAAGGATCGGCCGGAGCTGTATGAGGAATCGCTGCAGGCGATTCATTCGGAAGCGGTGCGCCTGAAGGGAATGACGGAGCAGCTCCTGCTGCTGGCCAAGCATGGGGAGCAATGGAACGTTTCGATAAGCGCAACGGACTTGACTGCCTTGGCCGAGGAGTCCGCCCGGGCGTTCCGGCGCGCGTACGATCGGGAGGTGCAGGTTATCGCTCCCGATCGTCCGGTCCAGGCGCTGACGGATGAGCAGAAGCTGAAGCAGCTGCTGTATATCTTGTTGGATAACGCCCGCAAATACAGCGATGGAGCAATCTTGGTCACCGTTGGGGAGGCCGGGAGCCGTCGAACGATTTCCGTACAGGATCGCGGCATCGGCATCCCCAAGGCAGAACTGGACAAAGTGTTCGACCGCTTCTACCGCGTGGACGAAGCGCGCAGCCGCCAAGGCGGCGGCGCGGGCCTCGGTTTGTCGCTTGCCCGGGAAATCGCGGATGCCATTGGCGCCCGAATCGAGCTGGAAAGCGTTGAAGGGCTGGGAACGACGGCGCGCATCTCGCTGGGCGGCGCGACCGGGGCGGGCGATGCCGCCCAGCGGTCATGACAGGCGGTCGTCCTGCGGCCAAGCCCGAGGGCCGGTAGAGCCGCCGGCTGTCCTGCGGCCAAGCCCGAGGGCCGGTAGAAGCCGCCGGCTGTCCTGCGGCCAAGCTCTGAGGGCCGGTAGAAGCCGCCGGCTGTCTTGCGGCCAAGCTCGAGCGCCGGGCGAAAGCGCCGTTGGAACCGGTACGGCCGCAGCCGCAAGGGACGATGGCGCCGCTTCTCACCGGATTCTCATCTTCGGCTGGTACAATAAGCGGCAAGAGAAGGAGGGAGCTTGATGACGGTGCGTAAAATAATCGTCCTTGCGTGCGGCGTATTGCTGCTCAGCGCGCTTGCGGCGGCGGCTGCGGCGGCCGTATGGAAGCTGGGGGCTCGGGCGGAGCGGCTGAGCGAGGAAGAGGCGCTGTCGTCGGTACTCCGCTTATATCCGGGCGAAGTGACGCGGACCGAATGGGACGGAGCCGTGTACCGGATCGGTCTGACGATGGAAACGGGAAGCTACGTGCTGGAGGTTGACGGGACGGACGGCTCCGTCGTGAGCATCGCCAGAACGGACGAGGGAGCGGCAACCCCTGCGCCGGGACCGGAAACGCCGGGGGCGGACACTGAGCCGACTCCGGGGGCGGAGCCGACGCCGGCCCCGACGGAGGGAGCGTCGAAACCAGCGGCGGGAGCGACGGATCGCCCGGCCGAATCGCCCGGCTCCGGTACAACCGCGACGCCTGAGCCGTCGCCCAAACCGCCGGCGCTGCTTGGCTCCGCGGAAGCGAAACAGATTGCGCTGCGCCAAGTTCCGGGCACGGTGAAGGATGTGGAAGCCGGCAGCCGCAACGATTATTTAGTAGAGATCGAAACCGGGGACGGCAAGGAAGCCGTCGTGCAAGTGAACCGGATATCCGGAGCGGTCATGTCGGTCACCTGGGACGACGATGACGATGACGACGACGATGATGATGGCGACGACGATGATGGCGATCTCGAAGACGACGACGATTAGCGCCTTCTCATCGAATTCTAATGTTTCTGTCAGAAGGCTCTCATTTATCGGGGGTATAGTGAGATTGTAACGATAAACGAGAGCTTGAGGAGGACATGAACGATGAAAAGAAAGCTGAACAAAGCGGCGGCGGTCGGCATCTTGTCCGCGGCCGTGCTGATCGGGGGCGCCATCGGCGCCGGGACGGTCGGCCTGACTTCCGCGCAGGAAAACCGAGGAGAGGCCGCAACAGGAGCGGTCGCGCAAGCGCCGAAAGCGGCCTTGAACACGGCGGCGCAAAGCTTGCCGGCAAGCCCGGCGGCCTCCGAACCGCCGCAAACGAAACGAATCGGCAAGGAGAAAGCGAAGCAGCTGGCGCTGAACGTCGTGCAGGGCCGGGTGGAAAGCGTAGAGCTGGAGCGCTACAACGGACAGCTGTATTACGAGGTCGAAATCGACACCGGGAAACGGGATGTCGACGTCTGGATCGACGCTTACAGCGGCAAGTCGCTCGGCGTCAAGGACGACGACGATGACGATGACGACGACCGGGCCGCAGCCGCAAACAGCGGAACCCATAAGGCTTCGGCCGCGGGCAGCCCGGCTGCGTCGGCGCCGCCGGCTGCGTCGAAGCCGTCCTCATCCGGCAAAGCGAATGCCGCGGCAGCGGATATCGGCGCGGAGAAGGCGGCGCAAATCGCTCTCAAGCACGTCGGCGGCAAGGTCGTCAAGGTCGAGAAGGACCGGGACGACGGCGTGCGCTTGTATGAAGTCAAGCTTTCTGTTGACGGCAGAACGGTGGAAGTCGACGTCCATGCGGCGAACGGAAGCATCCTCAAGGTCGACCGCGACGATGACGATGATGACGACGATGATGACGATGACTGGGACGACAACTGGGATGATGACGACGATGACGACGATGACGACGATGATGATTGGGATGACGACGACCACGACGACTAAATGACAAGACGGCTGTGCCCCCTTTAGCGGGCGAGCCGTCTTTTTCTGCTATAATAGCGGTAACCTGTCGGGCCCGGCGCGGCCCGCAATGAAAGGAATGCGGCAAATGGGCAAGGCGAGCGATTTTTTTGAACGGAAAAGGGCGGAAGCGGGAATTCGCCTGAACGATGCGCAGCGCGAAGCGGCGATGCGCACGGCAGGTCCGCTGCTGCTGCTGGCTTCTCCGGGCTCCGGCAAAACGACGACGCTCTTGATGAGAATTGCGTATATGATCGAGGAACGGGGCGTCCGTCCCGAGCGGATCAAAGCCGTCACGTTCAGCAGGGCGGCGGCAAACGAAATGAAAGAGCGGTTCGGCCGCATGTTTCCCGGGCTTTCGGCGGCGGAGTTTTCGACCATTCATAGTCTCGCTTACGAAATCGTACGGATGCACGGCCGGCGTACGGGAACGGAATACCGCATCATCGAGGGCGAGGCGCAGGCGGACGGAGACGTCCGGGAAGAGGCGGGCGGCTTGCCTCTGAACAAGAAGCTTGTGCTGCGCGGGCTGTACAAGCGGATAACGGGTCATACGATGAGCGACGACGAGATGGACGGGCTGACGGCCTTTATCGGCTATGTGAAAAATAAAATGATTCCGCCCGAGCGCTGGTCCTCCGTCAAAGCCGAGGTGCAGCGGGCGGCCGATATTGTGCGGGAATACGAGACGTTCAAGAGGGCGGACCCCAGCCGGCGGCTTATCGACTACGAAGACATGCTGACCGTGGCCAATGAGGTGCTGGACAGCGAGCCCGACCTGCTGGCCCAGTTTCGCGGGAGGTACGATTATGTGCTGACGGACGAAAGCCAGGATACGTCGCTCGTGCAGCATGCCATCGTCGAGAAGCTGGCGATGGAGCATCGCAACCTGTGCGTCGTGGCGGACGACGATCAGTCGATTTACGGCTGGCGGGGAGCGGAGCCGGGGTATCTGCTCCGATTCAAGGAGTTGTACCCCGATGCGGTCGTTCTGTACATGGAACAAAACTACCGGTCGTCCAAGGAGATCGTGGAAGCGGCCGACCGGTTTATCCGGCGCAATAAGCACCGGTATGCCAAGTCGATGTTTACGGAGAACGGCTCCGCCGGGCCGATCGTATTTCGAAGCTTGTCGGACTTCCGGTACCAGGCCAAATATTTGGCGCAGCAAATGCAGCGGTTGGAGA
Source organism: uncultured Paenibacillus sp. (assembly GCA_937895345.1). Classification (GTDB taxonomy): domain Bacteria; phylum Bacillota; class Bacilli; order Paenibacillales; family Paenibacillaceae; genus Pristimantibacillus. The sequence continues at coordinate 22,206 of CALAWP010000079.1, read as the reverse complement.
GGCTGTCGGGGACGGCGATTTTGTACCGGAACAACGCTTCGTCGATCGCGCTTGTGAACGAGTTTGAGCGGGCGGGCATTCCGTTTCGCGTCAAGGACGCGGATCATCGCTTTTTCTCCCATTGGATCGTGCAGGACATCCTTAATTTTATGCGCATGTCGTATACGGACCGGCGGCCGGAGCTGCTGGAGGCGATTTATTCGAAAATGTCGGGGTATATCAGCAAACATCAGATCGAAGTGTTGAAAGGGATCGGGAACGGCGAGTCGGTCTTCGACAACTTGCTGCAGTTCGTGCAGCTGCAGGATTACCAGGTGAAGCTGCTGCAGGAGGCGAAGGAGACGTTTCGGCAGCTGCGGGATATGCCTCCGCTGCATGCGATTCGCGTCATTCGGGCGCGGCTCGGCTACGAAAAGGCGATCGAGCGGATGTGCGAGCGGCTTGGCTTTCGTAGAGAATATTTGATCGGCATCCTCAATACGCTGGAGGATATCGCGGAAGGGCTGGACACGCTGGAACAGTTTGCGCAGCGGCTGAAGAAGCTGGAGGCGGCGGTCAAAGGCTCCCGTTCCCGGAACGTGCGGGCGTCAGGAGGGACGGCGTCCGGTGCCGCGAATATGGAAAGCGATGAGGAAACCGGGCGGTCGACGATATCGGCGGGCGGAAATATAACGGCTGCGGGAGCCGTTACGCTGTCGACGTTTCACAGCGCCAAAGGGCTGGAGTTCGACCGCGTCTATATGATCGATCTGGTGGAAGGCGTTATTCCTTCGGCCGACGACCGCAAGCGCAAGGGAGTTATGGACGATCCGGCGGCAGCTCCGATGGAGGAAGCGGCGAGACTGTTTTATGTCGGGATGACCCGCGCCCGCGCTTATTTGGAGCTGATCGCCTACCGGGAAAAGGACGGGGAAGCGGCGGAGGAGTCGGAGTTTATGACGGCCGTGCGGGATATCGCGGACCCGGATTGGCGAGGCCGGGAGAGCGCGCGCCGCGTTGCCGGCGGCAGGCCAAGCGGCGGAAGCGGCGTCGACAGCCGCCGTGCGGCGAGCCCTGGCGGCGGCGCTGGCCGCGATGGGAGCGCCGGCACGGCAATTCGCAACGGCGGCGCTGGTCGCGCAGGGAACGCCGGCACGGCAATTCGCAGCGGCGGCGTTCCGCCGGCGTCGACGGACGGAGCGCCCGCCCGGGCACGGGGCAGCAGCCCGGGCGGGGCCGCGCCGCGAGTCATTGTTCGCGACGGCAAGCCGGGCGCGTCGAAGTCCGCGTCGTCGGCCGGCCGATCCGATCCGAATGCTTACCGTCACGAGTCGGAGCTGACGCCCGGCGCCGAAGTCCGTCATCGCGTATTCGGCGTCGGCACGATTGAAGGCGTCGGAGACGGCAAAGTGACGATCGCCTTCCCGTCCGGCCCCAAGGCTCTATCGCTGGCCGCTTGCCTGGAGCGGGGATTGCTCGGCAAGCCGTAACGGTCTTTTGTCCGAATGAGAGCGGTCATTGATGGGATGCAACTTAACCCCTGAGGATTCTGTGTTATACTTATCAGTGAAGAACATTATTTATTTTCTGAATGGAGGAGTTCTCATGGAAACGAAACATTCTTCTCATAAAGACACTCCTATAAGTAAACCAGGCCGCAGGATTGGGGCGGTTGAAAAAGTTACCCAAGACATTAGAGATGTAAATCGTGTATCTGAGCAAAGAAAAGTAAAAAAGATTGTACCGGCACCCTTAAGCGAAGGGGCAAATGACGATGCCTTGAGAAAAATCATCAGTGACATTAGACGTTCCGGCATAAAGCATCGGGCTGTTTCACCTAGAACGATTACAGCAATCAGAGTGACAAACAAAGGAATCTTGACACGAAAAAGGGCATTGAATGTTATTCAAGAAGGTCCTGTTGCTCCCTTTCGAGAGGTGTCGAAAAAACTGGCTGAAGAATCGACCCCCGTTTTTGAAAGGTACAAACATTTAGTTAAGCGGGGAGATTGAACTGTCAAATAAACGTTTGTTAATACTGGCTGGTCCCAACGGTTCAGGGAAATCGACTACGGTAAACAAAATACTAAACTCCCCCTATTATCCGGGGGAGTATATAAGCCCCGATGAAGCAGTTAAATTGTCCTTATTTGACGAAATTGTTGACCACAAGAAACGTTACATCTCGGCAATGCAATTTTGCGAAGATATTCGGAATGACCTGCTCATGAGAGGACGACCCTTTTGTTTCGAAACGGTCCTTTCCACGCCCGAAAAGATCTCCTTCCTCAGCCGCGCCAAAAAGCTTGGTTACCTAATTGAAAGTATTTACATCACAACAAAAGATCCCGATATTAATGTCAGCAGGGTAGCTAGGCGTCACTCGCAAGGGGGCCATGACGTGCCTGTGGACAAGATTCATGCAAGATATGCGAGAAGCATGGCATTAGTGCCTGACTTAATGAAGATATCGGATAATATGGTTATTATCGATAGCTCAGAAGATTACAAAGAACAGATTATCGTCGTAAAAAATAACTATAACTGGGTCGGACTGCATAGCGACACTTGGGAACCGTGGATAAAGGACAAAATTATTACTCCCCTTATGGATAGTGGATTGGAACTTGAATATCGTGAGCTAGACAGTTGGGCGAGCAAGGCTTATTTAAGTATCGAAAAAAAGAAAAATCATACTCTCATGGGCCTATTCGTTGATTAGTTGCGGTCCATGATGCTCTCGAAAGGTTATCCTATGACTAAAGAGATACAGGAACGTTGGGCAGCGGAGATCGCGGCTCAGCTTAAAGACCGGTTCGGACTGTCCGTGGGAGAAATGACGCCCATCGATAAGGGTTGGCTCAATGTCAAATGGAAGATGGAAACCGGTGATCAGCCAATTTTTGTGAAGTATTACCATCCGGACCGGTATAAGCTGCATAGCCGCCCTGAAAGAAGAAGCGCGATGGAGAAGACGCTTCAATTGCAGCAAGGGATGAGCTTAGCCGGCATACCATGCCCAGGGGTCTATTCCTATCACGAGCGGTTTATTCAGGAAACGCCATCGGGGTTATTGTATACGGTACTGGATTGGGTGGATGGTTATACGGCTCAAGCAGGGTGCTTAAATTCCGCTCAAATGTATGAATTAGGCATCGCAACCGGACGAATGCATAAATGGCTGCGATTCATACCGCCGCTGGACAAGCCGGCATGGAGTCCGGATCGGGAGGCGTACTTGCGAGAGTGGCAAGCGAACTGGGACAAGGCGCAAGAGGCGGGAGATCAAGTTGTAATGGAATGGCTCAGGCGGTCATCGGCCATTGTAGCTTCCCTAGATTTTCAACAATTCGATGCTTCTACGACCGGGTGGCTGCATTGGGATTTATGGGTGGACAACTTGCTGCTGCATGAGCGGGGATTGGCCGGCATTGTTGATTTTGATCGAATGACGATGGCGTATCCCGAAATCGATGTGGCCCGTGCCGTCTTGTCGGGTTCTTTGCGGGACGGTCAAATCCGGGTGGACTCCGCTCGAGCTTTTATGGACGGGTATCGCAGCCATTCAGAAATGCCGGGAGGCGCGCTCACCCGGGCCATGCGCATGCTGTATTTAATTGAATCTATTTGGTGGCTCCGTACGGAGGTTCGTGCCGAAAGTGAACTGCGAGGATTGCTGGGCCGGTTTGTCGACGAGATGCATTGGATTGAAGATCATTGGACAACGCTGCCGGAGCAATTGGATTCATTGTAGTCTAATACTGATAATCATGAGGCCGCCGCGCTTACCGGGCAGCCTCATGATAGTTTTTAGCGGGATGCGTTCATCCGGACATCTCGTAAATCAGAGCCGGGACGTTCATGTTCGGAAGCTGCTCTACAAATCGTGTTGCAAATAGTTCGTGCGGGACGGCCGGAGCTGCGGAACATCCATTTCCGGGCAAGGACTAGATCTCCTGAGGCGTTTGCAGTCCCAGCAGCTCGAGCCCTTTGCGCAGTAGCTCCGATACCGTCCGTACCAGCTCGATCTTCATCCGCTGCTCGGCGGGGTTGCCCGAGAGCACCTTCACATGATGATAGAACCGGTTAAAGGCTTGCGCCAGCTCCAGCAAATACCGGGCGAGCACCGACGGCTCGCAGCGCTCCGCCGCCTGGCGCAGCCGTTCCGGATAACGCGAGACGGTCTTGAGCAGCTCCCAGGCGTGCGGATCGGCGGCCGGGACATAGTCGAAGTCTGAGTCGGCTTCGGCGCAGTCGGCGTCCGCCTTGCGCAAAATGCTTGCCGTCCGGGCATACGTATATTGCAAGTACGGACCGGTCTCGCCGTCGAAGTTCAGCACTTCCTCCAGCGAAAAGTCGACGTCAAGCGTGCGCGAGTTTTTCAGGTCGCCGAACACGACCGCGCCGATGCCGAACGCTTCCGCCGCCTCTTGTTTGTTCGGGAGCGCCGGATTCTTTTCCTCTATTTTGCGCAGCGCCCGTTCGACCGCCTCGTTCAGCACGTCCTCCAGAAACACGACTTTGCCGCGCCGGGTGGACATCTTTTGCCCCTCCAGCTTCATGAGACCGAACGGAATATGCTGCAGCTTGCCGGCCCACGGGTAACCCAGCTTTTTCAGCACATGGAACACTTGTTGAAAATGCAGCGACTGCTCGCCGCCGACGACGTAAAGCAGCCGGCCGCCGCCCATGACATCATGGCGGTACAGCGCCGTCGCCAGGTCGCGCGTCGCGTAGATGGACGTGCCGTCGGACTTGACAATGATGCACGGCGGCATCCCGTATTCGTCGAGCCGCACCACCTGCGCTCCGTCGCTTTCCTCCAGCAGGCCGCGCTCCTCGAGCAGCTGCCGGACGGCATCCATTTTGTCGTTGTAGAAGCTTTCGCCCAAGTAATGGTCAAACGTTACGCCTAGCCGGTCGTACAGCTTGCGGAATTCCTTCAGGCTCTCCTCGATAAAAGAACGCCACAGCTCCGCCGCCTGCGCGTCGCCTTCCTCCAGCTTTTTGAACCAGCCTCTCGCTTCCTCCTCCAGCTCGGGATGCTTCTCCGCTTCGTCATGGAACCGGACGTACAGCTCCAAATACGCTTTGATCGGGTGCGCGTCCAGATCGACTTCATGGCCCCATCTTAAATAGGCGGCGATCATTTTGCCGAATTGCGTGCCCCAGTCGCCGAGATGGTTGACGTTGACCGTTTCATAGCCAACCTCCCTTAAAATGCGGTAAAGCGCGTTGCCGATCATCGTGGAGCGGAGATGGCCGATGCCGAACGGCTTGGCGATGTTGGGCGACGACATGTCGATAATGACGCGTTCGCCGTCTCCGATGCTCACACGCCCCAGTTCGCCGGAACGGGCGGCATGCAGCAGTTCGGCGGCAAATGCCGGCCGGTTCAGCTTGAAGTTCAGGTACGGGCCGGCGGCCGCCGCCTCGAACGTTGGCGATGCGACGGAGCCGGAAGGCGGCTCGGCGTTAGGCCGCGTGAATGCCGCGTTGAGCTGCTCCGCCAATGCCGCGGCAATCTGCTGCGGACTTTGCCTCAGCTTCTTGGCAAGCGCAAAGCAAGGCAGGGCGACGTCGCCCATATCCGCGTTCGGCGGAATTTCGAGCAGCCCGGCGATTTCTTCGCGGGTAAGCGGGAGCTGCGGCTCCAGCAGCCCGGACAGTTTGTTAACCAGCATAAAAGTTAACCTCCTTAACATATTACGTGTTTTGTTCGTTTGAACGGTAACGGATAGGCGCAGCTATGGAGCGGATATTGGATCCCTCGCCGTAACTTCGCGGTAACCATCGCCGTAGCCTCGCAGTAACCTTGACGTAACCTTCGCCGTAGCCTCGCGGTAACCCTCGCCATTGCCTCGCCGTAACCTCGCGGTAACCCTCGCGGTAACCTCGACGTAACCCGCGCTGTAACTGTGACGAACCTGACGGTTGCTAATCGAGCCAAAATGAGCGGCTTGAAAAAGTAACGAACCTTAGAGATGCTATTAACCGATTTTCGGACGATATGCCCCCACTTTTGGGCCAATAAGCTCGCTGGCGTTCATTAGATTTCTGAAGCGGCCATTTTGGTGCAAATAAGCCCGCTGAGGTTCGTTACATTACTCGCCATAATCCTCGCCGTAACCTCGCCGTAGCCTCACCGTAGCATCGCGGTAACCCTCGCCGTAGCCTCGCCGTAACTGTAACGAACCTGACGGTTGCTAATCGAGCCCAAATAATGGGTTTGAGTATGCAAGGAACTTTAGAGCGTGTGTGTCCGTTGGAACGGTTGTTTGGCTGCAAACACATAAAACCCCCGTCTCGTTTAGAGACGGGGGTAATCCCGCGGTGCCACTCCAATTATCCGAAGGTACGGCCAAGCCCGCCAATAGCGGTGCGCTAATGCGTAGGGCCCGCCCGCCAATAGCGGTGCGCTAATGCGTAGGGCCCGCCCGCCAGTGCGGTCTGCCAGTGCGTACGGCCCGCCCGCCAGTGCGGTCTGCCAATGCGTACGGCCAGCCCGTCATTCGCGGTACGCCATGCCATGCGGCCAAGCTGTCCGCCTGGACTGAATCGCGCGCGGCTGTGCGAATTGCGGCTGTCAGCTTCGGATCGCTTATGCGGTAACGGCGCCTCAGCCGGACTTTCCTACTGGGGCGGCGTCCGCTGCGGCGGCCGGCCTCCGGTTCGGAAAGCCATCTCCCGGGTCCTCTTCGCCAATCGTTCGTCCGCCGGCTTCCACCGCCCCGGCTCGCTGTTGGACGCGACTGATCGCTACTCTCCCGTTCATGGATGTTAGACAGTATTATAGCGGTTTGGCAGAAGAAATCAACAAAAAATGAATTTTTTAACCGGTTTTAAACTGGGTTTGTTAGATTATGAACGACAAAGCTTGGACGAATCCCAATACAGAAGAGATGGAGTGAGAGTGAGACGATGAAAAGGATGAACAAAACGATGACGGCGAACGCTTCCCTTCCCGTGGCCGCGTCGCGCAGCATAACGATCCGTTGCCGCCTTCTGCTTGCGATAAGCTGCGCGGCGGCGCTTATGGTTCTGCTTGCAGTCTCGGGCGCGCTGCGGGGGCAGGAGGCGCATGCGAGCGGGGCGAATGCGACGCCGTATTTGTTTATAACGAACAGTAATCTTCATATGTCGACCGTAAAAATGATGAATTTGACGGACGGGTCGATGACGACGATCGTGGACAGCGGGTTTACCTTTACCACAACCCCGACGGTGATAGAGGTCGATCAGGAAGGCGGCCATATTTTTTATGCGGATACAAACCAACATATTTCCAAGATTAGATTGTCCGATTCGGCAACCGTCGGTACGATCGATGCTGGAAATAAGGTCAACTACTTGGCATTGGACCGTTCCTCCGGCAAGCTGTATTTTACGAGCACGTTGATCGATACCGCTAATTGGACACAGAACTCCCAACTGAGAGTATGGAATCCCGGACATACGGCCGAAACGCTCTATGCGCCGACCGGCAATTATTCGAACATTCTGGGAACGGCTGTCGACGAGACGGGCGGCAACGTTTATTTCTTTCAATCTACGGGGGCCGAGGTTCATCACAACAGCTTCATGCGCATGTCGGCGGCAACGAAGGCGGTGGCCTCTTACAAGACCGGTATCGGCGGCAATTATACGGACATGGTGATCGATTCCGCCAGCCGGAAGCTTTATTATACGGTGAGCAATACGGTCGGCGCGGTCGATTTGAATACCGGAACCGAGCAAACGCTGTATACGTCGGGCAATGCGGATAATTACATCAAACATATCGATTTCGATTCCGCCTCGGGCAAAATTTATTTTGCTCTGTCCAACAATCAATATGACAGCTCCGTTACCATTTACCGCATGAATGCGGACGGTTCGGCCGTGTATCCGGTCCATACCGGCTCCAATATTAAAGGATTTGCGGTAAACGAAGTGCCGTCCTTTACGCTTCGGCCCATTGCGGATAAGACGCTGAACGGAGTGGGGGAAGGTTATTTGCCGGGGACGCAGGAGGAAAAGGAAGTACAGCTGGTTCGGACGGGCGTCGGCCGGCTGGAGCAATTGTCGGTAACGATCGGCAATTCGGACCATTTTGTCATAACGCAGCCGCCTGCGCTGACGACGCTTGACGACGACGCTTCCGAAACGTCGTTCAAGCTGAAAGCGAAGGACGATCTTCCTCCGGGCGTTTATACGACCGCCGTCACGGTGAAGGCGGACCGGATGGCCGATGTTACTTTTTATGTGACGCAAGAGGTGTACTCCGCGGATATCGCCGAAATGGCGGATCTGACGCTGAACGCCTTAACGGCCGGGTATGCGGAAGGATCGTCGAGAACGGTCACCGTTGCGCGGACGGGACAAGGAACGCTGTACAATCTGAACGTCGCGCTGAGCGGCGGGGATACGGATGCGTTCGAGATCGATCCGCCCGCAGCGACGACGCTCGACGACGCCACGCCGTCGACGACTTTCGCCTTGAAATCCCGGACCGGTCTTGCGCCGGGCGTGTACAGGGCGATCGTGTCGGTAACGGCGGAGCATAAAACGCCCAAGACGTTCGAGGTGACGCAAACCGTCCATCATTCCTATACAGTCGCTCCGATCGCCGATGCGACGCTGGATGCCTTGACGGCCGGCTATTCGGAGGGTTCGTCGAAGACGATCACCGTAACGCGGACGGGAACGGGGGTGCTGAACAACCTTTCCGTCAGCTTGAGCGGCGGAGACAGCGGAGCGTTTGCGCTCGTTCCTCCAACCGCGAACCGGCTCGATGACGCCACTTCCTCGACAAGCTTTACGGTGCAGGCCGGAGCCGGTCTGGAGACGGGCAGCTATACGGCCATCGTCACGGTCAGGGCGGATCAGATGGCGGATGTTTCGTTTGCCGTCCGTTTGACGGTGCATCCGTCCCAAGATGCCGCCTTGCGCGAATTGACCGTTTCCGCAGGCGAACTGGAGCCGGCCTTCGATGCGGACGTGTACCAATATACGGTCAGCGTGCCGCATGAAACGGCGTCAACCGAAGTAACGGCCGTTGCGAACGATGTCAAGGCGTCGTACGCGGTATATGCAGATGGAGCGCCGGCCGCCGGCACGATTCCGCTGAAGGTCGGGGTCAACCGCATCGAAGTGCAAGTAACGGCGGAGGACAATACGACCGAACTAACCTACGTCGTCGAGGTGACAAGAGCTCCGTCCGGCAACGCGGCTCTCGGCAGCCTGTCGCTGGACGGCATCCCGCTGAACGAGCCGGTGCATGCGGACACGTACGAGTATACGGCTGCGGTGCCGAACGAGACAGCTCTGACGCGGGTGAATGCCGTTCCTGCCGACCCGGCCGCAGTTGTCAGTTCCATTACAGCTAACGGCCAGCCGGCGGCGGGCGATATTGCGCTGCTCGTCGGCTCCAACGTAATCGAGGTGGAGATTACGGCCCAAGACCAGACGACGACGCTCGTATATGCCATTACGGTCGTGAGGGAAGCTTCGGACAATACGCGGCTGGAAAGCCTGGCTGTCAATCCGGGTTCGCTGGATCCGGCGTTTGCTGCCGATACGCGGACATACGCAGCGGATGTTGTTCACGAGACGGCAGCGATAACGATCACAGCAGCAGCAGAGCATGAGGCGGCGAGGCTGACGATAAACGGCGAAGAGGTCGCGAGCGGTTCAGGCGCCGATGTGGCCTTAACCGTAGGGAGCAATGCGATTCCCGTTGTCGTAACGGCGGAAAACGGAGTCGATACGGCAACGTACACCATTACGGTGAACCGGGCGGCTAGCGTGAACGCCGATTTGAGGAGCCTGGCGTTGTCGGCCGGCTCCATCGAACCCGAATTTGACACGGATACTCTCGAATACACGGCAACCGTGCCGTATGGGGCAGCGCGGCTGTCCGTAACCGCCGAAACCGCTCATGAGGGCGCAACGTTAACGATCGGCGGCATCGCGGCAGCCAGCGGGTCGGAGTCCGGGCCGGTGATGCTCCAAACGGGGGAAAACCGCATCGCCATTGTCGTAACGGCGCAGGACGGGGTCACAACCAAAAGCTACGAAGTGACGGTTACCCGGCAGCAGGCGCCTCCTCCGCCTCCGGTCCTCCCGATGCCGGATGAGAGCAGAGACAGACTGGGCGTTTACTTGAACGACATGCTGCTGGAGCGTCTTGCGAAAAGCGAAGTGGAAGCTTCAAACGGACGGGCAACGGTTGTCGTTACCTTCGATTCGGACGAGCTGGTCTCAAGGCTGAAGGAAGCGGCGAGCCCTGCCGTTCTTGTCGTGCCGATCGATACGGAGGCGGACGAAACCGCCGTTCGGTTGAGCAGCGGCGTTATTCAGGCGCTGGAGGAGAAGCGGGGCATGTTCGTCTTGCGAACGCCCGACGGCCATATCCTTCTGCCCGCAGCGGAAATTTCGGCGCAACGGATCGCCGAACGATTGTCCTTGCCGGCGCTTGAACGCTCGCCGGAGGAGTGGTCCGGCGAAGACGGACGGAGTGAGATGAACTTGCGAATAGCCGTCGCTGCCGGCGATCCGTCGAAGGCGGAGCGGCTGGAGCGCCATGCGAAGGAACAAGGATTCGCGGTCGTCGCGCCGCCGTTCGAATTTACGGTTTCGGCGGAGCATGCCGGCCGGTCGGTACGGATGGACGAGTTCTCGCGGCATGTGCAAATGGAAATTCCGCTTCCGAACGGGCGGAACCGGGGAACGGTTACGGCGGTCGCGGTGGATGAGGACGGAACGCTCCGTCATGTGCCGACCCGCTTGATCGAGAGCGGCGATGCCGTCATGGCGGCGGCATACAGCTTAAAGAGCGGCACTTATGCAGTAATCGGGCGGACGGTTGCCTTTGAAGATACGGCCGGTCATTGGGGCCGGGCAGCTATTGAAGAGCTGGCTTCCCGAATGGTGTTGAACGGCGCGGCCCCCGGCCGATTCCAACCGGATGCCGCCATTACGCGCGCCGAATTTGCCGCCATTCTCGTTCGGGCGCTGGGGCTGCCCGCCGGCGGAGCCGGGGAGCTCCCAAAGGACGTCCGGGAAGCGGATTGGCATGCCCCCGCCGTGTCGGCCGCACAGAAATACGGCATCGCCGGCGGCTATGCGGACGGCTCGTTCCGGCCGTCGGCCGTCATTACCCGTGAAGAAGCGATGGTCATGATCGGACGGGCGATGAAGACGGCGGGGCTGAACGCCGAATCGGCGGACGCCGATGCCGTGCTGGCCGCATTCGCCGATGGCGCGAACGTGAGCGGCTGGGCGAAAGAGCCGGCGGCGGCGGCCATTGCCCAAGGGCTGGTGAACGGTGCGGACGGACGGCTTCGACCGGGAGAGGCGATCAGTCGGGCGGAAACGGCTGCGATCGTTTATCGTCTGCTGCACGCAGCGGGATGGATCGGCGGCTGACAAACGCAGAGCCGGGAAGGTCGAGCAGGCAGCCGGATGGCGGGAAACGATAGAGTAATGGCGCAAGGACCGTTTCGGAGCGGCAGCTTCGGGCGGTCCTTGGTCCGTGTATACGTTTTTTAAGCGGCAGCATTTTCGCCTTGTTCTATCATTTTTCGACATGATCGGTTATCGTAAAAGAGTAGAGTACATACGTTATGCGTTGGGAATGGATGCGATGAAACGGTCGACGGTTACCATCATAGGCTTCATGCTGCTCCTGTGCTTGTTCGCGGCTAATGCGAGCAACGCGCCGGTTGATGCGGCCGAAAGGCTGCAAGAAGGTGCGGCCGACTATCAAGCCCGCAGCGGCGTGGCCGAAAGGCCGCAAGAAGGTGCGGCCGATAATCAAGCCCGCGGCGGCGTGGCCGAATGGCCGCAAGAAGGTGCGGCAGACTATCAAGCCCGCAGCGGTGTGGCTGAAAGGCCCCAAGCCGGTACGGCCGATTATCAAGCCCGCGGCGGCGTGATCGATTTGCGCGGCTGGAAGGCGGCGGAGGACGGGATCGTTCCGCTGGAGGGCGAGTGGGAGCTCTATTGGGAGCGGCTGCTGGAGCCGGCCGACATTCCGGCTGCGCTGCCGGGGGACAGCCTTCCGGAAGAGCCGGGCGGCGATCCGCCCTCGGAGCCGGCGGACCGTCCGGCCGGACCCGGGAATGCCGCCCGTGCGGGCAGCTTGGAGAGCCGTACGCAAGGGAACGGACCGGCGTCGACGAAGGCTCTGCCCCAGCCCGCTTATGTGCACGTCCCCGGCACATGGGGCTCCTATCGAGCAGACGTGGAAGGCATTTCGAACCAGGGCTACGCTACTTATCGGCTGCGAATTTTGCTGCCCGACGAGGCGGCCGGGAAGCCGCTCGCGCTGTCCGTTCCCGCCATCGCCTCCGCATATCGGCTGTGGGTGAACGGCGACTTGCTGGCCTCCAGCGGAACCCCGGAACCCGGCAAGGTCAAGCGGCAGCCGGCCACGTATCCGACGATCGCCTACTTCCAATCCGATACTGGCGTCGCGGAGCTGGTCGTCCAGGTGTCCAATGACGTGCAGCGCAAAGGCGGCATTTGGGACGATGTTTCGCTCGGGACGGCGGAGGCGGTGGCGGGCCGCCATCAATCGGCAAGCATGTACGAGATGCTGTTGTTCGGCTGCCTGGTCATTATGGGCTTTTATCATCTGATGCTGTACTTTTCGCGGCGCAAGTCGCGTTCGGATTTGTATTTTGGCATGATTTGCACATTGATGGCCGTAAGAATATCGTTTGTCGGCCAAGTGATGGCGGTGGCGCTGTTTCCGGGGATGAGCTGGGAACTGGCGATCAAGCTTGAATATTTGAGCCCGATGGGCAGCCTGCTGCTGCTGGTTCTGTTTATATACGAGCGGTACCCCGAGGAATCGGGCAAACGGTTCGCGACGCTGTCTCAATGGTGCGCCGGCCTATACTGCTCGCTCATTGCGCTGACGCCGGCCATCGTATATACGAAATTGCTGTTTGTATATTTTTACGTCGTCATCTTGCCGACCGTCGGGTATATGCTGTACGTCTATCTGCTGGCCGCAAGGCGGAAGCGTCCGGGTTCTCTGCTTAACATGGTCGGCATCGTTTGCTTATGCGCCGGCATCGTCAACGACGTGTTCTATTACAGCTTGATGACCAAGGTCGGTGATTTGGCGCCGCTCGGACTGCTGCTGTTCTTGATTACCCAGTCGGCGAATATGGCGATTCTGTTTGCCAAAGCGTTTGCCCGGGCGGAAAATCTGTCGCAGCAGCTGGCGGCGCTGAACGAGTCGCTGGAGGACAAGGTTCGCGAACGGACGGCGGAGCTGGAGCGGATGAACCGGACGCTGGAGCAGCGCAACGAGGAGCTGTCTCGCAAGGAAGAATTCCGGCGCCGCTTGCTGGCGAACATTTCGCATGAACTGATGACGCCGCTCACTTCGCTTAAAGGGTATGTCATCGCCATTTTGGACAAGCTCGTTTCGCCGCACGACGCCAGGTACTGGACGATTATTAAGGACAAAGCGGATATGCTCGAGAGAGTCATCGAGGATTTGTTCGAGCTGACGAAGCTGGAGACGCGGCAAATTCCGTTCAAGAGGAAGAAGCAGGCGATCCTCCCGTACATGCGGCAGCTGTACCGCAAATACGAGCTGGCCATCGCGGACGGCGGCTTGACGAGCCGCTTCGAGGCGGTCGGCTTCGGCAAGGAAGACGGGCATGGCGAAGGCGGGGTCTATGCGGACATCGATGCCGTCCGGATCGAGCAAGTGTATGCGAATCTGATCATGAACGCCAAAAAGTTTACGCCGCCAGGAGGAACCGTTACGGTAACGCTCGAAATCGTGCGGGAAACCGAACGGCAAGGCCAAGCGGTCGTCCATGTGGCCGACACGGGGAAGGGCATCCCGGTCTCGGAGCAGGAGCATATTTTCGACCGGTATTATCGGGGTTCGGACAAGGCCCGGCCAGGCGAATCCGGCCTTGGGCTCGGACTGGCCATTTGCAAGGAGATTGTGGCGCATCACCAAGGGGAAATCGGCGTTCTCAGCGTCGAAGGGAAAGGAAGCCGCTTTTATTTTGCCCTGCCTGTCCGCTTCGGGACGGCCGGGGACCATGAGCCGGAGGAGGATGGCGATGAGTGAAGGCAAAGTGATGCTGGTAGAGGACGACAGCGAAATTCGGGAGCTGCTGATGCTTTACTTGCGGCGGCATCGTTACGAGGTAATCGCGGCGGGCGACGGGGAAGAAGCGCTCGCGCTGGCGAAGAAGGAAGCGCCGGATTTGCTGCTTCTGGACATGATGCTGCCGGGCCGGGACGGCCTGGACGTGTGCGAGCAAATTCGCCGGACCTGCGACATACCGATTATTTTTATCAGCTGCAAAAGGGAATCGGAGGATATCATCCAAGGCCTGCAGCTTGGAGCGGACGATTATATTACGAAGCCGTTCGACCCGAACGTCGTTATCGCGCGCGTGCAGGCGCAATTGCGGCGCGCGTCGGCCTCCCGGAAGGCTTCCGCCGCTTACTTGTGGCAGGACGAGCGGCTGGAAATCGAGGCGAACAGCCTGGAGGTCCGGATCGACCGCAAGCCCGTCTCGCTGTACGCGATGGAGCGCAAGCTGCTGCTGTTTCTGGCGGGGCGGCCGAATCAGGTGTTCAGCGTCGAGCAGCTGTACGAGCAGATTTGGGGGCTGGACAAGGGAAGCGACGAGCGGACGGTCATGGTCCATATTCGCAATCTGCGCAAAAAAATCGAAAAAAACCCGCAGCGTCCCGTCTACATTCAGACCGTGCGCGGCTTCGGCTATAAATTTACAGAAAATAAATAGGCGGTTTTTAAACGGATTTTAAACTGGGTCTGCTAGATTATTAACGTCATTAACGGGATGTGATCTTGAACGCGATGGAGTGAGACAATGAAAAGGGAAAACAGCAGGCTGCGGGCGAAGGTACGTTGGTTTCGCGCGCTGGTCGGTTTAGGCGGCAAAAGGATGCGCTCCAGGGCGCTGCAGGCGCTCATCGGCGCGGCAGTTGTTCTGGGGCTGTTCGCCGTTCCGGGAGCGATGCGCGGAGCGGAGGTTCAGGCGAGCGCGGGGACGACGCCGTATTTGTATTTTTCTAACGAAAATTCGGCTAACGTTCAGATGAAAGATTTGACGACCGGAGACGTCACGACGCTGGTGACCCAAGGCACATCGGGATTTAGGTATCCGACAACGATCGATATCGATCAGGACGGCGGCTTTTTGTATTATGCGGACCGGGATTTTAATGTTCATAAAGTCGATCTGGCGAGCCGGTCGATCGTTCAGTCCTACAACTCGGAAAAATTCGTTCAATATGTGGACTTTGACCGGACGAACCGGAAGCTGTATTTCTCGGACAGTCTGGTCAGAGATGTGACGATCGAATCCCGCCTTCGGGTCATGCACGAGGACGGAAACGTGGAAACGCTGTTCGAGGATCCCGGCGTCTATGCGTCGATGTTCGGTATAGCGGCGGATCCGACGGGCAGTTACGTCTATTTTTTTCGATTGAAGGGAATTAATCCTCAAGAGGCCGTCATTTATCGCATGTCGATGGCCACGAAGGAAATTACGACGTACAAATCCGATTTCGGCGGTTATACGACGGATTTGGAAGTCGATGAAGCGAATCGAAAAATGTATTACACGGTTGGGAATCAGGTGGGCGTCATCGACTTGAATACCGGCAACGCCAGCATATTGTACAATTCGCCCAATGGCAATGAACTCATTAAACATATCGATTACGATTCCGTATCCGGCAAGGTGTACTTTTCGGTGTCTTCCGAATTTTACGACGACCGGGTGACGATTTACAGAATGAATGCGGATGGCTCAAACTTGTATGAGGTTCACAGCGGGGACAAAATTAAGGGCTTTGCGGTTAACGAAGTGCCGTCGTTTACGATGCAGCCTGTCGCGGATATTACGCTGAATGAGCTGGATGCCGGCTATGCTTCGGGTTCGCAGGAGGAGAGAGAAGTCCGCTTGACTCGGACGGGCGTAGGGGTGTTGCAAAATGTAACGGTGACGCTCGGCAATCCGGATCAGTTTGCGTTGTCGCAGCCGCCGGGACTGACGGTGCTGGACGACAATTACTCTGAGACGGCGATCAAGCTGAAAGCGAAGGACGGCTTGGCGCCAGGCATCTATACGACAATCGTTACGGTCAAAGCGGATCAAATGGCGGACGTCACCTTCAACGTCACACAGGTGGTGCATGCGTATTCGATCGCGCCGCTGGCGGATGTGACGCTGGACGAGCTGACGGCCGGTTATGCGTCTGGATCCTCGCGGACGGTGACGGTTACGCGCACGGGATCGGGCGCATTGGACAACTTGTCGGTCAGCCTGAGCGGCGCGGGAGCCGGGGCGTTTGAGCTGGCCGGACCTTCGGCGGTCCGACTGGACGACGCGACGCCTTCGGCAACGTTTGAAGTGCGGTCGCGGGATGGCTTGGCGCCCGGCACATATAAGGCAACCGTGACGGTGGCGGCGGACCGGATGACGGCCGTCACGTTCGAAGTGACGCAGGTTGTCGGGCATACGTATTCAATCGCGCCGCTGACGGACGTGACGCTGGACGAGCTGACGGCCGGTTATGCGTCTGGATCTTCGCGGACGGTGACGGTTACGCGCACGGGAACGGGCGTATTGGACAACTTGTCGGTCAGCCTGAGCGGCGCGGACGCCGGTGCGTTTGAGCTGGCCGGACCTTCGGCGGTCCGACTGGACGACGCTACGCCTTCGGCAACGTTCGAAGTGCGGTCGCGGGACGGCTTGGCGAAGGGCAATTATACCGCCGCGGTTACGGTGAGGGCGGATCGGATGGCGGACCGGACGTTCGCCGTCGGCTTGACGGTGCATCCGTCACAAGACGCGACGCTGCGGGCATTGAGCGTGTCCGCCGGGACGCTGTCGCCGAGCTTCGCGGCAGACGTGACCGATTACGACGTCAACGTGCCGCATGAAATAGATGCGATTACGGTTACGGCCGTGGCGAATGACGCGAATGCCTCTTTCACGTATTATGCGGACGGAGCTTCGGCGACCGATACGATTACGCTGAAAGTCGGGGTTACCCGCATCGAGGTTCGAGTGATCGCGGATGACAACGCAGCCAGCAGAACGTATACGATCGATGTGACGAGGGCGCCGTCCGGCAATGCGGCGATCGGCAGCCTGTCCCTGGATGGCGTAACGCTGAACGAAACGGTTCATGCGGATACTCTTTCGTATACGGCCGCGGTGCCGAATGATACGGCGCTGACACGGGTACATGCCGTTCCCGCCGATGCGAATGCGGTCGTGAGCGCCGTATTGGCGAACCAAACGCCGGCGGCGCCGGGCGAGGATATCGAGCTGTCCGTAGGAACCAACGTCATCGAGGTGGAAGTTACGGCCCAGGACAACGTGACGAAGCGGTCATATACGATAACGGTGGAACGGGCGGCCTCGGACAATGCCCGGCTGGGAAGCCTGACGTTGAGCCAAGGCGCGCTGAATCCGGCATTTGATCCGAATACGCGGTCTTATACGGTTGACGTATCCCATGAAACGGAGAGCATAAGCGTCACGGCTTCGACGGCGCACGACAGAGCGAGCATGACGGTGAACGGCCGGACCGTTGCGAGCGGTACAAGCGCGGATGCGGCGTTGTCCGTCGGAAGCAACGAAATTACGATTGTGGTCACCGCCGAGAACGGCGTCGCCACAGAGACATATACGATTACGGTAAACCGGGCAGCGAGTCTCAATGCCGACCTGAGCGGCCTTGCGTTGTCGGAAGGGACGCTCAGTCCCGACTTTGCGGCGGATGTAGCGGATTATCGGGCAACGGTGCCCTATCGGGTAACGCAGCTGACCGTAATCGCCGATGCCGCCCATGACGGCGCAACTTTGACGATCAACGGAATCGCGGCGGCCAGCGGAGCCGAATCATTGCCGATCGAGCTGAAGACGGGAGAGAACCGGATCAGCGTTATCGTGACGGCTCAAGACGGCCTGACGACCAGAACTTATGAGGTGGTCGTCGTTCGGCAATCCCCTCCGCCGCCGCCTGTCATCGTTCAACCGGACGATCAGGAGGAGGAAGCGGACAGCCTGAGCGTTTACGTGAACGGAACGCGGCTGGATGGGCTGGCCGCAAGCGAAGTCGAAGAGCGCGACGGCCGGACGATCGTTGAGGTTTCGTTCGATGAGCAGGCGCTGATCGCTCTGCTGAAGGAAGGGAAGGACCGTCCCGAAATCATCGTACCGGTCGAGAACGAAGCGGATCAAGTGTCCGTCTTGCTGAGCGGAAACCTCGTTCAAACGCTGGCGGCGAAGCAAGGCATGATTATCGTGCGGACGCCGAATGGCAGCTTCCGTCTTCCGGCTGCGGAGCTGTCGGCGGAGCGGCTTGGCGGCGCGATTGGCGTTGACCTGGCCGGACGGGCAGACAAGCGGACCGGCGGCGGTTGGCCGGGCGAGCTGACAGTGCGGTTGAGCATTGCTGCCGGAGATCCATCGATGGCTGAAACGCTGGTTCGTCTGGGGACGGAACAAGGATTTGCCGTCGCTGCGCCGCCGGCCGAGTTCACGGTTGCGGCAGAGTATAACGGCAAGTCCGTGCAAATTAGCGGATTTACGAAATACGTGCAGTATGAAGTGCCGCTTCCGGATAGCAGGAATCGGGGCACAGTCACTGCCGTCGCGGTAAACGAAGACGGAACGATCCGTCATCTTCCGACGCTGCTGGCCGAGCGTGACGGCGTCGTTCACGCCGTGGCCAGCAGCATGATAAGCGGCGCTGTCGCGTTGATCGGGCAATCGGTATCCTTTGAAGATACCGGCAGCCATTGGGGACGGGCGGCTATCGAGGATTTGGCTTCCCGAACGGTACTGAACGGTGCGGCTCCCGGCATGTTCCAGCCGGATGCGGCCATTACTCGCGCGGAGTTTGCCGCCATTGTCGTCCGGGCGCTGGGCTTGACCGGCGACGGAGGCGGGAAGCTGCCGGCGGACGTGCAAGCCGGAGATTGGCATGCCCCGGCCGTAGCGGCGGCGCAGCTGCATGGCATCGTCGGCGGCTATGAGGACGGCACCTTCCGGCCGTCGGCCGCGATCACCCGCGAGGAAGCGATGGTTATGATCGCGCGGGCGATGAAGACGGCGGGCATGGAGAGCGGGGCCGGGAATGCCGATGACGTGCTGGCCGGGTTTGCGGATGCGGAGCGGATCAGCGGCTGGGCGAAGGATGCGGCGGCGGCCGTCGTGTCCCAAGGGTTGGCGAGCGGCTCGAACGGCCAGCTCCGTCCCGGCGATGCGATCAGCCGCGCCGAAACGGCCGTCATCGTTCACCGCTTGCTGCAGGAGGCGGGATTGATTGGCGGTTGATCAGGCACGCCGGGGAGCATAACGCTCTTCGAGACCGTGCTGGAATTTTTCGAACAGGATATGGTTAAAGGACCGTTCCGGAGCCGAGGCTGCTCCGAACGGTCTTTTCTTTTGCCGGATATCGTTGGGGCCGGAAAGGTGCAAGAAATGCAGTCCGCACTGTGGTATAGTGGAGGTAACTTTGCGATGGAAACGGAGAGAGCATAGGTATGGCGCGCAACGATGATCGGACGAACAAAAGATGGGACGGGAGAAAGAGCGAGCCGGGAACGAAAGGGTCGGACAAGCTTAAGCAACGGAGCGAGGCGCGGACGAAGCCGGGTGGATCCATCAAGAGCGGTCCGGTAAAAGGCGCTGCGGGACAAACTCGCGCTGCGTCGGCTGAAGATGTGCGCGCGGGAGATCGTATTGTCGTCACGATCAAGCGGCTCGGCATTAACGGCGAAGGCGTCGGCTATTACAAGCGCAAGGCCGTATTCGTGGCAGGGGCGTTGCCCGGCGAGGTCGTCAAGGCGAAGGTGACGAAGGCGGAAGCGGGGTATTTGACGGCGGAGCTGGCCGAGATCGAGAAACGTTCGCCGGACCGCCAGACGCCGCCGTGCGCGGTCTACGAGCAATGCGGCGGCTGCCAGCTGCAGCATATGAAGTACGAGGCGCAGCTGGAGGCGAAGGAGGAAATTGTGCGCGAATCATTCCGCCGGTATGCCGGCCTCGAGGAGCTGCCGATACGGCCGATTCTCGGCATGGACGAGCCGTGGGGCTATCGGAACAAGGCGCAGCTGCAGACAGGCCGTCATGGCGACGATATCGTGACGGGCTTATATGAAGCCGGCTCGCATCGGCTGGTCGATATTAGCGGCTGCGCCATTCAGCATCCGGCCGTGAACGAAGTTATCGACGGCGTGAAGCGGGTTCTGAAGGAGCTGGACATCCCGATCTATAACGAACGGAAGAGGGAAGGGGCGGTCCGCACCATCGTCGCGCGCGTCGGACGAGCTTCCGGCTCCGTGCAGCTGACGCTCATTACCGCGGTAGACAAGCTGCCCGATGCAAGGCGGCTGATTCAGCGCATCCGGGCCGAGCTGCCGCAAGTGACGACCATCGCCCAGAACGTAAATAAAAGCAAATCGCCGCTAATCTTCGGGGATAAGACGACCGTGCTGTGGGGCGAAGAGATGCTGAACGAAACGCTGGGCGATGTGCGTTTCTCCTTGTCGCCGCGTGCATTTTTCCAATTGAATCCGGAACAGACGGTGAAGCTGTACAACGCCGCGAAGGAAGCGGCCGCGCTGGACGGCGACGAGCTGGTGGTTGACGCCTATTGCGGCTCCGGGACGATCGGCCTGTGGCTGGCGCCGCATGCCCGTGAGGTGCGCGGCATCGAGCTCATTCCCGAGGCGGTGCAGGACGCCCGCGACAATGCTCGCGCCAGCGGCATCGACAACGCGCGCTTCTACGAAGGCCGCGCCGAGCAGCTGCTGCCGGAATGGGTGAAGCAGGGCATCCGCCCCGACGTTGTCGTCGTCGACCCTCCGCGCACCGGCTGCGAGCCGCAGCTGCTGCAAGCTGTCCTCCAGGCGAAGCCGAAACGTTTCGTCTACGTTTCGTGCAACCCGTCCACCTTGGCGAAGGACGTCAAGACGCTGCTCGGCGGCGGGTACCGGCTGGAATGGGTGCAGCCGGTGGATATGTTTCCGCATACGGTGCATGTGGAGTGCGTAATAGGAATGCAACGAATCGATACGTAGAAATCCTTTATTTTCAACACTTTGCGCGTTTTATGACTTTCACGGCAGACGGCAGCGACTTCAAAAATAAGGTGCTCAAAGACAAAATTGAGGTTTCCGTCGTTTTGGACCTGGATTTGGACGTCGGGTGTGTAGACATGTTGAATGCATAGGATTAGCCGCTTGATTAGCGTCGCCATTTGGGTTCTAGCCCATTATTGTACATTTGTATTCCTTAACAATAGGCAACTGCATAGGATAAAAGGTAAATCATGAATCCTGAGAAGAGAGGAATGAATATGTACCTGAATACAGGCTCTCACAGTCCGTGGCATAATCCTATGCATAACAAGTGGAATAACAATTATTGGGGCTATAATTGGAACCCGCATTACTACAACTGGCTCATTAGCAACCGTTATCCATATTACAGATACCCTAAATTAATGGATTACGGATCAAAACCATTTGTAGTGAATATTGACCAAGCCGCTAAACAAAACAATACGTTCCGCACCGCTTTATGGACAGGGAAACATTTTCAAGTGACTTTGATGAGCATTAACGTTGGCGATGACATCGGTTTAGAAGTCCATCCAACTACCGATCAATTCATACGTATTGAAGAAGGCCAAGGACTTGTTCAAATGGGTGATAGCAAAGATAAATTAGATTTTCAAGAAATGGCCTATGATGACTATGCCATCATGATACCTGCTGGAAAATGGCACAATGTAACCAATACAGGAAATACACCGCTTAAAATTTACGTCATTTATGCGCCGCCCGAGCATCCATTTGGTACAGTTCATGAAACAAAAGCAATTGCAATGTCTGCTGAAGAACACTAACACTGCGGCTCCTAACAATTTACCGAATGGCTTCGCATTTCCAAACACTAAGGCAAGCTACTTATACGATATGGATTTGAATATTCAAGAGGACGCCCTTTATGCGGCGTTCTCTTTTATTATAGATACTTTAAAAAAGCCGGTTGCCCTGAAATATCAGAGCAAACCGGCTTTTTGCGTGAAAGGAGAAGTGTAGAATGACCAAGGTGATCGCCCTCGCCAATCAGAAAGGCGGCGTGGGCAAGACCACAACGGCGGTCAACCTGGGGATCGGTTTGGCTGGGGATGGGAAAAAGGTTT
>CALAWP010000078.1 GCA_937895345.1 uncultured Paenibacillus sp. | reverse complement strand
GCTATTTATCGCGAAAGAATGCTGTCACAAGCAGCTTAGTAACGGGATTTCTGTAAGAGGGTGTTTTCAAACTGCACTTTTTTTGACAACTCCACATTTCATTTTGAGTGGACACATTGCATTCGACACTATTTATTATATATTATTGCACCTTCGGTACCAAAATGGCACCACTGGCATAACCAGGCATTGGGTGTCAAGTGACTAAAAAGCAAAAAACCCTTGATATACAAGGGCTTTTCCGTATGATCTGTAGTGGGCTCGAACCACTGACCCCCACCCTGTCAAGATGGTGCTCTCCCAGCTGAGCTAACAGATCGTATCAGCGACAATTAATAATTTATCACACTCCATGATCGGTGTCAACAGTTTGTTTTATTTTTTTTAATCAAGCATATGGTGGTTTTCAACCGTTCGAATCGTCTTTTTTTCATATATGATTTTCTCAGTATGATCTATACTTTACAGGGTAAACAATGATTCATGGTCATATTACACTTAGGTTGTTACAGATTATTCATGTTGAAAGGGGCAGGAACGTTGAAAAAGAAACTACTTGCGGTTCTGGCGCTCGTCATGCTCGTTACGGCGGCATGCTCCAGCAACGGCGGCAACGGAGGCAGCGGCAATGGAGGGACGCAGCAGCCGTCCAACGGCGGTTCGTCGAACGGCGGCGAGAAGCCGGCCGACAAAGTGACGTTTACGTACTTTAGCGGCGTAGCCGGCAAAAAAGACATCAACACAAACGAAACGACGATCGGCAAGCTGTTGGAAGATCAAACGGGCGTCAACTTCAAAATGGAATACATCGTCGGCGACCTGAATACGAAGATCGGCACGATGATCGTTTCCAACAAGTATCCCGACGTCGTCATTCCGGATGCGGCCATCGACGAAATGATCGGCGCCGACGCCTTTATCGACTTGACTCCTTATTTGACCAGCGATGAATATCCGAACTTGAAGCGCGTATACGAGCCGTATTTGAGCCGTATGAAGCATGCCGACGGCAAAATTTATACGCTGTCGTTCTCGACGGTCGTCAACGAGTTCCAGCCGGATCCTAACATTAACCAAGGCGCGTTCTGGGTGCAGCGCCGCGTCCTGAAGGAAGCGGGCTATCCGAAGATCAAGACGGTGGACGAATATTTCAAGCTGATCGAGGATTTCGCCGCCAAGCATAAGGATGAGGGATTGACAGGCTTCTTGTCCTTGACGCACGACTGGAGATTTTTTGCGACATCGAATCCTCCGATGCACCTGGCCGGATATCCGAACGACGGCGAAGTCATCATCGATATGGACGATCACGAGGCGCATGTCTATACGGCAGGCGAATATGACAAACGGTGGCTGCAAAAGCTGAACGAAGTGAACGCCAAAGGATTGTTCGACAAATCATCGTACGTCGACAACTACGACCAATATATCGCAAAGCTTACTTCCCATAAAGTGCTCGGCTTCTTCGATTACGGCTGGCAGTTCAACAATGCCCAGCTGAACTTGCAGGACGCCGCCAAAAAAGATCCTTCACAGGACGACTTTGTCTACTTCCCGCTGCCGGTCACGTTTGACGGTCAGAAGGATCAATATTTGGATCCGCCGGGCTTCGTCAACAACCGCGGCATCGGCGTCACTGTCAGCGCCAAAAACCCGGAAAGGATCATGGCTTATTTCGACAACCTGCTGAAGGAAGAAAACCAAATTCTAAGAAGCTGGGGCATTAAAGGCGAAACGTACGAAATCGACGAAAACGGCCGCTACTACCGGACGAAAGAGCAAGTGTTGATGATTGACGAAGCGTTCCGGGAAAAATTCGGCTTCAAATATTACGATTACGATTGGCCGATGTACAACACGAACTCGACGCTTTCGGACGGCAATGCCGTTACGCCTGCGTTGCAGCCGGAGGTGTTCCAAATGGGGTTGACGGAAGGCGACAAAGCGATTCTTAGCGCTTACGGCGTTCAAACGTACTCCGAGCTGTTCTCGGCGCCGGACGATCGTCCTTGGTACCCGGCCTGGAGCATCGCCAAGGAGCAAGGTTCTCCGGAGCAATTGTACGAGACGAAGAAAACGGAACTGGTCAAAAAATATATTCCGAAACTGGTGCTTGCCAAACCGGAAGATTTCGAAAAGGTATGGTCGGAGTACCGCGCGGAATTCGAGAAGCTCGATACGGCTTCTTATGAGAAGTTCGTAACGGAAAAAGTGAAAGAGCTTGTCGAGCTCTCCAAATAATCTCAAGAAGCAAAAGCATGATCAGACGCGAAAGACCGGCTTGCGCGTTCCCATCGCCCGAGTGCGGTCTTTCCGCTGTCTGAAGGCGCAAACCCGATTCGGTCCGGAAGGAGAGAAAATCAATGGAAAATCCCGCAGCCGTACAGATGCCCGAGCCGGCGAAGCCGCATAAGAAACCAACGGGGCTGAAACGGTTTTTCCAAACCTTGCTCCGGCAGCGCTCGCTTGTCATCATGTCCGTTCCGTTTCTCATCTGGCTGTTTATTTTTAAATATATGCCGATATGGGGCTGGACGATCGCCTTTCAGGATTACAAGCCGGCGCTTGACTTCTTCGAGCAAAAGTGGGTAGGGTTCGAGCATTTCAAATTTTTATTCGGGGACGAACGTTTCCTTCGCGTCCTCCGCAATACGCTTGCGATGAACTTCATTAATCTGGTGCTTGGATTCGTGACCGCCATCGTGCTTGCTTTGCTGTTGAATGAGCTTAGAAACGTGCTGTTCAAACGGGTCGTGCAGACGGTCAGTTATTTGCCTTATTTCATTTCGTGGGTCGTCGCCGCCAGCATTATTCAAAACATGCTTGCGCCGGACGGCATTATTAACGAGCTGCTGTTGAAACTCGGGTTCATCAAGGAATCGATATTGTTCCTCGGCATCCCGGAATATTTCTGGGGCATTTACGGGGGATCCATGGTATGGAAGGAAATTGGTTGGAATACGATCGTTTACCTCGCCGCAATGACGACCATCGATCCGCAGCAATACGAAGCGGCGGAAATTGACGGGGCCGGCAGATTCAAGCGGATGTGGTACATTACGCTGCCGGGCATTAAGCCGGTCGTCATCGTGCTGTTGATCATGAACATCGGTTATTTGCTGCAGGGCACGTTCGATCCGCAATATTTGCTTGGCAACGGCATGAATATCGACTATTCCGAAATCATTGACATATTTGTACTCAAGTATGGCATTCAGCAAATGAATTTCTCGCTTGCCATCGCCGCAGGCATGTTCAAGACGGTAGTCAGCTTCATTCTGATCTTTGGCGCCAACGCGATCGCGAAGAGAGCCGGAGAAGCGAGACTGTTCTAAGGAGGGATTGCAGATGACAGAGCTATCGTCCGACAAAAAGTTCGGCAAGGTATGGAAAAGAGGCGGGCGCATTTCGTTCGGGGACCGAATATTCGACGGATTAAACATCGCCTTCATGATTTTGCTGATGATCGTTACGTTATATCCATTCGTCAATACGCTGGCCGTGTCGCTGAACGATCCGAACGATTCGATTCGAGGCGGCATCTACCTGGCGCCGCGCGTATGGTCGCTTGAAAACTACAAATACGTCTTTAATGAAGCGTCGATCTTTCAAGCCACGCTCGTATCGGTGCTGCGTACGGTCATCGGCACGATCGTGACCGTTCTCTGCTCGGCGATGGTCGCCTATACAATCAGCCGGGAGGAATATATTTTACGGAAATTTGTTACCGTGGCGTTTATTTTGACGATGTATTTTCATGGCGGACTGCTTCCGGAGTTTTTGCTCATTCGCGATTTGGGTTTGCTGGACAATTTCTGGGTTTATATTTTCCCGGGGCTCATCGGCGTGTTCAACCTGATCATTATTCGCTCCTTCATTTACGGCTTGCCGGACAGCATTCTGGAATCAGCCCGAATCGACGGCGCGAGCGAGTACCGGACGTTTTTCAGCATCGTGCTGCCGCTGTGCATGCCGGTGCTGGCGACGGTGGCGCTGTTTACGGCCGTATACCAGTGGAATGCATGGTTCGACGTGTTTTTGTACAACTCGTCCAGCAGCCATCTCAGCACGCTGCAATACGAGCTGCAAAAAATATTGCAAAACTCCAACGCTTCCAGCGGGGCCAAATCGATCGGAGATGCGTTCTCGAACGCCAACTCGTCGGGCAACTCGGTTACGCCGCTGTCGGTCCGCGCGACCATGACGATTGTGGCGTCCGTGCCGATTATTATGGTGTACCCGTTCCTTCAGAAATATTTTGTAAAAGGTATGATGGTCGGCGGCGTCAAAGGGTAAGGCGATTCTCCGTTCGGAGGATGCAACGGAAGCTGCTCGAAAAGGCTGCAGGCGTACCTTTTCAAGCGGCTTCTTGCCCGTTATACAGCCAGCGTCCGGATGGTGCGGCGCGAGGGTGGGCGCAAACCGGCGCTTGGTGTATAATCATGGCAAAGAAAGCGTTGCCAAACGGCTGAAGCTATACCTTGCAAGGTTTCGCAGGCCGGCCGATTGAACTACAATGTGGTGGAGGGGATTCGGCACGGCGGGGCTTAACGCTCGGGCAGCCGGGCGGAACACGACGATAAGCGAAGGGAGACAATCAAATTTCATGAGCATCGACGACAAGCAATACAAGGCATGGCTGCAGGCGGAGCCGATCGCGGACGAAACCGTTGTCCGGCGATATTCGCAATGGTTTCGGCGCATTGCCGTCGACCGTTCGGCAGGAGAGGTGCTGCGGACGGCCGCGGAGGAATTGGCGGCCGTCGCCCGTATGTTCGGCGTCGAACCCGAGTTCGTCGAGGGGGACGCTCCGGGCGTCAAGGTGCGGATCGGCACGGCGGAGAGCGCGGATTGGTCCGCCTACGGCCTCGAGACCGGACGGCTGAAGGCACTGAAGCGGGAAGGCTATTGGATTCGCTCGGCCGATACGGCGGAAGGCGGCGGGCTATGCATCGTCGGCGGCTGCGAGCGCGGAGCGCTGTACGGCGCTTACCAGCTGTACCGCACGGTCGGAGGAGGGGAGGCGGCGCCGGCGGAATGGGATCTGATGGAGCATCCCGCCAACGGATTGCGGCTGATCAACCAGTGGGACAACGCGGACGGCAGCATTGAACGCGGATATGCGGGCCGGTCCATCTTTTACGACGGGGGAGCCGTCCGAGCCGATCTCGGCAGGGTGCGCGATTACGCGAGACTGCTGGCGTCGGTCGGCATTAACGGCGTCGCCGTCAACAATGTGAACGTGCATGCCGTCGAGACGGGATGGGTGATGGGAGAAGGAATCCGGGAAATTGCGCGGATCGCCGACACGTTCCGGCCGTACGGCATCCGGCTTTATTTAAGCGTCAATTTTGCCGCGCCGATGCAAGCCGGCGGCCTCGCGACGGCCGATCCGCTGGACGAGGGCGTAAGAAGCTGGTGGCGAAGCCGGGCGGAGGATATATACCGGCATATCCCGGATTTCGGCGGTTTTCTCGTGAAGGCAGACTCCGAGCACCGTCCGGGTCCCTTCACCTATGGAAGGGACCATGCGGACGGCGCCAACATGCTGGCGGAAGCGCTGGAGCCGTTCGGCGGGCTCGTCGTATGGCGCTGCTTCGTCTACAATTGCTTGCAGGACTGGCGCGACCGCTCGACGGACAGAGCCCGAGCGGCCTATGACCACTTCAAGCCGCTGGACGGGCGGTTCAAGGACAATGTCGTGCTGCAAATCAAGAACGGCCCGATGGACTTCCAGGTGAGGGAGCCCGTATCGCCGCTGTTCGGCGCGATGAGCCGGACGAACCAGCTGATCGAGTTCCAGATAACGCAGGAATATACGGGCCAGCAGCGGCATTTGTGTTATTTGGTGCCGCAATGGAAGGAAGCGCTCGATTTCGATACGCTGGCGGCGGGGAAAGGCTCCGAAGTGGGCAAAATCGTGGACGGCTCACTGTTCGGCTTGAAGCACAGCGGCTTCGCGGCCGTATCCAACATCGGCGCCGACGGCAACTGGACGGGCCATACGCTGGCCCAATCCAATCTGTACGGTTACGGGCGGCTGGCCTGGAACGCCGCGCTTTCGGCCGAAGACATCGCGCGGGAATGGACGCGGCTCACCTTCGGACGCAACGAACGGGCGGAGGAAACGATCGTCGGCATGCTGCTTCGCTCTTGGCCGATTTACGAAAGCTACACCGCTCCGCTTGGCGTAGGCTGGATGGTCGCGCCGAACCATCATTACGGACCGGACGTGGACGGCTACGAATATTCGCGCTGGGGGACGTATCACTTTGCGGACCGCGACGGCATCGGCGTCGACCGGACGTCCGCGACCGGAACGGGTTATGCGTCGCAATATTTCGGAGACAACGCCAAACGGTACGAATCGCTGGACGAATGTCCCGACGAGCTGCTTCTCTTTTTTCACCATGTGCCTTATACGCATAAGCTTCGCTCCGGCCAAACGGTCATTCAGCATATATACGACACGCATTTCGAAGGTGCCGAGGAGGCGGAGCGGCTGCTTCAGGATTGGCTCGGCCTGGAAGGGACGGTGGACGAAGGGCGGTTCGCGCAGGTGAAGGGCCGGCTGGAGGAGCAGGCGTCCCACGCGAAGGAATGGCGGGACATTATCAATACGTACTTTTTCCGGAAATCGGGCATTCCCGACGACCGCGGCAGAAAAATATATGCCTGATGCAGGCTGGCGAAAAATAATGACGATGGGAGAGAGTCTATGGCTCTCTCTTTTTTATTTTTGGAAAGCAATAAAACGATAATATATAACAATAAACGATTGACAATGCTAACGAAGCGTTGAATAATAATGATGAATCACCCGAACAGAAAAGAGGCCTGAGGATGACAATCGTAAACGGCAATAGTCCGATAAACAGGGAACGTTATTTGGATGAAGTGCAGGATGAAGCCTACAGCCGTTCTTCGCTGCACGGCGACGCCTTGGTCGAAGCGGAATTCCGGCTGCCTTGCGTGGAGACGGCCGCGCTGCCCGCCAGCGGACCGATGCCGGGCGGCGGGACCGAGACGTTATGCTTGTCGGGCATGTGGCGGATGAAGGATAGCGAGCCGGCCGACCCCGGAGACCCGTCGGCGCCCGCCACGGGCTGGTTCGGCCCGAAGGCGGCGGACAGTCCCGGGATGGCGGAGCGCTGGTATGCGCCGGGCTGCGACAGAAGCGGCTGGCTCGAGGTGCAGGTGCCGACGACGGTGCAGAAGGCGCTGGTCGAACGGGGCGAATTGGCGGATCCGCTGTGGGATACGAACACGATCGACGAGCTGGAGGAGCATGGCGAGCCGAAGGAGGAACCGGTCTGGTTTCGGCGGACGCGCGTCGAACGGCGGGACTGGTGGTTTGCGACGACGTTTGAGGTGCCGGCTCGCTGGGCGGGAAGGCGGCTGACGCTCCGGTTCGACGGAATCGATTATTCGGGCACCGTATTCGTGAACGGCCGTTCGCTTGGCCATCACAAGGGGATGTTCGGCGGACCCGAGCTGGATGTAACGGGGCTGGTCCATGCCGGCGGTTCGAACGAGCTGGTCGTTCGGATCGATCAGGCGCCCCGTTCCTGGAACGGCCTGCTTAAGGGAAGCCCGAGCTTCGGCTGGCATTACGGGCATCTCATTTCGCTCGGCATTTGGAAGGACGTATGGCTGATCGCCGAGCCGGACATGGCGATCGCCGATCCGTATATCGTAACCGAGTCCATCGAGCCGGGCAAAGCGAGCTTGCTGATCGAATATGCCGTCCGCAGCTCGTTGCCCGTGCTGACCGCGCTTGCCGTCGAAGGCGAAATTCGCCTGAAAGGCTCGGTCGAATCGGAGGAGGGCATTCGTTTCCGCAACGAAATCGAGGCCGGATACGGCTGCCATCGGTTCCGCGCCAGGATTACGATCGAAGATCCGAAGCTGTGGTGGCCCGCCGGCTACGGAGAGCAGCCGTTGTATACGCTTGCACTTGGCGGGAGCGCAAGGAGCGGGGTTCAAGTCGGGAGCGCATCCGCCGATTTCGGCATCCGCACCGTCGAAATGCGGCCGCTGGCGGCATCGGCGCCGGAGACGGATTACCGGTGGCAATTCGTCGTCAACGGCGTTCCGATGTTTATTAAAGGGGCGAACTGGTGCTGGCCCGATCCGATGCTGGAACAGGACGAAGCCAAATACGAGCGGCTGCTCGAGCTGGCGCGGCGCGGCCACGTGCAGATGCTTCGCGCCTGGGGCGGCGGCATCGTGGAGCCGGATTTCTTTTACCGCAAGTGCGACGAGAAGGGCATTATGGTCTATCAGGAATTCCCGTTATGCTGGGGGCCGATGGATTCGCCTTATACCGATCTCGGGGTGATCGACCGGCAAGCGGCTTTAACGGTGAAGCGGCTGCGCAATCATCCGTCACTCGTCATGTGGGGCGGCGGCAACGAGAACGGTCCGCACGGCGGAGCGGACGAGGGGCTGTTTCTGATCGGCCGCCGCTGCCGGGGGTTCGATCCGTCGCGGCCGTTCCATCGCACCGACCCGTGGGGCGGAAGCGCGCATAATTGGAACGTTTATCACGGCGGAGAACCGCTGGAGGCAGCAACCTTGGCGATGCCTTCCGTCTTTTACGGGGAATTCGGCATTCCGAGCATGACCAATCTGTCCAGCGTTCCGAACTATATGCCCGAAGAAGCGCTGAAGGAGTGGCCGCCGACGGAGGAAAGCCGCGGGTGGCTGGCGCACTTTCACCAGTTCAGCCTGAAGGACCCGATCAAAGTGATGCGGTACGGCGCCTACGGTCCGATCCGCGACTGGGAAACGTATACGGTTTATTCCCAGACGGCGCAGGGCGAATCGATCCGCTTTACGGGAGAAATGCAGCGCGCCGGATCGGGAACGCGGACCGCGGGGTTCTGGTATTACAAATTTACCGATCTGTTTCCGGGCCATTCCTGGGCTGTCGTCGATTATTACGGCACGCCGAAGCTGTCCTATTACCGCGCGATGCAGGTTTGCCGTCCGCGTTCGGCGTTTGCATCCTATGTCAAGGCGGAAGGCTGGAAGGCCGGGGAACGGTTTCAGGCCGGCTTGTATGTATCCAACGACACGCCGGAGCGCCTTGAGCTTACGAACGTTACGGCGACGTTGTACGGAAGCCGGTTGTCGGCTTGGGACACGAGGCGTTATGACGGAATAACGGTAGAATCGGGCGGCACGATCGAGATCGGGAATATCGGCGCCGAGCTGAAGGACCTGAGCGAGATAAGGCCGTTTTTGCTGGCGGTAGCTTGGCGTACGGAAGCCGGTGAGCTGATCTCGGACCAATGGTACTGGTTCAATGCCCAGCCGAAGCCGGAAGAGCTGCTCGCGTTCGAGCGGTCCCATACGCATAACGACAATGAGTATGGCGGAGAGCTTGCCGCCGAAGCGTTCAGGCTGTATGCCGGTTTGCCGGACGCTCCGCTCGCGCGGCTGCCGCAGACGACGCTGGAATGGTCGCTCGACAGGCAAGGACATGCGGGGACGATCCGGATCGCCAATACGGGAAGCGTGCCGGCCGTGCGGGTGACGTTCGACGGGTTTCCGGACGATAGGGATTGTTTTTTGGAAGATAACGATTTCGGTCTTTATCCGGGCGAAACAAGAACGATCGGCTTTGAGGCAGGGGCGGGCCGTTCGCTGGAAGGGCTGACGGCAGGCGCATGGAATGCGCCGCGTGCGGCGGTACGGCTTCGATGAAACAATAAGCGCCCGCGAAGGGCGGATACGGGAGGACGGCATCGATGACAACGATTTCCGGAACAAACAATACGGACTGGACGGCCAAATGGATTACGAGGGCGGTTTCGGATCATAAGCGATGGGAAAATTATACGGCCGAAGTCGACGCCGCGATTGAACGGCGAGGCGCGGGCGTCTTGTTCGGCTTGATGGATGAGCGGAACTTCTGGGAATGCGAGCTGAACGCGGAGACCGGCGAAGTCGCTCTATATTCGATGGTAGACGGCGTCCGGACGGAGCTGGCGCGGGCGGAAGCGGACGAACTGAAGGCGGCGCCGGCTCGCCTGATGGTGAAGGTTGCCGCGGGGGAACGGGAGGTGCGCGTCGACCTGGCCGGCCGGCCGGCGCTTGCCGCCGCGTCGCCGTCCCGCATCCGGGGGACGGTCGGCTTCCGTGCCCGCGAAGGCGGAGCGGCCGTCTTTCGCGAGCTGCGCATATTCGACGACAGCGGCCGGGCTTTGTACGTCAACCGGTTTTACGATCCCGCCCTGATCCAGTTTACTGCCGGCCGAATTGATTCGTCGGGAAGCGGCCTTCGGCTGGATGAGGGAGAAACGGCCTTATGCGAGGCGCCGACGCCGGCGGACAGTCCGTTGTTCCGCAAATCGTTCGCCGTGGCGGGAGAGGTGGCGGAAGCGGTCGTCCGCGTCTATTCGACCGGATGGTACGAGCTGTCCGTGAACGGCCGCAAACCGGACGGCCGCGTGCTGGCTCCCGCGAATACCCCGTACGAGCGCCGCATGCTGTACGATACGTACGACGCGACGGAACTGCTGCGGGAGGGGGGCAACGCCGTCGGCTTATGGCTCGGCAACGGATACAACATGAACTATTCCCGGTGGGGCTGGAAATGGAAACGGGACAAGGCGGCCATTATGCAGCTGGACATCCGGTTCCGCGACGGCTCCGTCCAGCGCGTCGCCACCGACGAAAGCTGGCGGACGGCGGACAGTCCGCTGCTGATGAACGATATCTACGACGGGGAACGATTCGACGGCCGTCTCGTTCGTGATGGATGGGACCGGCATGACTTCGACGACGGCGATTGGAAGAACGTCTTGCTTGCCGACGGGCCTTCAGGCGAGCTGGAGCCGAATTTGCAGCCGCCCGTCCGCGCCTGGGAGCCGCTGGAGCCGGTGCGCGTCTGGCGCACGCGCGACGGTGCCTCCATATACGATTTCGGTCAAAATATCGCCGGCTGGGTCAAGGCGGAAGCGGAAGGAAAAGCGGGGAGCCGGCTGGTGCTGCGGTACAGCGAGCTGATCGACGACGACGGACGGATCGACCCGTGGACGAACCGCAACGCCAGGGCGACGGACGAGTACCGGTTCGCCGGAAACGGCGTCGAAACGTATGAGCCGCGCTTCACTTATCACGGCTTCCGATATGTGGAAGCGACGGGCGCGACGGACCGGCTCCGTCTATGGGCGGTGCCGATCCATGCGGATGTGCGGGAAATCGGCCGCTTTCGCTGTTCGGACGAGTTGGTAAACCGGATTCAAAGCAATATCCGATGGTCGTTTCTGAACAACCTCGTCAGCATTCCGACCGATTGCTGCCAACGGGACGAGCGGACGCCTTGCCTGATGGATTCGGCCGTTGTGGAGGAGGCGGCCATCCATAATTTCGACATGGGCGCGTATTACCGGAAGTGGCTCGGAGATATCGGCGACAGCATGACGAATCCCGATTGGAGCGGCGACAAAGTGACGCTTCCATGGTACTTGTACTGGTACTGCGGGGATACGGAGACGTTAAGCCGGCATTTCGGGACGATGAAAGCGTATGTCGATCAATTGGCGGAGAAATGGCCTCAACGGATCGTCGAGGAAGGCTTCGGCGATTGGTGTCCGCCGAACGACGACGGCTGGGACAATTATTTCGGCGAGGTATCCCTTGTCAACACGGCTTTGTTTTACAGGCAGGCGCAGGTCGTCGCCGATGCGGCCGGCATCCTCGGGAGGGAGGCGGACGAGCGGCGCTGCCGCGAGCTTGCCGACTCGGTCAAACGTTCGTTTCTCGAACGTTTCGACGCCGGCGGCGGCAAGATCGGCAGCGGCTCGCAGACGGCTCAGCTGATGCCGCTCGCCTTCGGCATGCTGCCCGAACCGTTGGCCGGTCAAGCGGCCCAAGTTCTCGTGGCGGCGATTGAGGAAAACGGGAACCGGCTGGATACCGGCATTTACGGAACGCGCTATTTGATGGACGTGCTGGCCGATTACGGCCGGATCGACCTTGCGATGGAACTGCTGACGCAGCCGGAATACCCTGGCTTCGGCTATCAGATCGCGCAGGGAGCGACGACGCTGTGGGAGCAATGGAGCATGAAGGGCGGGATGCACTCGCACGACCATGCGATGTTCGGAGGCATCGGCGTATCCTTTTATACCCGGCTGGGGGGCATACGGCCGCTCGCTCCCGGCTACGCCTCGATCATGATCGAGCCGCACGTGCCGCGCAGCCTGGAATGGGCGGAAACGTCGATCGAAACGGTCAAGGGACGAATCGTCTCGAATTGGCGCAAGGAAGGGGAATGGCTTCATGTCGAGGTGGAAATACCGCCCGGAGCAGAGGCTGTCGTTTCCTTGCCCGCAAGCGGGGGAGGCCGCGTCACCCGCGAGGCGGGTCCCGGCAAGCATCTATACACCGTTTAACGACTGCAGCCGCGCAGCCTGAGAAGGCTGCGCGGCTGCGTTTCGGCGGGACTATCCGCAGGCAGTGGATGATCAGGCGAACCAATCGGGACAATGCTTGTGTGCGAAGGCCAGCTTTCGTTCCGTTTGGAGAGAGCCGCCCCCTTCATGGCCGTTGAACGGGTAAATGACGATTTCCTTGTCGCTTTCGATCCGGTTATACGTCGCAAAATACATCAGCGGCGGACAGACCTCGTCCTTCAACGCAACCGATGCCAGCACCCGGCAGCGAATCCGGTCGGCCATATTCATCGTGTCGAAATAGCTCAAGTTGTGCAGGACGAGATCCGTTTCGTCCGGATGGCGCTTTAAATATTCGGCGACGCTCGCAAACGCTCCGTGAGCGCCTTCGACTCTCTTGACCAGGTTGCTGTTGCTGGGCACGTCCACCAATGCAAGCGCGGGACGGTCGTCCAGGGCGGCGACCGCCATGCCCAGCGCGCCGCCTTGGCTTCCGCCTTCCACAACCAGCTTGCCTGGATCCGTCTCCGGCTGCGCGCATACGAAGTCGACGGCCCGGACGCTGTCCATGTAGACGGAGCGAAAGTAATATTCGTATTTGTTGTTTACGCCTTTGCAAGCGACGTTCATCATATGCCCGGCGGAATAGCCGGCCAAATCGCCGGTTTGGCCTCCCTGGTCGCGGCAGTCGACCGACAGGACGGCGAAGCCGGCCATCGCCCAGTGCATCAGGTCGCAAGGCCGGCCGCGGTCCCCGCCGAATCCGTGATAATGAATCAGGCACGGATAGGAGGACCGGCCGATAAATTCGGGAACGATATACCAGCCGTGAATCGGCGTGCCGTCGAATCCGTCGTAGCGGATGTCGTATACGGCGGCATGCCGCGAAGGGTAATCGATGCGCGTCCGCTGCGGGCGCAGCGGACGGCGGCGCGATTCCTCCAGCGTCTCTTCCCAAAAAGAATCGTAATCGTTCGGTTTCGTCAACGCCGGGCGGTAGGCGAACAGTTCCTTTGCCGCTTCGTCGGTATAACCCATCTTCGTTTCCCCCAATCGAAACTTGTAAATCATGTGCTTTGACATCGTTTTTTTCGCGAAAGCGCTGTAAAAACGATAGTAAAAATGATATAATAACAATAAATGATAATCAACCGAAAAACAAGGGAGGGACGGATAGAAATCGTTCCGCGGCTTTGGCCGGGCGGGTCAACTCCGTACGCGGAAGTTATGACATAAGAAGAAAGGGTGCGAGGCTTGCAGCGGTTAAAAGTAAGCGGGAACGGACGGTTTTTGGTTCGAGCGGACGGCAGTCCGTTTTTTTGGCTGGGCGATACCGCCTGGGAGCTGTTTCACAAGCTGAGCCGGGAAGATGCCGGCTTATATTTGAAGCAGCGGGCCGGTCTCGGCTTCAACGTCGTGCAGGCGGTTGCGCTGGCCGAACTGGACGGACTGACGGAGCCGAACGCCTATGGGCGCCTGCCGCTGAAGCTTGGCGGCGGGGGCTTGCCCGATCCGGCAATGCCCGACGAGGAAGGGCCTTATTCATATTGGGATCATGTCGATTATATCGTGGACAAGGCGGCCGAGCTGGGGCTGCATGTCGCGCTGCTGCCAACCTGGGGAGACAAATTCAATCCGATGTGGGGGCGCGGCCCCGCCGTCTTTACGCCCGGCAATGCGCGAGTCTACGGCGAGTGGATCGGCCGCAGGTACCGCAGCCGGGAGAATATCGTATGGGTGATGGGCGGAGACAGGCCGCTGCTGGAAATGGAACATTTCGCCGTCGTCCGCGCCATGGCCGAAGGCATCCGGGACGCATGCGGCGACAGCCATTTGATCACGTTCCATCCCGCCGGCGGATCGTCTTCCTCGAGGCATGTCCACCGGGAACGATGGCTGGATTTCAACATGGTCCAATCGAGCCACGGCGACGACGCGCCGGTCAATTACAAATGGATTCGCGACGATTACGCCTTGTCTCCGGTCAAGCCTACGTTCGACGGGGAGCCCTGCTACGAGGACATTCCGCGCGGCTTCAACGCCGCGAACGGTTATTTCGACGCGGCGGACGCGCGCAGGGCCGCCTATTACAACGTATTCTCCGGCGGCTTCGGCCATACATACGGCCATCATTCGGTCTGGTCGATGTCGACGAAAGCGGACGACAACTTTATTATGCATTGGAAGGACGCGCTGGAACGGCCCGGCGCGGCCCAGATGCGTCATTTGCGCACGCTGGCCGAGTCGAGGCCGATGCTCGAGCGGATTCCGGACCAAAGCCTGATCGTCCGCAACGGCGAAGGGGACAACTACATGGTTGCCGCGAGGGGAGAACGGTATGCGTTCATTTATTTTCCGAACGGCGTCAAAGCCGGCATCCGTCTCGGCGTTATGCCCGGGAACCGGGTAACCTTCTTTTGGTTCGATCCCCGCACGGGACGATCGACGGAACCGGAGACGGCGGACAATAACGGCCACCGATCGTTTGCGCCTCCATCCGCCGGGCGGGGCAACGATTGGGTGCTGGTCATGGATGCCTGCGAGCTTTAGAAAGACAATTAAAATTGACATAAGGGGAAATGAAGATGCCATTAATCGATATGCCGATCGAGCAGCTGTTGACGTATAAAGGAATCAATCCGAGGCCGGACGATTTCGACGCTTATTGGGAGCGGGCGCTGGCCGAAATGCGGTCGATCGATCCGCAAGTCGAGCTGGTGCCCAGCAAGTTTCAGACGCCGCAGGCAGAATGCTTCGATTTGTATTTTACGGGCGTCGGCGGCGCCAGGGTGCATGCGAAATACGCGCGCCCGAGAAACGCGGCGGAGCCGCATCCTGCCGTCCTTAACTTTCACGGCTATACGTGGCATTCGGGCGACTGGGCCGACAAACTGATCTATACGTCGCTCGGATATTCGATCGCGGCGCTGGACTGCCGCGGACAAAGCGGATATTCCGAGGATGCGGGCTCCGTCAAGGGAACGACGATGAAAGGCCATATTATTCGCGGATTGGACGATCATGAAGACAAGCTGCTGTTCCGGCAAGTATTTCTGGACACGGCGCAGCTGGCCGCCATCGTCATGTCGTTTCCCGAAGTGGATGCGGACAGAGTCGGCGCTTTCGGCGGATCGCAGGGAGGCGCGCTTACGATTGCATGCGCCGCCCTCGAGCCGCGAATCAAACGGCTGGTGCCTTGCTTCCCGTTCTTAAGCGATTACCGCCGCGTCTGGCAGATGGATCTGGCCAAGGACGCCTACGAGGAATTGCGGACTTATTTCCGTTTCTACGATCCCCGCCACGAGCGCGAGGAACAAATCTTTACGAAGCTCGGCTACATCGACATTCAGCACCTGGCCCGCCGCATTCACGGCGAGGTGCTGATGGGCGTCGGGCTGATGGATACGGTGTGCCCGCCTTCGACGCAGTTTGCGGCGTACAATAAGATCGAAGCGCCGAAGCAATATGTACTTTATCCGGATTTCGGCCATGAGGGGCTTCCGGAATTCAACGATATCACGCTTCAATTTCTGTTGAAGCTGTAATGGAATCGCGGCTGCCTCGGCAGCCGCATGCCAAACCGTCCGTCGATGGCATCGCGGGCGGTTTTTTCATGGGACGAAACCTGTCGAGTATCATTTATATTCTGTTGTTTGCTATTGACAAGATGTTAAATGACAAAATATAATTATAAACGATATCAAATAATAATAGGTTGGTGTTGCCAATGGGAGCGGAAATCGGGGTTTGCGTCATTGGAGCGGGGAGGGCCGGACGCATCCATGCCGCCAATTATCGGAGGAGCGTACCGCATGCCCGGCTGGCCGCCATCGTCGATCCGAACCGGGAAGCGGCGGAGGAGGCGGCCAAGGAGCTCGGCATTGACCGGTATTATACCGATTACCGGCAGGTGCTGGAGGACAGCCGCGTACAGGCGGTCGTCGTCGTGACGCCGACGGCGTTCCACCGGGAAATCGTCGTTGCGGCGGCGCGGGCGGGTAAGCATGTGCTGTGCGAGAAGCCGATGGCGATGAACGAAGCGGAGTGCGACGAGATGATCGACGCTTGCGCCGCCGCGGGCGTGAAGCTGCAGCTCGCCTTTATGCGGAGGTTCGACGAAAGCTTCCGGGAAGCGAAAAGACAGGTGGAGGAAGGCGCGATCGGAGACGTCGTGCTGGTCAAATCGTTGACCCGGGGGCCGAGCAAGCCGCAGCCCTGGATGTTCGATCTTCGCCTGAGCAACGGAGCGCTGGCCGAGGTGTGCAGCCACGATATCGATACGCTGCGCTGGTTTGCGGGGGCGGACATCGCCGAAGTATATGCGGTCGGCGGCAACTATAGAAGTCCGGAGGCCCGGCACGAGTATCCGGATTTTTACGACAACGTGGCGATGACGGTTAAATTCCGGGACGGCAAGACCGGCAGCGTCGACGGCGCGATGGGCGTCGCATACGGCTATGACAGCCGGGTGGAAATTTTGGGTACGGAAGGGGTCATCTTTCTCGGTCAGACGCATGAGCGCACGATCGTGACGGCGACCAAGGGCAAGGAGCTTCGCCGCCCGTTCATGAACAGCTGGCGCTCGCTGTACAAGGATGCGTATTTGGCGGAGGACGCAGATTTTATCGCCTGCATCCTGGAGGACCGCGAACCGTCGATTACGGGCTACGACGGGAAGATGGCGGTCAAGGCCGTCGAAGCCGGCAACCGCTCGCTGGCGTGCGGGGCGGTCGTGAAGCTGGAGGACCGCATGAAATAAACGAAACGCGCAGCCCGATGCCCGGCGGCGAGAACGGGCTGCGCGGCGGATTATTTGCGGGCGACAAGGACGTCCATGCCGATGTCGGTCAATTCCTTCAGCTGCTCGGGACGGATCCGGTCGTCGGTTACGAACGTGTCAATGACGTCGGGAGCGGCGAACTGGACAAAGGAGTGGTTGCCGATCTTGCTGCTGTCGCACAGGACGACGACTTGGGTCGCAATCCCGATCATAATTTTTTTGATCTCGGCCTGATTGATGTCGGGGGTCATGCAGCCCTTCGACGCGCTGAACGCGTTGGTGCCGAGAAACGCCTTGTCGACGTTCAGCTCCGAGAGGAGCTTGGCGGCAAACGGGCCGATCGTGCAATGGAATTTTTTGCGCAGCGTCCCCCCGACGACGACGACGTGCACTCCTTCGAAAGGCTCCAGGCACAGCGCGATCTCCAGATCGTTGACGATGGCGGTCACGTTCCGGCGATCCTTCAGAAGCCTGGCCATTTCCAGGACGGTCGTCCCGGTATCCAGCACGATGATGTCGCCGTCCTCCACGAGCGCGGCGGCCGCTTGGGCGATTTTTCGCTTTTCGGCCAGATGGGAGACGTTTTTGACGGAGTTGTCGGGCTCGAAGCCGGCTTTGACGAAATCGGCGGGTATGGCGCCGCCGTGCGTCCGCTTGATCAGCCCCGCAGCCTCCAAATCTCTTAAATCTCCGCGAATCGTTGCGGGAGACACTTTATAGTATTCGATCAATTCGGGAACAAGCGCTTTTTTCTTTTCGTTGACCCAGCGGACAATATCCGCTTTGCGCTCTTCCGCGAACAAAATGTCGGGGTTCCGGTCGTTCATCCGTACGGCTTCCTTTCGTTTTGCATAATAACAACAAGTATATTATATCATTTATTGTTATTTGATTACAAGTCATAACCAAATCACTGAATTATCCGTTGACATCTATTAATTGTTATCATAACATGCAGCTATAACAACAAACGAAAACAAAAGAAAACGATAGGCTTGGTGATCGCGAATGGGGACGATGAAGGCGGCAAAAATGTTCGGCGCAAACGACATCCAGGTGGTGCGGGTGCAAATTCCGGACATCGACGAGCATGAAGTGTTGATCAAGGTAAAAAGCGCCGGCATTTGCGGCACCGATTTGCGCATGCTCCGCAACGGCTACAACGGCATCGGGCCGGACGCGCCGAGAACGCTGGGGCACGAGTTCAGCGGCGTCGTAGAGGCGGTCGGCGGCCTTGTCGCCGGCTACCGGCCGGGCGACCGCGTCGCGGTGGCGCCGAACGTCGGATGCGGGCTGTGCGGCGATTGCGTCAAGGGAGACGCTCATTTGTGTTCCCGCTATGAAGCGATCGGCGTTCATATGGACGGTGGGTTCGCCGAGTACGTTCGCGTGCCGGCGGCCGCGGTCCGTTCCGGCAATATTTCGCATTTGCCGGATCACGTCGGCTTCGAAGAAGCTTCGCTGATCGAGCCGTTGTCTTGCGTATATAACGGCATTCTCCAATGTCCGATCCGGCTGGGAGACGATGTGCTCATTATCGGGGCGGGCACGATCGGCGTCATGTACGCGCAGCTGGCCAAGCGTGCCGGTGCCGGCCGGGTGTTCGTCGCGAACCGGTCTCCGGAGCGGCTCCGGCTGTGCGGAGAAATCGATCCGGAGCTGATAACGGTCGAAGCGGAGCATTTGAAAGAAACGATTACGGCCAAGACGGGAGGCCGCGGCGTAGACGTATGCGTAACGGCGAATCCGTCTCCGGAATCGCAAATTGCGGCCGTCGAGCTGACGGCAATGAACGGCCGGATCAATTTTTTCGGCGGTTTGCCCAAAACGGGAGAAAACGTCGCCGTCAATACGAATTTGATTCATTATAAGCAGCTGCAGGTAACGGGCTCCACAAAGGCGAACAATTTTCATTTTCGCAAAACGCTGCAATTTATTGCCGGCGGCCTGATCGACGCGAAGCGTCTCGTCTCGAACCGGTACGGGCTGGATGAAATCGACCGGGCGCTCGGAAGCGCGGGAAGCGGGCAAGGAATCAAAACGCTGATTACGTACGAATAAAGGAGCGGACTGCACTTGAACTACTTCATAAGCGCCGATATCGGAACGCAAGGCGAAAAAGTCGCGCTTGTCGATGAACGGGGACGCATCGCCGCGGCCGCGTTCCGGCCTTCGAAGCTGATCCGGAGGGCGGGAGGCTCCGTCGAGCAGAACCCGGACGATATGTTCGAATCCGTGCTGCTCGGCATTCGCGAAACGATGGAGCGGTCGTCCGTGCCGCCGTCGGCCGTCGCGGCGATATCGCTCGACGGGCAGATGGCCGGCATTCTCGGAATCGACGGGAACTGGGAGGCGGTAACCCCTTACGATTCCTGGCTCGATTCCCGCTGCGAAAGCGAGATTCCCGCTTTCAGGGAATGGGGAGAGGAATCGCTCATTCGGCTGACCGGCTGCCCGGTCACTTATGCGCACGGACCAAAAAAACGGTGGTGGAAGCGGTTTCGGCCGGACGTCTACAACCGGATCGCCAAATTCGTCGTGCCGAGCGCCTTTGTGGCGGGGAGGCTGGCCGGACTGACGGCCAAGGACGCCTTTATCGATCATACGCATCTTCATTTCGCCGGATTCGCCGATGTGCTGGCGATGGAATGGTCCGGCGAGCTGCTGCGCGAGTTCGGAATGGACGCGGACAAGATGCCCGTAAT
Source organism: uncultured Paenibacillus sp. (assembly GCA_937895345.1). Taxonomy (GTDB): domain Bacteria; phylum Bacillota; class Bacilli; order Paenibacillales; family Paenibacillaceae; genus Pristimantibacillus. The sequence goes on along the minus strand of CALAWP010000078.1, from coordinate 115,650 downwards.
CGTTCGCCCTTGGGACATCGTCGGCAAGCTGAATCGGGAATACGCGGAACGAACGGGACTGCCGGAAGGCATACCGATTATGGCGGGCTGCGGCGATACGGCCGCGGCCGCGTTCGGGGCGGGACTGACGCGCCCGGGAAGGCTGCTGGACATTGCGGGCACCGCTTCCGTGCTCGCCTGCGCCGTCGAAGGCTATCATCCCGATACCGAGACGAAAACGTTGATTTACGCCCGGTCCGTGCTCCCGGATTTATGGGCTCCGCTGGCTTATATTAACGGCGGAGGGGAATGTCTGGCCTGGTACCGCAGGCTGATCGGCGCGGGTTCGCCGGCGGAGCCGTCTTACGACGAGCTGAACCGGCTTGCCGAGTCGGTCGAGCCGGGCTGCGACGGGCTGTTGTTCATTCCGCATTTCGGAGGCCGCGTGTGCCCGAACGACACGGATATGAGAGGCAGCTGGCTCGGCCTCAACTGGGCGCATGACCGAGCTTCGATGTACCGGGCGATGCTGGAGTCGGTCGCCTTTGAATATAAGCTGTATCTGAACGTATTGGAGCGGCTGTCGGGACCGATCGGGTATACCGGAGCGACCGTCGTGGGCGGCGGCGCCGGAGGCGAATTGTTTAACCGGATCAAAGCCGACGTGCTCGGCGTTCCGCTTCGCACGCTGGCAAAGAGCGACAGCGCGCTGACGGGCAATGCGGCCATTGCCGGCTACGGCATCGGGCTGTACGCCGATCTGGCGGAAGCCGCCGAATCGTTCGTCGCCTTCGACCGGCACTACGAGCCGGACGCTGAGCGCGTCCGCTCTTATTCCGGACTTGCGGATCGGTACCGTCTGGCGCTCGAGGGGATGTCCGAACTGTACGGCACATTGAAATCGAAAGGATGAGCGGGCGATGACTTACAAGGCTAACGACAAACCGACATTTTATTTTATCGGAGTAACGACCGGACAATCGTCGATCATGAAGCTGTTCCCGCTTTGGGCGGAGGAGCTGGGACTCGGCGCCCGCATTCGCGGCATCGATCTCCCGATCCATGCCGAGGCGGAGCTGTACCGAGAAGCCGTATCGTTTATTAAACGCGATCCGAATGCGCTTGGCGCGCTCGTCACGACGCACAAAATCGACTTGTACCGCGCGGCGAACGATCTGTTCGACGACTTGGACGAATACGCCTTGATGTTCGAGGAGCTGTCTTCCATTTCCAAGGTTGGAGACCGTCTGGCCGGCAAGGCCAAAGATCCGATTTCCAGCGGCTTGGCGATGGAAGCGTTCGTGCCCGAGCGATTCTGGGAAAAGGACGGCGAGGTCTTTCTCATGGGAGCCGGCGGCAGCGCGCTGGCGATCAGCTCGTACTTGACGCGTCAAGAACGCGGAACGAACGTCCCCCGCAAAATTATGATAAGCAACCGAAGCCAGGCGCGGCTCGATTCGGCGAAGGCGCTGCTCGGCAAGCTCGATACGCCGACGCAATTCGAATTTGTGCTTAGTCCCGGGCCGGCCGACAACGACGCCGTGCTCCGGAGGCTGCCGGAGCATTCGCTCGTCGTCAACGCCACCGGGCTGGGCAAGGACCGCCCGGGCTCGCCGCTGACCGACGACGCCGTATTTCCGGGCGGCAGCCTTGTCTGGGAGCTCAACTACCGCGGAGACCTGCTGTTTCTGCAGCAGGCGCGCCGGCAGCAGGAAGCGCGCGCTTTGCATGTCGAAGACGGATGGATTTATTTTTTGCACGGCTGGACGCAAGTGATGCAGGACGTTTTCCATATGGAAATCGGCCATGAAACGTTCAAGAGACTGGAAGCGATTGCCCTGCGGCTGCAAACCGGGCAACCGCAGTCCTGACAAGAGGAGGAAGAGCGATATGGCATCGAAAGGAATGAGAAGCGACCCGTTTTCCGTTTATTTCAGCCTGACCGGCGGGCTGTCGGATACGGAGCCTTCAATCAAACGCCGATTGTCCGCCATGAAAGGGATGTATGCGGACGATACCGCGCTGGAGCGAATGCTGCAAAGCGAGGATCCGCTGTTGTATGAATTTTACGATTTGGGCGTCAAGGAATCGGAAGGCAACCTCGCATTCGGCACGAGCATCGTTTATCCCGGCAAGGTGGGGGACGAATATTACATGACCAAAGGGCATTTCCACACGATATTGGATACCGCGGAAGTGTATTACTGCATCGGCGGCCAAGGGCTGATGCTGATGGAAAATCCGGAGGGCGAGTGGGCGGCGGAGCCCTTCACGCCGGGCAGGGCCGTTTACGTGCCGGGAAGATACGCGCACCGGAGCATCAATACGGGCACCGAGCCGCTGATCACGTTTTACGTATTCCGGGCGGATGCGGGGCACGATTACGGGTCGATCGAAACGAAGGGCTTCCGCCGTATTGTCGTCGAGCGGAACGGGGAGCCGGCCGTCATCGACAATCCGAAGTGGAGCTGAGCCGGAAGGAGGCGGGAAGCCAATGGGACCAAAAGTGCTCGTGACGCCCCGATCCTTCGGGAAGATCAGCGCGGCGCCGGTCGACATGCTGAAGGCGAGCGGATTCGAGGTGGTGCTGAATCCGCACGGCCGCATCTTGACCAAAGACGAAATGAGACGGCAAATTCGGGACGCCGACGCCGTCATCGTCGGCGTAGATCCGCTCGACCGCGAAGTGCTGAAGGAAGCGGGCAAATTAAAGATCATCGCCAAATACGGCGTCGGCACGGACAACATCGATACCGAATACGCCGCCGAGCGGGGCATTCCGGTGATGACAAGCGCAGGCGCCAATACGGAAGCGGTTGCCGACTACGCCTTCGCGCTCATGCTGGCGGCCGCGCGCAGGGTAGTGAACATCGATGCGGCATGCAGGCTCGGCGACTGGACGAAGCCGACGACAGTCGACGTGTACGGCCGGACGCTGGGGCTGGTCGGGCTCGGCCATATCGGCAAAGCCGTCGCCCGCAGGGCGGCGGGCTTCGGGATGAACGTCCTGGCGTACGACGACCGGCGGGACGAAGCGTTCGCGGCCGAACACGGAGTGACGTACGCGGCTTCCCTGGACGCGCTGCTGGCCGAATCGGATTTTGTATCGCTGCATGTGCCGCTTATGCCGTCGACCCGCCATATGATCGGCGGCAGGGAGCTGGCGCTTATGAAGCCGGCGGCGGTGCTCGTCAATACGGCCAGAGGCGGTCTGATCGACGAGCGGGCGTTGTACGAAGCGCTGCGTAACGGACGGATATGGGGCGCGGGCATCGACGTGTTCGAGCAGGAGCCGCCCGACAATACCGAAATGCTGAGTCTGGACAATATTGTCATCGGCTCCCATTGCGCCGCTTCCACGGTGAATGCGGTCGACAACATGGGAGTTATGGCTTCGGAGCACGTCATTCAATTTTTAAGCGGGGGGATATCGCGATGAAACTCGGCATACACGCGTACGCCTGGTGCTCGGAATGGAACAACGGAACGCTGGATTTGATCGACCGTACGGTCAAGCTCGGGCTGGACTTTATTGAAATTCCGCTCATGACGCTGGACGCCTTTGACACCGAAGCGGTTAAGAAGCGGCTGCGGGACGCGGGAACGGATGCCGTCACGTCGACGGTGCTGCTTCGCGGCACCGACATTACCAGTCCCGATCCGGATATTCGCGCCAACGGGATCGCTTACTTGAAAGCTTGCGTGCGGGCGACCGCCGCCATCGGCAAGACAAGCTTTTCCGGCGTCGTCTATTCCGAGCACGTCAAGGAGACGAACCGCCGGCCGGCGGAGCGCGAATGGGAGCTGGCGGCGGAAGGGCTCCGCGAAGCGGCCAAGGTCGGCCGCGAATACGGCGTTCAAATCGGCATCGAGCCGGTCAACCGCTACGAATCGAATTTGATCAACACCTGCGGACAGGCGAAAAAGCTGAAAGCGATGATCGGCGAGCCGAACATCCGCATTCATCTCGACACGTACCATATGAACATCGAGGAAAAAAGCTTCTACGATGCGACGATAGAAGCCGGCGAGGATTTAATCCACTACCATCTGTGCGAGAACGACCGGGGCATTCCGGGAACGGGACTTGTTCATTGGGACGACATTTTCCGCGCGCTGGGCGAGTTGAATTATTCCGGCTATGCCGCGCTCGAATCGTTCGTCGACGTCACCGACAACATGAAAACCTGGGTATGGCGGCAGCTCGCGCCGGACGGAGATACGCTCGTCCGGGAGGGCGTGGCGTTCGTCAGAGGATTGATGAAGAAGCACGGCCTGCAGACCTAAGCGAAAGACGGGAGGAAAAGTCATGGCAGATTTGAAACACCGGTACGAGGGCGGCTTTCCGAAGATCGGCATTCGGCCGATCATCGACCGGCGCAAGCTCGTCAAAGAGGCGTTGAAGGAACAAACGATGCGGCTCGCGGAGAACGCCGCCAAGTTGCTCTCCGAACGATTGCGTTATCCGGACGGGTCTCCCGTGGCATGCGTCGTGAACGACGTCTGCATTTCCGGCATGAAGGAAGCGGCGAATTGCGCGGACCGGTTTGCCCGGGAAGGCGTCGGCGTCATCGTTACCGTCGCGCTCGGCTGGTGTTACCCGCTCGAGACGATGGAGACGAATCCGACGCTGCCGCATGCGATCTGGGGCTTTAACGGGACGGAACGCCCGGGGGCCGTCTACATGGGCGCCCTCCATGCGGCGCATAACCAGAAAGGTCTGCCCGCATTCAAAATTTATGGGCGGCATGTCCAAAATTTGGACGATGTGACGATTCCGGACGACGTGCAGGAGAAGCTGCTGCAGTTTGCGCGCGCCGGTCTTGCGGTCGCCTTAATGAAGGGCAAATCTTATCTGTCGATCGGCTCCGTGTCGATGGGCATCGCAGGCTGCATCGTTGACGACTCGTTTTATCAAAACTATTTGGGCATGACAAACGGTTACGTCGACATGACCGAGGTGGCGCGGCGCATCGAGCGGCGGATTTACGACGCGGAGGAATTCGAGCGCGCGCTCGCCTGGGTGCGCGCCAAATGCCGCATCGGCCCCGACCCGAATCCGGCGGACATGGCCATTCCGGACGGGCAGAAGGACAAAAATTGGGAGACGGCCGTCCAAATGGCGCTCATCGTCCGCGACCTGATGATCGGCAATCCGAAGCTTGCCGAATTGGGCTTCGAAGAAGAGGCTTATGGGTACAATGCGGCCGCTTCCGGCTTCCAGGGCCAGCGGGAATGGACCGACCATTGGCCGAGCGCCGATTTTCTCGAGGCGGTGCTGAACAGCTCCTTCGATTGGAACGGTGCGCGGGAGCCTTATATTGTCGCTACGGAAAACGACAACCTGAATGCGATTACGATGCTGTTCAGTCATTATTTGACGCATGCGGCGCAAATTTTCGCCGACGTCCGCACGTACTGGAGCCCTGAAGCCGTGGAACGGGAAACGGGTTACCGATTGGAAGGGCGGGCGGCGGACGGCATCCTTCACCTGATCAATTCCGGACCGGCCGCGCTGGACGGCACCGGCGAACAAACGAAGGACGGCAAGCCCGCCATGAAGCCGCATTGGGAAATTACGGAGGAGGAAATCGAGCGCTGCCTGGAGGCGACGTTATGGCGTCCGACGTACATGGATCAATTTGCCGGGGGAGGCCATTCCACCGATTTCGTGACGCGAGGCGGCATGCCGGCGACGATGGCGCGGCTGAATTTGGTCGAAGGCGTCGGTCCGGTGCTGCAGCTGGCGGAAGGCTATACGATCGAGCTGCCCGCCGAGGTGCACGACAAGCTCGACCGGCGCACGACGCCGACGTGGCCGACAACCTGGTTCGCGCCCATTCTCGTCGAAGGAGATCCCGTCTTCGGCGAAACGTATACGGTCATGGAGCATTGGGGCTCCAACCATTGCGCGGTCAGCTGCGGCCATATCGGGGCCGAACTCATTACGCTGGCCAGCATGCTGCGCATTCCGGTCCATATGCACAACGTAAGCGCCAAGCGGATATTCCGCCCGAGCGCCTGGAGCGCCTTCGGCACTAAAGATTTGGAGGGAGCCGATTTCCGCGCATGCGCCGCTTACGGCCCGCTCTACGGGAAGTAAGGGGGCATGCGTCTTGATTCAAACGGTTCTTGGTCCGGTGCCGCCGGAGCGGCTCGGATTTTGCCATAGTCACGAGCATTTGTTTTTGGCGCCGGGACGACCGGCGGAAATTCACCCGGATTTGCGCATCGACGATTTCGATTTGACGCTGGCCGAGCTTCGTCAATTTTACGCCGCCGGCGGGCGGGCGGTTGTGGACGCCCAGCCGCTTGGCTGCGGCCGGATGGAAGCGGAGCTTGTCCGCGCGTCGGAGCTGTCCGGCGTTCACATTGCCGCATCGACCGGCTTTCATAAGTTCGCGATGTACGGCGAGCGGCATTGGATTCGCCGCTTCGCCGAGTCGGAGCTGCGCGAGCTGTTCGTTGGCGAATTGACGAAGGGCATGCACGTCGGAACGGACCGTGCGGAGCCGGGAGAGCGGATTTCGGCAAGGGCGGGCGTCTTGAAGACCGCCGTCGACGAAGAGAGGATCAACGATCCCGACAAACGATGGTTTCGCGCCGCCGCCGCCGCCGCGCTCGAGACGGGCGCTCCGCTTCTGTGCCATGTCGAGTCGGCGGAGCAGGCGGAATGGCTGAGCAATTATTATATCGGCGAGGGGGTGCCTCCCGACGGCATCATCATTTGCCATCTCGACCGAAAGCTGGACCGTCCGGACATCCACCGCAAACTGCTGGAGCGCGGCGTTTATCTGGAATACGACACGATCGGGCGATACAAGTATCACAGCGACGAAGAGGAAGCCCGCTGGATCGCGGGGATGCTGGAGGCGGGCTGGGAGGACCGGCTGCTGGCGGGGCTGGATACGACGCGCGCCCGGCTTCGCGCCTATGGGGGAACGATCGGGCTTACCCATATCGCCGCATCGTTCCTGCCGCTGCTTCGCCGCTGCGGAGCGACGGAGCGCCAGCTGAGCAAGCTGATGATCGGCAATCCGGCGCGGGCATTTCGTTTCCGCGGCCGTTGAATGGCCTGACAGCGAAATCGCCGACTTGCAAGCGGTTCCCGGAAGACATGGGCAACATGGGCGGGAAGAAGGCCGTCTTTTTTACCGGCGAGCCTTACCGCTGCGGCTTCGGGAAGCTGCCGGTCGTCGAGACGTGACGAACGGAAGGAGGCGGCATCGTGTACAAGGTTGCGATTGTGGAAGACGAATCGCTGGCCCGCTTCGGGCTGCGCCGTCAGGTCGCCTGGCCGCGGTTCGATATGGAGGTTGCGGCGACATTGCCGCAAAGGTCGGATTTTCGCCGGAATATACCTATTTCAGCAAAGTGTTCAAACGGATTGCGGGCTGCAATCCGAACGAGTTCCGCCGCCAGCGAAGGACGTCCGGCGGCTCCGGGCCGCGGCCGGGCTGCCGGTTCGCCGGCATCGGATAATCGATACATGGATGGAGGGCGCACAGTGCCGACGAGAGAGGAAGTACCGCAGCCGAAAGGGCTTGCGAGCATGGAAAGGTTCGAATGGCTGCCGTTGCTGAAGGACGGCGTTCAGGTCCGCTACGAAGGCAGCATCGACAAGCAGGGTCATAATGCCGACTGGGACTGGTGGCTGTATGAACAAGACGGAGAATGGGTCATCTTCGATGCGGAAGGTCCGGGCTGCATCTACAACTTTGTTCAGCACCGGTATCCCGAAAGCGAGGAACCGCTGTTCCGGTTTTATTTTGACGGAGAATCCTCTCCCCGCTTTGAAATCAAGCCTTCGGAATTCGGAAGCAAGCATCCGTTCGTGAAGCCGCTGGCGGATGCGTATTGGGGCCCGGACGACAACGGAAGGGGACCGATTCGCGTCGTTCGCAGCTTCGTTCCGATGCCGTTTGCTCAATCTTGCAAAATTACGTCCAGCCTGCGCTTGAAAGGGGCGAACAAGGGCGACGGCGGCTGGGGGCATGTCGTTTATCACTCGTATGCGGATGCCTCGGGCGTCGAGACGTTTACCGGTCTCGAACGCTATGACCGGCTGATCGATATGTGGAACGGTGCGGGGAAGGCGGATCCGAAGCCGCCCGTGCCGGCCAGGGCGCATGCCTTCGAATCGCTTGTCGTTCGCCCCGGCGAAACGGTCGAGGTGCTGGACGAAACGGGCTGCGGCAGCGTCGTCTCGATAATGGCGATGCCGGAGGCGAGCGCCGCCTTCGACTTGAACCGGCTATGGATCCGGGCTTATTGGGACGGAAACGGTCGTCCGGACATCGAATGTCCGGTCGGCGCTTTCTTCGGCAACGAGCTCGGGCTTAACGCCATCGGCGTCTTATCCCACGGCCGGCGCGAGGACGGCCGGCTGTACAACTATTTTCCGATGCCCTTCTGGAAGGGAGCCCGCATCGAGCTGATCAACCGCGGCTCCGAGGAAGCGCGATTTGCCTCTTGGGAAATTCGGACTGCGACGGCATACAACGAATGGTACAAGGAAGGTCGCACCGGCTATTTCCGTACGACGCCTTATTACGCGTCCAAGGCGACGCCGGGCTCCGACAGCATCATCGGACGGATCGAAGGAAGAGGCCATCTTGTGGCGGGGCTGGTTACCGGCATTGCCCGGACGCCGGGCATCATCAGCTGCGAAGGCGACGTGCGGGTCTACATTGACGGTAACGGTACGCCGCAAGTGGAAAGCGACGGCTCGGAGAGCTGGATCTGCTACGGCTGGGGATTTCCGACGCCGCCGGAGACGAATCCTTCCAGCGCCTACGACGGACTGCCGGACAATCCCTGGTCGATGGTCAGGCTGTGCAGCGGAGACTGGTATCCGTTTCGTTCCGAGCTCGTATTCGGCATCGAAGCAGGGGAATACAACAACCAGTACCTCCGGCATTCCGGCGTGCTGTTTTATTACGGCGTCGACGAACCCGGCATGAAACTCACGGATGAACTCGACATCGGGGATAAACGGTCGGAAGGCGTCCATCAGTACAAATCGTCCGGCAGCCGCGGCTATTATACGCTGGAGTCGTTTTACGAAGGCCGCGAGGATACGAAGGCCGTACGGGACACGGGGCACGAAACCGAGGGCTGGAGCGAGTTTATCGCCGCCGTCGACCCGAACAACAAAGGGGTAAGGCTGCGAAGAAGAGCGGATCAGATGACGGGGAGGCACAAGGCGCGCGTCTACGTGGACGGGACGCTCGTGGCGGAAAGAAGCTGGTATTATGCCGACCGGAATCCATACAAGCGCTGGCTGGAGGACGAATTCGACATACCGGGGGCGTATACGTCGGGCAAACAGGAAATTACGATCAGGCTGGAGTATGCGCAGGCCGGAGAAACGAGAGCCTGGAACGAATTTTATTACTGGATTTATTCGCTTGTATAGTCGCGCCTTGAACGGGAAGCTCTGCCAGCCGGGAGGGTGGTTCATATTTGCCGCGGAGTTCGCTATAATGGGGACACGGGGCAACCGGCTGCGGCTGCCGGCTTGACAGGCCCTGCCGCAATGCGCGGATCAATCGGTTTTCAGGAAGCGCTTGCTTACCGGTCGTTAGGAGGGGGAAGCATGTACAGAGTGATGATCGTCGAGGATGAAATGCTGGTACGCATCGGTCTGAAAAATTCCGTCGACTGGAACAAATTCGGCATGCAGCTGGCAGCCGATTTTCCGGACGGGCAAGCCGCATGGGACTATTACGAGCGGGAGAGGCCCGAAGTGGTTATTACGGACATCCGGATGCCGAAGATGGACGGCATGGAGCTGATCGCCAACATCCGCGCGCGCGACAAGGATACGCAAGTCGTCGTGCTCACATGTCTGGAAGAGTTCGAGCTGGCGCGCAAGGCGATGTCGCTCGGCGTGTCCAGCTATATACTGAAGCTGACGATGACCGAGGAGGAAATCGAAGGCGCACTGAACGCGGCGAAGCAGCAGCTTGAGCGCCAGGAGAGCCAATGGGCGCCGGGCAAGGACGCGCTGCGGACGAACAGCGGCGATATGGAGCTCATCAAAGAAAAGATGTTCAAGGACTTTTTGTTCTACAACATCTTTTCGGCGGAAGAATTCGGCCGGTTCGTCGAGCGCAGCCGCATGAAGCTCTCTCCGGCGCGCTTGGTCTGCTGCATGATGGAAGTGGACCGATACGCGCGGCTTAAGGCGAAGTTTCAAGACGCCAACGGCCACTTGATCAAGATGACGCTCCTTAACATACTGGGTGAAATTACGGCTTCGTGCAAGCGGGGCGAAGCGTTTCATCTTGGCGCCAATCACTTTGCGCTGGTGCTGCATTACGAGGACATGCTTTCCGAACAGGCGGTCATGCAGGAAACCCACTCGATCCTTAGCCGCATTCAGGACGTAATCGAAACGTATTTCAACGGCTCGGTCTCGTTCGGCGTCAGCGGCATCCGCAACGGGTACGAAGCTCTTCCGAAGCTGTACGCGGAGGCGCAGCGCGCGCTCGAACGGAAATTTGCGGAAGGTCCCGGACTGCGGCATGCCGGCAGCCGTCCGGCGGATATGTCCGCCGTCCGCGAAAGGGTCGGCCGGTTGAGAACGCTGCCGGCCGTGCGCGAGCTTCTGCCGGCGCACAAGAGGAAGGAATACGACGGTTATCTCGATTACTTCGAATATGAATTTGCAGGCGATCGCAAATCGGCGGAAACGATGCTGTTTCGCCTGGCCCAGTGGATCGGCGCGAACCTGGACGAAGACGAGCCTTCCGGCAAAGACCGCTTGCTGCGCATCACCGAGCAGCTGGAGGAATGCGATACGCTTCCCGATATGCTGGACCGGGCGGCGGCCTATATCGCCGAAGCCGCGGAAGCGTCGCGGGACCGGCTGCAGCTGAGCGGCGAAGTGTCGAAGGCGATTCAATATGTGAAGAAGCATTATGCGGACAACATTCATCTGCAATCGGTTGCCGATTATGTCGGCCTCAGCGCCGGCTATCTCAGCAATCTGTTCAAGCGGGAGCTGCATATTTCGTTTATCGATTATTTGAACCGCTACCGCATCGAGCGGGCGAAGGAACTGCTGGCCGAAACGAACATGAAGACGTACGACGTCGCGGCCGAGGTCGGCTTTTCCCCGGAATATACGTATTTCAGCAAAGTGTTCAAGAAAGTAACGGGGATCAACCCCAACGAATACCGCAGACAAATGCAGGCCGGAGACAAGGGCGAATGATCAAATCGTTGTTCAGCTTCCGCCATTTGCGGACCCAGCTTATCGTCTACTTTATGATTATCAGCCTCGCCGGAATGGCCGGGGCTTCTTATTATATTTATTCGTTTATGCAAAACATGATCAAGGAGCAGAACGAGCGTCTGCTCTATCAGCAGTTTCAGCAGCTCGACCATAATATCGGCGCCCTGATCAGCGAGGTGGACCGGCTCTCCATGCTTTTTTTGCGGGACGACCGCATCCAGCAGCTGCTGTACGGCATCTCCGAAAAAACCGAACTGGAGCTTCTGGAAGCGAAGAACGACGTCCAGAACAATATCGAAGATATTATCGGCAACTACGGTTATATCGACTCGATCTATATTACGGCCGATAATTTGGGTGCGGTCGGCGGAAACGAAAATACGACGCTCGTCTATGCCAAGGAAGATTGGGAAAAGACGTTTTTTTCGTCCGAGCCGTTTCGTAGATCGATCGAGGAATATCCGAAAATGATCGTGCAGGGCGGTTTGAAAAAATCGTTTTACAATCCGTATATGACCGACGCCAAAGACGGCAATTTGATCAGCATGATGCGGCGCACTCGCGCCATTTACGATCCGAGAACGAGCGCGACGCTTATATTCAATATCGACGAGCGTTATCTCGCTTCGATTTATGCGACGGCGCTGGGCGAGGACGAAGGGGATATGTACATCGTCGACGGCAGCGGGACGGTCATATCGTCCAGCCGGCCGGAGCGTGTCGGCAGCGCCAGCGCCTTTATGCCTGCCGAGCAGGAGCCCGGCTCCTACGGTAGCCGGGTGGGGAGCCAGAACAGCCAGGAGCTGCAAATCGTCTATTACAAGCTGAACGACGCGGGATGGTACATGATGAAGGAAATACCGCTCTATCAATATTCCGATCAAATCTTTTCGGTACAGCGCATGCTCGTGCTTGTGTTTATGATCAGTCTGGTGTTCATTTTCATCGTATCGTATTTTTGGCTGCGCAAAATCATCAAGCCGCTTCATCTCCTTTCCGGCAAAATGAAAGAGATGAGCCGCGGCGAGCTGGGCATTACGTTCGATCGAATCCCCCAAAACGAGCTGGGGACGGTCATACGAAGGTTTAACGAAATGTCGCTGAGCATGGTCGAGCTGATCGACAAAAACAACGAGATTCAGGAAAAAAAGCGCGAGCTCGAAATCGAAGCGCTGCAATACCAGATCAATCCGCATTTTTTGTACAATACGCTGAACATGATCCGATGGATGGCCTCTCTGATCAAGGCCGACAATATCGTCAAGACGATCGTGGCGCTGGGCAATATTTTGCGCCCCGTCTTCTCCAGCAAGGATCCGATGTGTTCGCTGAGCGACGAGCTCAGTTATTTGGAAAATTATATCAAGATTATTAACATGCGTTTCAACAACAGCATTCATTTCGAAATCGGCGTCGACGAAGCGCTGCTCGATTGCCGGGTGCCGCGCTTCATTCTGCAGCCGCTCGTCGAAAACTCGATCGCTTCCGGCAGGCAGCAGGAAGAGCACGCGATCCGCATCGCCATCCGCGCGGCCGAAGCGGACGGGACGCTTCGGCTGATCGTGACGGATTCGGGAGAAGGGATCGAGCCGGATCGCATGGAGGAGTTGAACGCCAGGCTGGCAACCGGGGAAAGCTTCGGGCCGTCGGGTGAAGGAAGCGGCATCGGGCTGAACAACGTCAACAAGCGGATCCGGTTGTATTTTGGTCCCGCCTACGGCATCCGGTTCGTACCGGTTGCGAAAGGGGCTGAAGTCGAAGTGTCGCTGCCGGCCGTCCGGCCGTCCAGCGGTTAAACCATCGTTCTAGATCGAATACGAGCCATCATTCGGGCTTTCAAGCATAAACGCCGGGCGGCAGCCGCCGGCGCGCTTGAAGCCTATTTTTATTGCACGCAACAGTGAAAAACCGCCCCTATTTATTTTTTTCAACCGAATCCAAAAATCGTTCAAATGCGCCTCTTACCCCCTCCTTTTTTTCAACCATTTCGGTATATCCTTCATTTGAATCCGCTTTCTTATCGCCTATCATGATATTACGAGAGAGACAGAACTTACAGAAAAGGAGCAGAGCCATGGAGCTTGCACACGCTGCAAAAAAACAACATCAGCCCCCCAAATCGGGACTATTCCGAAAGGACGGCATCAAGCTGCTGCTGATGGCGCTTCCGTTCGCCGCCGTCGCTTTCGCGTTCAGCTATGTGCCGTTGTTCGGCTGGATTTACGCGTTTTTCGATTACAAGCCGGGCATTCCGCTCAGCCAGACGCCGTTTATCGGCCTTGAAAATTTCCGTCTGATGTTCGACGATCCCCGGATGGGGCCGGTACTGATCAATACGCTGGCGCTCAGCCTGCTGTCCATCGCCACCGCGCCGATTCCGGTGCTGTTCGCCGTCATGGTGTCCGAGGTAAGAAGCGGCTGGTTCAAGCGGCTGGTTCAGACGACGTCGACGCTTCCCCATTATATCAGCTGGGTCATCGTCTACTCGCTCGCCTTCAGCATGTTCAGCACCGAGGGGGCGATCAACGCGATCCTGTACAAGCTCGGCATCAGCGACATGCCGGTCAACGTGCTCGGCAACTACGATCGCGTATGGACCGTTCAAACGCTGCTGCTGCTGTGGAAATCGGTCGGCTGGAGCGCCATCATCTATTTGGCGGCCATCGTCAGCATCGACTCCGAGCAATACGACGCCGCGAAAGTGGACGGAGCCGGCCGGCTTCGCATCATTTGGCACATTACGATTCCGAACATTATGCCGACGTTTATCGTGCTGCTGCTGCTATCGATCAGCAATTTGCTGTCGGCGGGCTTCGAGCAATACCTCGTATTTACGAACGCGATCGTCGCGGACCGGATCGAGGTGCTGGATTTGTACGTTTACCGTCTCGGCTTGATTACGGGCGATTATTCTTACTCGACGGCAGTCGGCATCTTCAAGTCGGTTATCAGCATCGTGCTGCTGTTCAGCGTCAATTTCCTGTCCAAAAAATTCCGAGGCCAAGGAATCGTATAAAGAGAGAAAGGAGCAAGCCATATGAGCAATCCCGCAAGCGCGCCGCCGGTTCGCCGGAGGCGGGCAACCGATTGGAAAGATGTCGCGTTTAACGCATGCAATTACTTTTTTCTGACCGTCCTCATTATCGTGACGATTTATCCGTTTTATTACATTCTGATCTATTCGATCAGCGATCCGATCGAAGCGCAGAAGGGCGTATATCTGTGGCCGGCGGGCTTCTCGCTGGAAGCCTACAAGACGACGATCGGCCTGCCGGGCATTCGGGACGCCGCCATCGTATCGCTTGGACGTACGGTCATCGGTACGGTCATTACCGTGTTTTGCTGCTCGTTTTTTGCTTATCTCATTACAAAGCACGAAATGCCGTTCCGGTCGACGATTTACCGGTTCGTGCTGGTTACGATGTATTTTAACGCCGGATTCATTCCATGGTACTTGACCATGAAGGCGTACGGGCTGCAAAACAGCTTCATGCTGTACTTATTGCCGAGCGCTCTCGTCGGCTTCAACGTCATTCTGATCAAGACGTTTATCGAGCAGCTTCCCGCTTCGCTGGAGGAATCGGCCAAGATCGACGGGGCGGGCTACGTTCGCATCTTTACAAGCATCGTCTTTCCGCTTTCGATGCCGATTATCGCCACCATCGCCGTGTTTGCGGCCGTCGGCCAGTGGAATACGTGGTTCGACAACTATTTTCTCGTCTCCGATCCGAAGCTGCAGACGCTGCAGCTGGTGCTGTACAACCTGCTCAACCAGACGAGCAATTTGTCCAATCTGACGAGCGAGCAGCTGACGCGCGGCGATCTGGTCCGCACGATGACGCCGCAATCGATCCGGATGACGATTACGATGATCGTCACGCTGCCGATCGTGCTGGTGTATCCGCTTCTGCAGCGTTACTTTGTGAAAGGCATTATGCTCGGTGCGGTGAAAGGGTAGCTAACGTATGGATTATACGGCGAACATCGCCGATAATCATAGAATCATTGTTTGTATAATAATCAGGGGAGGATTAAAGCAATGAGAAAGAAAACGGTAAAGCTTGCGGTCGTCATGACGATGATCGCCGCCCTGCTGATTACCGCTTGCTCGAACAACGGCGGCGGCAATACGGGCCAGGGCAACCCAGGCACGAACAATCCGGGCCAAACGGCGGAAGGCGGCGACGGAGGGAAAGGCTCGCAGGAGCTCGTCACGCTGCGCTTGCTCGTAATGGAGACCGGAACGAAATGGAACAATTACCCCGACAGCGAGGTCGCCAAGGCGATTGCGGAAAAGGTCGGCGTCAAAATCGAATACGTCGAGGCCGACGAAAACAAATTCAACGTCCTGCTTGCCGGCGGCGACTTGCCGGATATCGTTCGGGCGGACGGAAACAAATATCAGAAGCAGCTGATTGAAGGCGATCTGATTATTCCGATGGACGATATGCTGGCCGAGCATGGGAAGGACATTACGGCCAATATCGGCACGGTCGTCGAGTTCAGCAAGAAAAACTGGAGCAACGGCACCGGCAACCTTTATTTCCTTCCGCCGCAGGTACAGCCGAAGCCGGGCGAAACCGTCAAGCCGATTACGATCGGACCGACGATCCGCTGGGATTGGTACAAGGAGATCGGCACGCCTGAAATTAATACGATGGACGATCTGCTGGACGTAGCGGAGCAAATCGTGAAGAATCATCCGACAACCGAAGACGGCAAAAAAGTATACGGCTTCTCGATGTGGCAGGATTGGGGCTTGTGGGCTTACCAAATTCCGCCGGTCACGTTTACCGCGCTGACGAGCTCGACCAGCGACATGGCGCAGACCGAAGTCGGCGGAAGCGAATTTATAAGCACGCTTACAAATGACAAATCGAACTTCTGGACCGCCATGGACTTCTACAACAAGGCGTACCGGAGAGGCTTGCTCGACCCGGACAGCCTGACGATGAAAAACAACGACTATATGGCCAAAGCGACGGCCGGCCAAATCGTTGTCGGTCCCGCCACTTGGGCGATGGGCGACTTCAACGCGCAGCATACGTCGGACGGCAAAGGCTACATTGTCGTTCCCGCAGGCAAGCTGGCCTGGTACGGCGGCGTGCAGCCGCTGGGCTGGTCGGACAAAACGTACAGCATTTCGAAGAGCTCGAAGCATCCGGAAAAGGCGATGGAATTTTTGAACTTCCTGTTCTCCTATGAAGGCTCGCGCATCATGTACAACGGCGTGGAAGGCAAGCATTGGAACAAGGTCGACGGCAAGCCGGTGCTGACCGACGAAACGCTGCAGCTGAAGTCGACGGGAGGCATTCCGTTCGAATCGACGGGATTGTCGCTCGACCGCAACCTGATCGGTCTCGGCGGCGACGTCATCGACCCGAACGACGGCCAGCCGGTCGATCTGTTCGGCGCCCCTGAAGCGCTGGTGAAGGCGGCTACGCCGCTCGAAAAAGATTTTGCCGAGCATTACGGCGCGACTTACTCCGGCGAAGTATTCAAGAAGCTGGTCGACGAAGGCAAGCTGATTCATTGGGCAAGCTGGATGGACGGCATGTCCGACGATGAAATCTTGAAGCGGAACACGGTTCCAGGCGTTACGCTGACGGAAGAGTGGAAAAAAACCGAAGGACTGCTCGTCGAGCTGGCAACGCGCGAGGCGGCCAAAGTCATTCATTCGAAAACCGAAGAGGAATTCGAGAAAAACAAGGCGGCGGCCATCAAAGCGTTCAGCGAAGGCGGAGCCGATGCGTTTACGGAATATTACAATCAGGAAAACAAACGGATTCGCATGGAGCACGGCCTCGAATAAAAGGCCGGCGCCAGAGGCAAGAGGCAATGACAGACAAGCGGCAAACGGGGCGTCCCAAAGTCATCGGCAGATGGCGGAGGGACGCCCCTCTTTCATGCATACGGACTGCGCAACAAAACGGTCGCCGGGACATGCTCCCCGAACGACCGTTTTGCACTTTGATATAACCTCTGTTCCGATTGATGGTTTAGTCCGAAATCCGAATAATTTGCACTTGATCGATAAAGGCCGTATTGTCCCCGGAGGTCGACGTGGCTTCGAAGCGAATCCGGATTTTTTCGGGCTGCGTCAGCGTAAAGTCATCCGTCTCGTAGGGCTGATAGGCTCCGGCGGCCGGCGCGAACGATCCGATCAGGCGGTCGCCGGCATAAACGTCAAACGTCTGCTGCCCCCCGAAGCTCGTACGTTTGGCGGCTTGAAAGCGAAGGATGTATCGTCCCGCCGGCAGAACGGCGTCCTGGTAAAACTGTCCGCTCGTGCCGTTAAGCGTTTGAATATACGCGGCCTGGGTCCCTTCCGGAGCGTCGGCAGCTTCGAATACGCTGCCGTTCCGAATGATCCCGGCAAAGCCGTTGAAGGTCCAACCGGCCGTGCCGCCGACGAGAACGCCATGGCTGGACGTAACGGCGGGCGATTCGAAGCCGCCGTTCGCCAGCTCCGCCTGTTCGGGGATGACGATTCGTTGTACGGTCACGCCGTCGATAAACAATCGGCGCTCTCCGTCGCCGGCTGCCGCGGAGAAAGTGAGCGTATGGGTTCCTTCCTCGACGGACAGCAGACCGGTTTCGAACGGCACGTAATCTCCGGCAGCAACGGAGAAGCTTCCGACGGCTTGCCCGTCCAGCGCCAGGCGGAGCGGCGCTTCGCCGCTTGCTCCTCCCTTGGCCGCCTGAAAACGGATGACATAGACGCCGGCAGGAAAATGCGCCGATTGGCTGAATTCGCCTTGGACGCTGCCGTCCGCGATCAAATAGGCGGCTTGCACGCCGTACGGCGCGTCGGCGGATTCGAGGCGGTTGCCGTTGCGAACGATGCCGGCGCTGCCGTTGAAGGTCCAACCGGCTGTCAAGCCGGCCGCCGTCCGGTCGGGATTGCCGATGACCGGCGATTCGAAGCTTGCGTTGACCAGATAGGGATCTTGCGGCTGCCGGGGCAGCGTAATTCGGACATCGTCGATAAAGGCCGTATTGTCGCCTTCGGTTGTCGTCGCGGCAAACTTGATGTAGTGGCGTCCTCCGGCAGACGTAAACGGCTCGGTGCGATACGTTTCGTATTGGCCCGTTTCCGGCCGGTACGATCCGACGACCTGATCGTCGACATAAACGTCGAACGACTGTGTGCCGCCGAAGCTGGTCCGTTTGGCCGCTTTAAATTCCAGCTGATAAGCGCCCGGTTGGAGATAGATCGATTGGCCGAACCATCCCGATACACCGCCGTCCGTCTTCAAGTAGGCGGTTTGCACGCCTTGCGGCGCAGGCGACGCCTGGAACGGGCCGTTGTTATGCTGCACGCCGGCGCGATCGGAAAATTCCCATCCGTTTGTCATCGGACCCGGCCGGGCGGACGAGGTGGAAGGTTTTTCGAACCCGGCATTGAAGAGCGTCGCGACGGGCAACTCGTCCGGAATGTCGTAGCTGTAGAAGCAGCGCTTCGGCTGTCCCGGAGCCGGGTCGCCGAATACGTCCGAGCTGCAGGCGACCCCGTCCGTATGCAGGGCGTAGTTGAACCTGCCGTCCGCACCGTACGCTACGACAGCCTCGCCTTCGAAATGGCATTCGCCTTGTCCTTCGTACATGCAGAACGTATAACCGTCCGGCGAATTGCTTACTTGGCCGATCTGGTAGAAGGCGGAGACGGTGCCGGATGGCTTAAGACCCGATTTGAACGCTTTGGCCTTAAATCGGGTGAGCGAACCGTCCGGCAGAATGATTGGCCGGGTATACAGCGCCGATTGCATGGTCGGCGTGCTTCCGTCCGTCGTATACCGAATTTCGGCGCCTTCCGTCCCGCTGGTCAGGAACAAGGCTTCCGCCGACGGATACAGGCTTTTCGTCAAGCTGAACTCCGGAGGCTCGGCCTTGTTCGGCAGCGGCTTCGGCAATACTTTGACCAGAACGATGCCGTAGCTGGACGGATCTCGTTTGCTCGCCGCCTTGACGGCAATCCACGTTTCGTCCTCCACTTGCGGCGCATGATAGACGCCGGTATTTTTGTTGATAGCCCCGCCGTTGCGCCCAATGACGCTCCAGGTGACGCCGCCCGCATTGTCGATGACGTTGGCGTTCAACCGGATCTTGTCGCCGGATCTTAACGCCGGCTGAATCGGCGTCACCTCGACTTGAGTTTCAGCAGGATCGGTCGTATAGACGATGACGTTGTAATCGCCGTCGATCGAACCGTCCCGGAATCCCTTGTCCGCCCGGAACGTGCCGGATACGGGCGGCAGAATGGCATTCGCTTCTTTCGCAACATCGTCCTTGTACACGAACTTGCGGAAGGTCTTGCCGATCTTCTCTCCTCCAAAGTCGAAGGCGATATCCTTCTCCGTTCCCGCCTTCGTTTCCACCAGAATCGTATACCCGCCGTCGGCGCTTCTGAAGGCGGCAGCCCGGATATCTTCTGCGCCTCCGGTGTCGACGGCGAGAACTTCGCTGTGCTCCGGAATGTACCGATTGAGCATGCCCGCGATATAGAACGTCTTGCGGGGCTCCAAGCCGAGCACGAGGGCGTCCCACATCGTATAGTTGCCGTTTGTGCCGCCGTACGGATCGTAGCTCCACACGCCGTTCAACTGCCACATCAGCGCCGACTTGACGCCGCTGTTGGCCGTCTGGATAACGGTATTGGCGTAGCCCGCGTCCCAGTTGCTCGCGTTGTCGTCGGCCCAGCCGAACTCGGTCAGATGGATCGGCTTGTCGCCGACATAGCTTTGCCGCTCGCGAAAGGCGTTGCCGAGACCGATATAGGATTCGCCGTAGACATGGAAGCTGTAGCCGTCGATATGATCGTCCGCATGCTCCTTCATATACTTGGTCCACAGCGGGGCTCCCGTTTCCTCGGGCGCCCATATTTCCACGAGGCCGCGGATGCCGTCGCGGGCCAATTGCTCGCTCGCCTTTATGACCATTTCCGCATAATATGCCTGTTGGTCGCCCGGCGCCTCGAAATCCCAGCTGCCGTTCGGCTCGTTATAAAACGTCAAGTATTTAATATTGTCGTACCCGCGGTTGAAGATCAGCTCCTGCAGCAGCTTGGATGCGGATACGGCGTACGCGTCCAGATCGGCCGGAGCGCTCGAATATGGATCGACGCCGGGAATCGTGAACCAATCGTGTACCTTGGAGCCGACCTTCCAGCCGAAGTTCAATTCGATTTCGGTGCCCGCTTCCTTGAAGGCGTCCATATATTTGTAGAAAGCTTTCATTTCCATGCTGTCCCACGTGTAGCTGCCTTTCTCGGGTTCCATCCAGTCGATTTGAAACCAGACCCGAGCCACTTTGGGTTCGATCGTCATGATCCGTTTGCGGTCCATTTCCCAATGCGCTTCGTTGTAGCCGAATTGCGTCTGTCCGGGCATCAAGGCCGTCGGGATGACGTTGACGCCGACGCCGAGAAAGTCGTCCTGAATGACGGTGCCCGTGTCGATAGTGACGATATGGCTCGGTGCGGCCGGCGCCGCCTCCGCTGCCGAGGGAGCCGGAACTCCCACACTCGTGCACAGCAAAGCGAGCAGCATCGCCCGTATGCTCCATTTTTTAACCCGATTAACCATTTTCTTTTCTCCTCTCGTTTGTTTGTTAACGGCATGAATCAACCTGCGTTAGTCCGAACGTGTCATCACCTCCAACCGTAAGCGAGTAAATGAAGCACCTTATATGATAGCGCTTCCAAAAAAAGGTTGAATGAACGGATTTACGATACGGTTGAAAAAAAGCGGGACGGAGGCGGCGACGCGCCGAAAAGGTTGAACGATTTAACGAAGCTTGAATAGACTGCTATCATAACGAAACGAATGGGCGGGATGGTTGCGTATGGCTGGTTCCGGAAATAAAGGCGGGTTAAGCGCGGACGACCTGGCATTGATTTCGGCGGTTATCGTCGTCATCGGCGACTTGATTGCGCTCTGGGCCGTCATTGCGGCACGTAACGAGGATCAAGGTTCAAACGGCGGTGCGTCGGAAAACGGTGCGGCGGTTCAAACGGGGGGACGGCGCCGCGGCGCCGGGCGCAACGCATAGAGCGAGGCGCCGCCGCATAGGGTGGTAAAAAGCGCAAGGAGGATGCGGCCTATGGCGGCGGAGCAAGCGGTATTCGCAATATGGCTGACGGGGATGTTCGGCATAATCGGAGGGGTCGTTTATTGGACGGCCCGGGCCGTCCTGTCGGATTCGCGAAGCTATGACGAACAATTTGTATGGGGAAGAAAGCTGGACGAGCCTGACGAATAAGGCGGGTCCTGCCCGGGGAAGGCTACAGTTGTAAACTCGGCTTTCCAGCCGTGAAGGAGGGACTCACGCATGAATCAGGGCAATAACGGAATGCAAGGGGAGCAGGATACGCGCGAACGGTTCGTTGCGGTGCAAAAAAACGGCGACGGCGATTTAACCGCCTTCCAAACGTCGTCCGGCCGGATGCTCGATTATGCGACGGCGCTGCAGGAGGTGCAAGCGGGCAGAATTGCCGGCGTAAACGCCTTCAAGGGGCGCGACGGAGAAACGTACATCCGCGGAGATGCGGACGGCGATCCGACGAACAACCTGGACCAGCTGCCGATGTTTTAACAACTGATACAACCGGTGCCGCAGACTGCCGCCTCGCCTTCCGGGCAAGGCGGCAATTTTGCTTTAAACGGTATACGTAACTTTTGGCTCCGCTATTGTCAGCCGCCCCGTACGTCCCCGATACTCATCGATTCGGTCGCCGTAGTGCATTAGCCATATTTTTTGCTGGAGCCTTTCCGGCAGCGTCAACAGCTCGTCCAGCGTCGTATGAACGATGCCGGGAGGCTCGAGCTGGCATTCATGGAAAAACGTTTCCGTCCCTTGTTCTTCGAGCGACAGCAGCAGTTCGGGGTCGAAGACCATATCCGCCGAATAAAAGAAGCGGCCGTTAAATAGAAACGAAAAGCTCTTTTTGCCTTCGATATGCCGGGTGGCAATCGGCTTCACCTTCAGACCGTCCGCAAGCTCGCATTCCTCTCCAGCCGCAAGCGGCCGAACGTCGAAATAATCGTCCAGGCTTTGAAGCTCGCCTTGCGTCAATCCGCCCTTGAGCGTATGCTCCCACAACGGTTCGATCAGATCCCGCTCGATGTACAGGACGGGCTTTCTTCCGTAAATGAACCGCATCTGAAACGCCAGCTCCTCCAGCCCTCCGACATGATCGGCATGAATATGGCTGATCAATATGCCGTCCAGCTCGTCAAAGCCGACGCCCATCCCGTGAAGCGCCTTGGGAAGCGTTATGCCGCAGTCCAGCAGCAGCCGGAAGCCTCCGGCTTCAATCAAGGCATTATTGTTGTCGTAACGCTTGGCAAAGGCGCTGCCCGTACCGACCATCGTTATGTTCATAGTTGATCTCTTCCTCTCCATCGCAGCTTTTGATTTCACTTTATCAAATTTTCCGTCTAGCTGGCAATTTCCATGCGCACCAATGCCGGGCTTATGCATAGGATGATGTTGCGCGGATGCGCAAAGAAGGAGAGGATCGGCATGAGCAAAGGCAAGGCGGCCAAAAAGAAGCAATCGGCCAGCGACCGCAAGCAAGCGGTATATAAGCTGGTGCTGTCGGATACGTGCGCGGCATGCAAAACGCCTTGCGCCCGGGGAATGCGTTATTTGGATAAGATGCGCCAGCCCGGAGCGACAGGCAAAGGAGTTCCGTGCATCTTGACGAAGACGTACGTGTAATTTCCCGGCTTGTATTTCCCAGGCAAGCGCATCGTTCAACAACTTTTGACAACAAAAATGTTGGCGGCGGCAACGCAACTTTGAAGCGGCAGCCGAGTATAACCTTACATCAGAGTTTGCGGATGGAGGTTATAGCTGGCAATGAAATTCAGAAAGGTTGCGATTTGGGTGCTGCTGCTGTCGCTGTGGGGCGGCACGATGATCTTTGCCAATTCGGCGGCGCAGAAGGTGCGGGTGCTCGTCAACAGCATCGAGCAGGAAGACGGAGGATTGCTGATCGATGGCAAGACGTATTTGCCGCTGCGGCAGCTGGCGACCGCCATGAATGCGATCGTGGAATGGGACGCTTCGAACTTGCGGGCGACGGTTCACAAGCCGAACGTCCATATGTTTACTTATCAGGGCAATACGCCGTTCGGCATTGTCGATAAAGGCTTTTCCGGCAAAATTAAAGTGTTCGCCCAGATCGACAATTTGAAGGCCGATATCAGCGCCGTCAAAGTGACGATTACCGATCCCTTTAACAAAGAGAAGCTGATCCAAAGCCAGAACGTCAATTCGAAAAGCGACAACTTCTGGTTCGTCACCGAGGAAGTCGATTACAAATTCGAAGCGACGGGCAAATACGCGGTCCGCTTTTATATGAAGGCGTCATCGTCGGATGAATGGCATGTCGTCTCGGAGAAAATGATAACCTCTAAGGCCCCTTGATCTTCCGCGCGATGAAGCTCCTGCGGCGTTTGACCCGCTTGGACGAACGTGGTACGATGTTTGGGTGTCATAAATACTGGGAAATGGGGTTTTGACATGAGCGAGCATCAACACGGCCCGGACTGCGACCACGATCACGATCATGAACACGAGGAGCATGTCTTCATCGTCACCAACGACGCGGGCGAAGAACGCGAAATGGTGATGGTGTATACATTCGAATCCGAAGATAACGTGTATGCCGTATTGCTGGACCGCCAGGATCCGGAACAGGACGGCGTCATTTTTCGAATCGAGGAAGAAAACGACGAAGCGTTTCTGGTCGGCATCGACGACGATGCGGAATGGGATCGCGTAACGGCAATTTATGAAGAAATTGCCCGTTCGGAAAATGAAGGCCAATAAGGCCAAATGAACGGACAAAGGGCTGTCCTCTCCGACCTATGCGGAGGGACAGCCCTTCGTTATGTCCTGTTACGTACCTGCGTCACTTGCGCGGATTGTAATAGATCGTTCTGCCGTTAAACAACGTAAGCTCGGCCTGCAGCGACTTGGCCATATATTTGCTCAGCTCGACCGCCTTGCCCTTGTCGCCTTGCGTGGAACTGTCCGGAAGCACGACCTGAATGCAAGGCGCGGTTTCGCCCGACGCGGCCGCGGCTTCGCTCAGACCGACGATGATGTGCTTGTAGTGGGCGTTGATGCCCTTGAGATACAACCATTGCTCTTGTTCGCGTCCCGGTTCGATGGTGTAAGGAAATGCGGCCTCGGCGTAATCCCAGCCGAGCTGCCGTCCCGTAAGCGCCGTTTGCTCGCGGTACCGGCGCAGCCGTTCCCGAACGGCGTCCAGCGTCAGTTCCCGGGCTTCGGAGCCCGGCACAAGCTTAATGTACGCACTTTGACTCATCGCCGATCACCTCTGCCATCATCATAGCATGGGCCTGAACCGTTGACAATATCGGGAAAAGGGTCAGGAAATCGCCGTTTCCTCCACAATCACCTTCACGAATTCGATCGTCCGATCCTCCGGTCCTTTGACCGGCAGGCCGACTTCGACATGATCGACGATATAATCGATATTCGCCTGGGAAATGACTTCGCCCGGCAGCAGAATTGGAATTCCAGGCGGGTATACATAGATGAATTCCGCAATAATTCTTCCGGCGGATTGCTTGAACGGAATGACTTCGGTTTCGGCATAGAAGGCATCCCGCGGCGTCAGCGACAATTGCGGAATTTCCGGAATTTTGACGACGAGCTCCCGAGCTTCGGCTCCCTCGTAAAAGGCGGCGGACAGCGCCGTCAACGCTTCGATCAGCTTGGCGACCGTTTCCGATGTATCTCCGGGCGTAACTAAGCAAAGAATGTTATACATGTCGCTTAGCTCGATTTCCAAATTAAAGTTGTCGCGCAGCCAGTTTTCCGTCTCATAGCCGGTAATGCCGAGATGGCGGACGTGGATCGTCAGCTTCGTCGGGTCGTAATCGTAAGTCGCCTCGTCGCCCAACAGGTCTTCTCCGAAGCAATACAGTCCGGGAATGCCGTTGATTTGCCGTCTGGCATCCTGGGCCAGCTCGATGGCCCGTTCCGCCAGCGCGCGGCCGTTGATGGCCAGATGGCGCCTGGAGCTGTCCAGCGACGCGAGCAAAATATAGGAAGTCGACGTCGTCGTCAGCATGCTGATAATCGTCTGCACGCGCTGCGGATTGACGAGGCCTTTGCGAATGTTCAGCACGGAGCTTTGGGTCATCGATCCGCCCAGCTTGTGAACGCTCGTCGCCGCCATGTCGGCTCCCGCTTCCATCGCGGACATCGGCAGCTTGTCGTGGAAGTGAATCAATACGCCGTGCGCCTCGTCCACCAGCACCGGAATTTCGTAGCTGTGGACCAGATCCACGATTTCCTTTAAGTTTGCGCAAATGCCGAAGTAAGTCGGATTGATGACGAGCACGGCTTTGGCATCGGGATGTCTCTCCAGCGCCCGGCGTACCGACCGCGTCGTAATGCCGTGATCGATGCCCAGTCTGCCGTCGCGGGCGGGAGAAATAAAGACGGGCCGCGCGCCCGTAAAAATGATGGCCGACATGACCGATTTATGGACGTTGCGCGGCACGATAATTTTGTCGCCCGGCGAGCAGACGGACATGATCATCGTCATGATGGCGCCGCTTGTCCCTTGGACGGAAAAGTACGTGTAATCGGCGCCGAAAGCGTCCGCGGCAAGCTTCTGGGCTTGCTCGATGACCCCGGTCGGCTGATGCAAGTCGTCCAAAGGCGCTATATTGATAAGATCGATCGACAAAGCGTTGTCGCCGATAAACTCGCGAAATTCGGAGTCGCTGCCTTGGCCTTTCTTGTGGCCCGGTATATGGAACTGAACGGGATTAAGCTTCGCGTGGTTGCGAAGCGCAGTGAAGAGCGGGGTTTGATTATGGTCCATCCCTGTCATCCCTGCCTTTCGTCAAAATGCAAACAAAATAGAGTATAACAAAATCGGTGCGGATTGCAAGCGGCCTTCGGGCGTTTTGCGGGTCCGTCCCCGAATCGTTCGTCCCGCCGCCGCCCGCAGGGCGGGCGGATTTGTTCTCGAATTGTTCATATCCGATTGGACAACGATTATGATACGATAGTTTGGTGGAGGGATCGCAGCATGAAGGATAAACGAATGGCCGTCGTTATGGCCGTATTGATGATTACGTTCATTGGCTTCGGCATTATCATCCCGGTTATGCCGGAAATTATACAGGCAGCCGACCCGAAGGAAGCGGAGCTGCATACGGGACGCATGCTGGCGCTTTATTCCGCCATCTCGTTTCTGCTGTCGCCGGTATGGGGCAGACTGTCCGACCGGCTAGGCCGCAGGCCGATCATACTGGCCGGACTTGTCGGCTTTGCCGCCAGCTTTCTGCTGTTCGGCTTGTCCTCCGACAGTCTGACGCTGATGTATTTGTCGCGGGCGATCGGCGGGCTCTTCTCCGGAGCGGTGGCATCCGTCATCGTCGCTTATGTCGCGGACATTACGCCGCCGGAGAAGAGAACGAAAGGGATGGGGCTTGTCGGCATGTCGATCGGTCTCGGCTTTACGTTCGGACCCGGCTTCGGCGGCCTGCTGAGCGTCATATCTTTGGAGACGCCGTTTTATGCGGCTTCCGCGCTTGCGCTCGTAACGTTCGTTCTGGCGCTGGTCAAGCTGAAGGAATCGACGACGCCGGAGCAGCGCAGCCGCAAGCCGGAGCAGAAGGCATCCCGCTGGACCGCGTTTCAAGGGCCGCTTAAATATTTGTACGTATTGGCTTTTTTCGTCACGTTTACGCTTGCGGGGATGGAAGCTACGCTGCAGTTTTTTGGCATGCAACGCTTCGACGTGACGCCGCTTCAGGTCGGACTTCTTTTCTTCGTCTGCGGCTTGGTCGGCGCGCTGGTGCAAGGAGGCGTCGTGCGAAGGCGGGTCAAGAAGGGCGAGGAGCCGAAATATATCGTGATCGGCCTGCTTGTGTCGGCGCTCGGATTTTTTATGCTGCTGTTTGCCCATTCGTTATGGTGGGCTACCTTGTCGCTGGCCGTGTTCGGCATCGGCAACGCCTTGATCCGGCCTTGCGTCACTTCGCTGATTACGCAAAAAACGAAGGTCGGCCAAGGAGTTGCGTCGGGACTTAGCTCCTCTATGGACAGCCTCGGCCGGATTGCCGGACCGTTGCTCGGTTCTTTTCTGTTTACCGTCGAGATGGGCCTTCCGTATTTGCTGGGCGGTATTTTGTGCGTTGCGGCGCTGCTGCTCGTCGTCCGCTTCAGACAGCTGGACCGTCAGGATGCCGCAGAGGAGAAGCCTGTCGCCGTCGGCCAGTAATCGGAGGCGCCGGTTCGCCGCGAAACGGTTAGGCCGGCAGCGGCCGGCTTCGCCGTTGCCATATCCATACGAAGCGGCTGTCCCCGCAGATCGATTGACGATGCGGGGGCAGCCGCTTCCCTTTTTTAGTGACATTTGTCGCTACTGAACTGTCCTTGCCTTGTTTTGAACGATATATCGTTCATTTCGACGCTGCAGAACCGCTTGTACCGTGCTTTTGAACGAAATATCGTTCAATTCAGCGCTGCAGAACCGCTTGTCCATGCTTTTGAACGATATATCGTTCATTTCGGCGCTGCAGAACCGCCAAACCCATGCTTTTGAACGAAATATCGTTCATTTCAAGGGTGCATATATCCGAGACATTGTAGATTTGTGCAATTTATCGCTCGACAACTGGAGTTTAAGAACATAATGCATAGTCATTGTGAGATTTTTCGTTCAAGTTATGCTGTTTAACTGAATAGCCGTTCTTCGCCAGGCATGTCAGTTAATCAAAGTTACTCGTGATTGACGAGCGCAAGTTGAGCTGGAGTTACGGTTTGGTAAGCGAGCGTTGGGTTCGTCAAAGTTGCAACGTGTTATGAGAACGTCAGGATCGTCAAAGTTGCAACGTATCGAGCGAATGCCGGGTTCGCTGAAGCTTCGCGGACCGACCTGGCCGCGACAAGCGCCGGATGCGCCTCGGCTTGTTACTGCTAATTACCTATGAGCGCCCTGTCCCCGCTGTAGATTCAAGCTCGTCGAAGGCGATGACGTTACCGGGAGACGGCGACGCGGTACAGCGTCAGCAGCTGCTCGTATACGTCGGCCGCATGGTTGCACAAGGCTTCCCCGTCCCGCAGCAGCGGGTCGCCGGCGTCAATATGGCGGCCGACCAGCAGTTCGGCTTTTTGCACGTCGCGCAGCCGGGTTAAGGCGCTTGTCCAATCGTCGCGCGTCATGGCCCCCGCCGTCAGGCTGTCCTTTTTCGTATGGTCGAGCGATACGGCGAAATGAGGCGGAATCGCATCGGCCAAGGCGTCCAAGTCGTTCAGCATCGCCTGCGCCACCGCTTTTTTGTTCGGCGCTTCATAGATGAGGGCAAACCACAGAAACAAATGATCGTCGAACAGGCCAAGCTGAAAATGCGGGTGCGCTTTGTATCCGCGTTTGTTTGCGCAAATGGCCAGCCACGTATCTTTCGGCGGATTAACCTTTCGCCTCGCATGCTTGGCGATATGAAGAAACATTTCGTGCCCCGTCATCACGGACAGCTCGGCGGCCAGCTTGCCGCCGATGGCCTTGAACTTCGGTTGAATTCGTTGTTGAATAGCCTCCATCCGTTCATCCAGACCCGGCAAAGAGAACGCTTCGAAGTCGGTAGGGCCGAAGCCCGGAATCGTTTCGGCATTAGGAAGTACAGAAGTCATGGAGCCTCTCCTTTATCGATGAATTGTATGCTGATCGGCCAGCGGATCTGATTTATTATAACACGATTCGCCGCGCCAATCGTGATGGTTGGATGAGGGGACCGCCCGCACGGGACCGCCCGCACGGGCGGCGCCAACCCATTGAAGCTTGACAACACGGCGGAATATGAGTACATTGTTTTATAATTATCAGACTATTGAAACTTTATTGCAGTTTCATACCGCTAAAGGCTTCGACCAAGGATATACAGCCGACCCCGTTCATTGCAGAGAGGAAGTCCCAAGGGCTGCAAGGCTTCCATGCAACGGCCGGCTGCACCCGCCTTGCGAGCCGCGCGGCCGGGCGAAGCCCGCAACCGCTGCCGGAATGTCCGCATTCCGTTACGACATGAAGATGGCCGTCGGTCAAGAGACGGCTGAATGAGGGTGGTACCACGAGCACATTCGTCCCTTGCGAATGTGCTCTTTATTTTTTGTAAGGAGGCGGGGAGCTTGATCAGACAAAGCGAATGGTTGATTCCGACCTTGAAAGAGGATCCGGCGGACGCTACGGCGCTTAGCCACCGGCTGATGCTTCGCGCCGGATTGATCCGGCAGTTGTCGGCCGGCGTGTACTCGTATTTGCCGCTGGGGCGCAAAATGCTCCGCAAGCTGGAACAGGTGATCCGGCAGGAGATGGAGAACGCGGGAGCCCAAGAAGTGCTGCTGCCGGCAATGCAGCAAGCGGATTTGTGGCGGCAATCGGGAAGGTACGGGCGGTACGGACCCGAGCTGATCCGGTTCGAAGACCGGAGCGGAAGGGAATTCGTGCTTGGCCCGACGCATGAGGAGGCGATAACGGCGCTGGCGGCCGGCGAGATTGCTTCCTACCGCCGGTTGCCGGTTATTTTGTATCAGATCCAGACCAAATTCAGGGACGAAAAGCGTCCTCGCAACGGCTTGCTTCGAGGTCGGGAATTTATGATGAAGGATGCTTATTCCTTCGCTTTGGACCAAGAGGGGCTGGATCGAAGCTATGAAGCGATGCTCGGCGCTTACCGCCGCATCTTCGACCGGATCGGGCTGCGGTACCTGACCGTAGAGGCTGATGCCGGAATGATCGGCGGCGATGGAGGTTCACATGAATTTACGGCGCTTGCCGACGTTGGCGAAGACGCAATCGCGTTGTGCGAAGGCTGCGGCTACTCCGCAAACGTGGAGAAGGCGGAGTGCGGTCCGGCAGAGGCAAGCGGAACGACGGAGGCCGCTCCGGCCGCCGGAAGCCCGCGTATCATCTATACGCCGCAAGCCGGCACGATCGCCGATTTGACCGCCGTGACGGGAGTGCCTCCACAGCGTATTGTCAAGACGCTCGTTTACAAGGCGGACGGCAGACTCGTCGCTCTGCTCGTCAGGGGTGACCGGACGGCCAACGAGGTGAAGTTGAAGGCCGCGCTGCAAGCGGAGACGCTGGAGCTGGCGGACGACGAGGAAGCCTCGGAGGCAGGTGCCGTTGTCGGCTTTGCGGGCCCCGTCGGACTATCGCTAGAGATTTATGCCGATAACGAAATCATGCGCATGCCGGAGGCGGTCGTCGGCGCCAATCGCTCGGATTTCCATCTGATCGGGGTTGTACCGGGTAAAGATTTCGTTCCCGCCGCCGCAGGAGACTATCGAAACGCGGAGACGGGCGACGGATGTCCCCGCTGTTCGGGCGGTAAGCTTCGCATTGTCCGGGGCATTGAAATTGGGCACACGTTCAAGCTGGGCACGAAATACAGCGAAGCGATGAAGGCGCTGTGCACGGATGCCGACGGCAGCGCCAAGCCGTTTGTGATGGGCTGCTACGGCATCGGCGTATCCCGCCTGCTGTCGGCCGTCGCGGAACAGCGCGGTACCGAGCGGGGCGTCGTCTGGCCGTTGGCGATCGCGCCCTTCCAAGCGCATGTAATCCCCGTATCGGTCAAGGACGAGGATCAGATGCGGCTTGCGGCATCGATCGCGGAACGGCTGGAGAGGTTTGGTGCAGAAGTGCTGCTCGACGACCGGGAGGAACGCGCGGGCGTCAAGTTTGCCGATGCCGACCTGATCGGCATTCCGCACCGGATTGTCGTCGGCAAAGCGGCGGGTCGGGGAATGGTCGAATGGAGGAGAGAGCGCAACGAGGCTGCGGAAGTTTCCGCCGACGAAGCCGTCAACGGGATCGTTGCATCCCTCCGCCCATAATGGGAACGTGCCGGGGCTTCCCGGCATGTCCCGCATTTTTTGCGCATAAAATTAGTCAATAAACCAAGTTGCCAGAACATAAGATGAAGTATAAGATAGAAATAAGAAATAATTAAATATTCTGAACATTTGGCCAACATTTCCGACTTAAGGAGGGATTGCCGTGAACAAGAGCCATGAAGTCGAATTTTGCAATCTGGAGCTTAGATTCGAACGCCGGCAAATCCAAAATCTCATCCGCGATCTGATTCAGGAAGGGTACTCCTTGTATTGGAGCGAAACGGAGGGACAGTTTTTCGTATCGATCAGAACGGGCCGCAAGCTCGTCAAGCTGCATTTTCAACGGATTAAGAACCGGTACAAAATCGTCGGGGATTACGTCATTAAGGATGAAAAGCTGTCGGAACTGCTGGAGAAGCTGATCAATGACACCCGCGGGCATGCGGTGGTCAAGCGGATCAAGGATCGTCAAATCGTCATTGAGAGCATTATGTTCGGCGAGATTATACGATTGGTGGAGGTGTCCGGCGTGGAGCATCGCATTATTTACCAAAAGAAACCTTTTGTCACGATAGAGGAAATGATCAAGGCGTTCCAATCCAAGCGGGCGGAGGAACGGGCGGTCGTTCTGCGGTATGAGCTGGACTACGAGCTGCTGGTGCTGCACGACGCTCTCGAGTCCGGCAATGAGGAAGCGGTTACGTCGTCGAAGGAGAAGCTGGCCGCGCTGCGTGCCGAAATGCTTCAGCTGGAGCTGTAAGCATGGCCATGGGCAATACGGATTTATACGGATAAAACGGTCGAGTCGTTATCGCGCCAAGCGAGGATTCGGCCGTTTAATTGTTTTGGCGGAAATGGCCATATATAAGGAAAATTTACGGCATCGCTTAATTTTTTTGATGCGCCGATGCGACATTTTTCCAAGCAAACGGTTTTCTTCTTCGGGCAAAAAGAGTAGAATAAAGCTATTGTGATTAAATATTAACATGAAGGATGGAAAAACCGTATGTCAAAACAGCAAATCGGCGTAATCGGCATGGCAGTTATGGGCCGGAACCTGGCCCTTAATATTGAAAGCAAAGGGTTTACGGTGTCGGTCTACAACCGTTCCCGCGAAAAAACGGACGAGCTGATGAAGGAAGCCGCCGGCAAAAACCTCGTTCCGACGTATTCGGTGGAGGAGTTCGTGCAATCGCTGGAAACTCCGCGCAAAATATTGATCATGGTGCAAGCGGGAGCCGGAACGGACGCCACGATCGAATCGTTGCTGCCTTATCTCGATCAAGGCGATATTATTATCGACGGGGGCAATGCGTACTTCCCGGATACGCAGCGCCGCAGCAAGGAGCTGGAAGCCAAAGGGTTCCGCTTTATCGGAACGGGCGTATCGGGCGGCGAAGAGGGCGCTCTGAAAGGGCCTTCCATTATGCCGGGCGGCCAGCGCTCCGCCTATGAGCTGGTGGAGCCGATCCTGACGGCCATCTCGGCCAAAGTCGGCAACGACGCTTGCTGCACGTATATCGGTCCCGACGGAGCGGGCCATTACGTGAAGATGGTTCATAACGGCATCGAGTACGGCGACATGCAGCTGATTTGCGAAGCTTACGACCTGCTCAAAAACGTGCTCGGCGTTTCGGTGGAGGAGCTCCACGAAATTTTCACGGAATGGAACAAAGGCGAGCTGGACAGCTACCTGATCGAAATTACGCGCGATATTTTCGCCAAATACGATCCGGAGACCGGCAAACCGATGGTGGACGTCATTCTGGACTCCGCCGGCCAGAAGGGCACGGGCAAATGGACGAGCCAAAGCGCGCTCGACCTGGGCGTGCCGCTGTCGATCATTACGGAATCCGTCTTTACGCGCTTCCTGTCCGCCATGAAGGAAGAGCGGGTGGCGGCGAGCAAAGTGCTGAAAGGGCCGGCCAAAGCTCCGTTCCAAGGCGACAAGGCAGAGTTCATCGAAAAGGTGCGCAAGGCGCTGTTCGCGAGCAAAATTTGCTCCTACGCGCAAGGCTTCGCCCAAATGCGCGCCGCATCGGAAGAATACAACTGGGATTTGCGTTACGGCGACATTGCGATGATTTTCCGCGGCGGTTGCATTATCCGCGCCCGCTTCCTGCAAAATATCAAGGACGCCTACGACCGCGATCCGCAGCTTCGCAACCTGCTGCTGGATCCGTACTTCCAAAATATCGTGGAATCGTACCAGGGCGCTTGGCGCGAAGTCGTGTCGGCGGCTGTGGCGAACGGCGTGCCGGTACCGGCCTTCTCCAGCGCGCTCGCTTACTTCGACAGCTACCGGACGGAGCGGCTGCCGGCGAACCTGCTGCAAGCGCAGCGCGACTACTTCGGAGCGCATACGTTTAAGCGCGTAGACAAGGAAGGCACGTTCCACTTCAATTGGCTGCAATCCTGATCACCTGTCCGGAATAAGGCCGAAAGCGGCTTGCGCCAGCCACTCCCGCATGCGGTCGGCTTCCTGATCGAAGTAATGCCGGCGATGGATGAGCGCCATGGACGCTTCGGCGAAGTACAAAAAGTTTTGCAGCAATCGTGGCTGCGACAGATCCAGCAACATCGGGTCTTCGTCAGCCACCTTTTTTTTAATGTAGCCCAGCATCCATTCGACATCGTCGCGGCAAAGCGGATGTCCGGGGTCCAATATGCGCGCGATCCGATATTCGGCCGGCCGGGCGGCGGGCGTGCGGGACTGGCTGGTCATGACAGGTCACTCCTCCAAATTGGCATCATTAACAACGATACGCGAGCGGCAAACTTTTTATACCCTTGTCTCTTCAAAAAATGATATGATGTGAAGGAAAAAGAGAGCACATGCAAAAGGGTGAAAACGCAATGAATCGGCCATCGGACGGCAAAATATTTTTGATCGGATTTATGGGAACGGGCAAATCGAGCGTCGGCCGACTGCTGGCGGACCGTCTGGGCTGGGCCCGCGTCGACGTGGACGAAGAGATTGTCAAGGCGGAGCGTCGGGCGATTGCCGATATTTTTGCTTCGGAAGGCGAAGAAGCGTTTCGCGACATTGAAGCCCGCATCCTGGCCGACATTGCCGGAAGCGGCAAGCCGATGATCGTCGCTACCGGAGGCGGAGCGGTGCTGCGGGAAAGCAATCGGACGGTTATGCTTGCCCATGGCTGCGTCGCGGCGCTGAAGGCGAGTCCGGAGACGATCATCGCGAGAGTGCAGCGGGACGAGGCGCGCCCATTGCTGCAAGGGAATGCGGCCAAGCGGGTATACGAGCTGCTGGAGCAGCGGAAGCACGCCTACGATTTCGCCCATGTGACGGTAGACACGACGGATCTGACGCCGGAGGAAGTCGCCGGCCGCATTATCCGTCATTGGGAGCGGCGCGAAGGCGCAGCCTCTACATAACAACCGAATAAAGGAGTCAGTCGAAATGGATGTACGAGTAACCCCTACCCCGACCTTGAACGGAGATATCGGAGCCTTGTCCTCCAAAAACTATACTACGCGCTATTTGCTCGTGGCCGCGCTTGCGGAAGGGACAAGCACGATCTATTATCCCGCCCACAGCGAAGACAGCGACGCGATGCGCCGTTGCATCCGCGATCTGGGAGCGGTCGTGGAGGAGGACGAGGAAAAAATCGTCATTACGGGCTTTGGCCGCCACCCGCGTCCCGTCGAACAGCTTGACGTCGGCAACGCCGGAGCGGTGCTGCGGTTTTTGATGGCGGTCGCTTCGCTGTGCCCGGACGTTACGTTCGTCAATCGTTACCCCGAATCGCTCGGCAAGCGGCCTCATATGGATTTGATCGAGTCGCTCGGCAAGATGGGCGTCGAAATTGAGCATAATGAAGGCAAGCTGCCGATTCGGATCAAGGGCGGCCAACCGAAGGGCGGACGCATTCAAGTGTCCGGCAATATCAGCTCGCAATTTTTGAGCGCGCTGCTCTTCTTGACGCCGTTGCTCGAAGAGGACAGCGAAATCGAAGTGCTGCATGATCTGAAGTCGAAGGTCGTCGTCGGCCAGACGCTGGAAGTGCTGCAGCAAGCGGGCATTATCATTCACGCCGACGAGGACTACATGCGGTTCCGCGTGCCCGGACGCCAGCGCTACGAGGCGAAGACCTATACGGTGCAAGGCGATTACCCGGGTTCGGCCGCGGTGCTGGCGGCGGCGGCGGTGACCCAGTCCGACGTCATCCTGCGTCGTCTGGAAGAGAACAGCAAGCAAGGCGAACGAGCGGTCATCGACGTGCTTCGCGCCATGGAAGTGCCGTTGACGCACGAGAACGGCGTTGTCCATATTAAGGGCAACGGCAAGCTGAAAGCCGTCGAATTCGACGGAGACCACTTTACCGACGCCGTATTGGCGATGGTGGCGGCGGCCGTCTTTGCGGAAGGCACTTCGCGCTTTTACAACGTGGAAAATTTGCGTTACAAGGAATGCGACCGCATTACCGATTATTTGAACGAATTGCGCAAAGCAGGGGCGAACGTCGAGGAGCGGCAAAGCGAAATTATCGTCCACGGGCGTCCGGAGGGAGTAGAAGGCGGCGTGGACATTAACGCCCACTTCGACCACCGGGTCATTATGGCGCTCACGGTCGTCGGACTGCGCTCCAAGGAGCCGCTCCGCATCCGGGACGCTCATCACGTCGCCAAGTCTTACCCGAATTATTTCGACCATTTGAAAGCGCTGGGAGCCAAGGTGGAGTGGCTGGAAGCGTAAACCGCATCCCATTCGAACATTAGCGAGGTGTCCGTTATGGCGCATCAGAATCCGTCGCGCGACGAGATTAAGGAAATATTGTCGAACAGCGATATCATTGCCGTCGTCGGCTTGTCCGACAAGCCGGACCGAATATCCTATATGGTGTCGGAAGCGATGATGGCCAAAGGGTACACGATTATCCCCGTCAATCCGAACGCAAATGAAATACTGGGCCAAAAAAGCTACGCTACGTTGAAGGATATTCCGGTTTCGGTCGATATTGTCAACGTATTCCGCCGTCCGGAGCATACTCCGCCCGTCGCGGAGGAGGCGGCGGCCATCGGCGCGAAGACGCTTTGGCTGCAGCTTGGCATCGCGAACGAAGAAGCGGCCGATATCGCTTCGGCGGCCGGCATGAACGTCATTATGGACCGGTGCATCAAGGTGGAGGACTCGATCTTGCTGCCGCAAGGAAAATCCAAATCCTGACGGTAATAATTATGCCTTGACTCCACCACAATAAGAAAGGCTATCTGGAGGCGGACCGGCTGCGATTGCGGCCGGATCCCGCTGCCGCCAGCCCAGACTATTACCGCGAGGAGGACAAGGCATGAATTATATGTCTCAGCAAGGCGCAGGCTTGCAAAACCAGCAAGCATTCTCGAACCAAGGGTTTGCCCAGTCCAACTTCCAGCCGACTGGATTCGTGCAATCCCATTACCAAGGCCAATTGAGCCAGCCGACGTTCGGTCAGCCGACGAATTCGATCGTCAACCAAGGACCGGCCAGCTTCCAATCTTCGCAAGCTGCCGGACAAGGGTTCCAACAGCAGCGTTTTGCCGCTCCTGCCCAACAATCGTTTGCGGGTCAGCAGTCGTTTGCTTCGCACCAGCCGGTGCAAAGCCACGCCAGCTCTCCGGCGATGGCATTCGGCAATTTCGGACCGGTCATTTCCCATGTCGGTTTCCAAGCCGGCCCGGACAACGCTCGCGGCTCGATCGGCCAGCAGCAACAGTTCGGCTCTCAGTTCGGCGCCGCCAACCAGCCATTTGCTTCGTCTCAAGCCGGATTTGGCGCACAGCAAAACTTTGGTGCGCAGCAAGGCTTCGGGGCTCAGCAAGGCTTCGGCATGACGCAGGCACAGTCCTCCACGCCGCAAAACCCGGTGTACCAAGCGACTCGCGCTTACGAGCAGGACGGCCCGGTCATCGCTCATTTGGGCGGCTACCAGGCTCAAAACCAAAACTTGCGCTAATCGCATCTGCATAACCGGAAAGATTCATCAACGGGGCGGGCCGCATTCGGCCCGCCCATTCTTTTGACAAACGGCGATAAAGCGCTTAACATCGAAATAAGTCTATTCAGCAAAACTTACAGGAGGTCAAACATGGCATTCATAGGGGGCCTGCAGCAGCTGGGCAGAGCTTTCATGCTGCCGATGATCGTGCTGCCCGGAGCGGCGGTGTTTTTGAGCTTGAGCCAGCTTCCGTGGCATTACATCGGTTTGCCGGGCATGCCGGATCATCTGCGCGCTGCCAGTGAAATTATTTTTCATTATCTGCCTTTTTTGTTTGCCCTCGGCGTATCGCTGGGCTTGACCGGCAACGCTTTGGCTGCGGGAATGGCGGCCATGGCCGGCATGTTCATCTACACGGGCATTACGGGCGCCGCCAATCCGGACATCGAGCCGACCGTGCTGATCGGCGCCTTTATCGGCATCGTTTCGGGCATGAGCCATGAAAGATTCAAAGATTTGAAGCTTCCGGAATACATACAGTTTTTCGGCGGTCCCCGTTTCGTCCCGCTGTTCGTCAGCTTCGTGTCGCTGCTGTTCTCGATCGGCATGGTCAATGCGGCGCCTTACGTGCAGGGGATGCTGGTGGAGCTGGGCGATATCGTCGCGTCCGCCGGCGGCTTCGGCGTCTTTTTGTACGGCTTCGTGCATCGGATTCTCGTCGTGTTCGGCCTTCATCATCTCGTCAGCCATGTGTTCTGGTTCCAGATCGGCGGCTACGAAACGGAAGACGGCAGCATGGTGTACGGGGACTTGCCGCGCTTCTTTGCGGGGGACCCGACAGCAGGCGCCTTTATGGCGGGGTTGTATCCGACGATGATGTTTGCGTTGCCGGCCATTGCCTTTGCGATCATTCACGAAGCGCGGGAAGACTTGAAGCCGAAAATACGCAAAACGTTTCTGTACGCCGCGCTCGCTTCGTTTCTGACGGGCGTGACGGAGCCGGTCGAGTTTGCGTTTTTGTTCGTCGCTCCGTATTTGTACGTCGTTCACGCCTTATTGTCGGGCCTGATTATGTGGGTCACCTACGAGCTCGGCATTTTGCACGGCTTTTCGTTTTCCGCCGGCGCCATCGACTTTGCGATCAACGAGCATCTGGCCACCCGCGGCTGGCTGATCTTGCCGATCGGCGTCGTTGTCGGCCTGGTCTATTATTTTCTGTTCCGTTGGGCGATCCGCAAATTCCGCATTCCGACGCCCGGTCGCGAGGAAGGCTCCCATATCGACGAGTGGGCCGGCGACATTCCGTATCGCGCGCCGCTCATTCTGCAAGCGATCGGGGGCAAGGACAACATCGTTCAGATGGAGTCGTGCATTACGAGACTGCGGCTGCGGGTATCCAATGAAAAAATATTGGACATTAACGCGCTCCGAAATTTGGGGGCGGCGGGCGTCATCCGTTTGGGCGGCGGCCATATTCAGGTGGTGTTCGGCACCTATTCCGAGCTGATCAAGGAAGAGATGGTCAAGGCGATCAAGCGCGATCAGGCCCAGGTTCTGTTTCATTCGCCGATGCAGGGCAGAATGATCCCGCTTGAGGAAGTGCCGGATCCGATCTTTGCCGGCAAGCTGGTCGGCGAGGGCGTCGCTTTCATCCCGGACAAGGGCGAACTGGTGTCGCCGGTCAAGGGTACGGTCATGCACATTTATCCGACGATGCATGCGATCGGCATCAAGACGCCGGAAGGCCTCGAGGTGCTGCTGCATATCGGCATCGACACGTCGCGGCTCGCGGGCAAGTCCTATTTCCAGGCCGTCGTCAAGGAGGGCGACGAGGTGACGCCGGGCACGCTGCTTATCCGCTTCAACCTGCAGCGCATTCGGAAGGAGAGCAAGTCGCTGGCAACGCCGATGGTCATTACCAATTCCGATCGTGTGCGCTCCTGGCGGTTTGCGCCGTTCAAGGCAGTCAAAAAGGGCCAGTCCTCGGTCATGTCGGTTGTACTTAAAGAGAGCAATGGTGGAGGGGAAACGAAATGATTCACGGGATAGGCGCTTCAACGGGCGTGGCGATCGGAAAGGCGTTCGTGCTGCCGAACTGGGAATGGGAGGTGCCGGAGCAAAAGGTCGATGTCGCCGACTTTGCCAGAGAATTTGAACGGCTGTACGAAGGCATTCGCAGCTCCAAGCACGAAATCGAGCAAATCAAGGACGAGCTGCGGGAAGTGGTGGGATCGGACGAAACCCAAATTTTCGACGCCCATATCGCAATATTGGACGATCCCGTCTTCATGAACGAAATCCAGGGCATTATCCAGCGCCAATACAAGGCGGCGGAGGTGGCGGTCAAGGAGGCGATCGATCACTTCGTCACGATGTTCGATCTGCTCGACGACGAATACATGAAGGAAAGGGCGCTCGACATTAAAGATGTCGGCAACCGTCTGCTGAAGCATTTGCTCGGTGCGCCGGAAATCGAGCTGCCTAAGGATACGCAGCCGTTTATTCTGATCGCCAAGGAGCTGTCTCCTTCCCAGCTCGCGCATCTGAATCCGGAAACGGTGCTCGGCATCGTCACGCTGGCCGGCAGCACCACGTCGCATTCGGCCATTATGGCGCGGGCGCTCGGCATCCCTCTCGTCGTCGGCATCGAGCCGAAGCTGAAGGAGCCGATCGCGACGGGGCAGACGGTCATTATCGACGGAAGCGAAGGCGTTGTCGTCGTCGATCCCGAGCCGGAGCAGATCGATCTGTTCCGGGAACGGCAGCGGCGGTACAACGAAGCCAAGCGCAGACTAAGCTCGATCGCGGATTGCCGTTCCGCAACGCCGGACGGCAAGGAGCTCCGGCTGGAGGCGAACATCAGCTCCATGAAAGAGCTTGAGGTCGCCTTGTCGAGCGGCGCGGACGGCGTCGGACTGTTCCGAACCGAATTTCTCTATATGGACCGCCACCGGTTTCCGCGTGAGGATGAGCAGTTCGAAGTATACCGCAGCGTCGCGGAAACGCTGGCGGGCAAACCGTTAATTATTCGTACGCTGGATATCGGGGGAGACAAGCAGCTCGATTATTTCGAATTGCCGGAGGAGGACAATCCGTTTCTCGGCTACCGGGCGATCCGCATTTCGCTGGACCGGAAGGATCTGTTCAAGACGCAGCTGCGAGCCATTCTGCGCGCCAGCGTCTACGGGAAGGTCAAGCTGATGTATCCGCTCGTGACGTCGGTCGAGGAAGTAAGGGCCGCCAACGATATTCTGAACGAAGCGAAGCTGGAGCTGGAGCGGGAAGGATTGCCGTACGACCGCAGCATTCAGGTCGGCATTATGATCGAAGTGCCGGCAGCCGTCATGATTGCGGATTTGCTGGCGCAGGAGGTTGACTTTTTCAGCATCGGCACCAACGATTTGCTGCAATTTACGCTGGCGGTGGACCGGATGAACGAAGGCATCGCCCATTTGTACGATCCGTTTCATCCGGCGCTTCTCCGCATGCTTGTCCGGACGATTGAAGCCGCCAAGCGGCAGGGCATTACAGTCGGCGTATGCGGAGAACTGGCGGGCGATCTGCGCGCCTTGCCCATCTGGCTCGGGTTGGACGTGGATGAAATCAGCATGTCGGCCCATTCGATCCTGCTTGTCAAGGAGCGATTGCTGGGGACGAGACAAGCGGAATGCAAGTCTGTGATGGATGGGGCGACGAAGTGCAGGACGGGCAAGGAGCTGGCGGCAATGCTGGAGGCGTTTATGGAATCTCAAAAGGAAGGAACGGCGAATGGTTAACCCATTCGCTGTTCCAGCGCATCGACGAAAGCTTTGGCATACGGAGGCAGATCGGGCGGACGCCGGGCGGAAATAAGATTGCCGTCGACAACGACCGGCTCGTCGACCCAAATCGCGCCGGCGTTTTCCATATCGTCGCGAATGCCCGGCGTAGAGGTTACGGTGCGGCCTTCCAATATTTTGGCCGATACAAGCACCCAGCCGGCGTGGCAAATCTGGCCGATCGGCTTGCCGGCGGCGTCCAGCTCCCGCACCAGCTGGAGCACCTTCGGATATCGTCTGAGCTTGTCCGGCGCCCAGCCGCCCGGCACGAGCAGACCGCCGATATCGCCGCTGTTCACTTCGTCGAAGGACAGATCGGCGACCGCCGGCACGCCGTATTTCCCGATATGCTTTTTGCCTTTCTCGGGACCGGCGAACAAGACGGCGGCTCCCGATTCCCTTACGCGGTATACCGGATACCACAGCTCCAAATCTTCGAATTCGTCATCCAGCAAGCAAATGACCGTGCAGTTTTCCAACGGCATGCTGCAACAACCTCCAATCATCATTTCAAACGGCATAAATCCAATCTAATTGTATCGAAGGGGATGGCATGAAGCAAATCAAGGGCGAGAGCGAGAAACTTACGCGGCGGCGAAACCGGCTGTTAAGGTTTGCGCCCGCAGCGATATGGATGGGCGTCATCTTTTATTTGTCCTCGAGAACGGGAGACGAAATCGGCGCGGTGCTGCCGCTGTTTCAGAAGGTGTTTCCGGCGATGTCGGATTTTAACTGGGGACATTTTGTCGCCTATTTTATATTGGCGGGGACGCTGGACTACGGCTTCGGCCCGCGGTCGGAGAGGATCGGCATGAAGCTGGCGATCATCGTTCTGTGCGGATTGTACGGAGTGACGGACGAATACCATCAATCGTTTGTCGGAGGACGCATGATGGACGCCGCGGACGTCCGCAACGATATAATCGGCGCGGCCCTGTGGACAATCTTTGCGGCGCTGCCCCCCGTTCGCCGGCGCTGGCGCCGGATATCCGGAGGGGAGCGGTCCGGGGAATAAGCGCTGCGGCGCATCCGATAGTAAAAATTGCATAGATGCGTAAGCAGGAGATTTGGCAGAATTGGTCGAATAAATTCCCTAGTTGTTCTCATAAAAGTCGCAGCTGCAAGCGGAAACGGCTGACAAACGAGAAAGGAATCGCGGCGGCAAAGTGCCGTTGCTGAAGGGAGAGGACCATGATGCACAAAACATGCTTATGCGGCAACATCATGACGATGAAGCTGAGGACCGTCATCTATTCCGGCAAAGTCGAAATCGACAACGTTCCGATCTTCTCTTGCGAGGAATGCAGCCGAAGCGAAGTCATTCCGGAAGTGAAGCCGGATTTGACCGGACTGATCGCCAAGCTTGGAGCGGAACCGGACAAACAAACTTATCGGTTTAACGAATGCAACGAATGGGCAGATTTATTAGTAGAAGCGAAAGCGCATAAGAGCCAGCCGGACATTGCGGAAGTGGAGGCGCTGATCGGCCAGCGCACCGACATGCTGCTCGACCTGTATTTGCTGGCCCAGTCAATGAACGACGAGGAATGGATGGCCGATCTGGACAAGCGGCTGCAGCAGATCAGCAGACGTTCACTGCATACATAACTATAACGGGAAAGCGGTCGTTCGACTCCGATTTCCTTATCGTCCGTTCTCTCCGGGATTGCCGTGCGGGGCAGATTTTGCGCGAACATTGCGTAAAGTAATATTTTGTCGTATCATTACTTTAATATGCGGC
Source organism: uncultured Paenibacillus sp. (assembly GCA_937895345.1). Classification (GTDB taxonomy): domain Bacteria; phylum Bacillota; class Bacilli; order Paenibacillales; family Paenibacillaceae; genus Pristimantibacillus. Next base: position 73,038 of record CALAWP010000078.1, on the reverse strand, counting down.
GTACGAGTGATTAAAATTTATGGTAATGGAGAGAGGGACCGTGACTGTAACCATTTATGATGTAGCAAGAGAAGCAGGAGTGTCCATGGCGACGGTTTCCCGGGTCGTGAACAACAACCCCAACGTTAAGCCGGCCACCAGGAAAAAAGTATACGAAGCGATCGAGCGTCTTGGCTATCGTCCGAATGCGGTTGCGCGCGGGCTGGCAAGCAAGAAAACGACGACGGTAGGGGTCGTCATCCCCGATATTTCGAACTCGATTTTTGCGGAAGTGGCGCGGGGCATCGAGGATATTGCCAATATGTACCATTATAATATAATTTTGTGCAATGCCGACAAGAAGAAGGACAAGGAAATCCGCGTCATCAATACGCTGCTGGAGAAACAGGTCGACGGTTTGCTGTTTATGGGCGGCGAAGTGACGGACGATCACCGTCAGGCGTTCAAGACGGCCAACGTGCCGATCGTATTGTGCGCGACATCCGACGAGAGCGAAGAAATTCCGTCCGTCGATATTAACCACGAAGAAGCGGCTTACGACGCCGTCATGAAGCTGATCAGCCAAGGACATAAGCGGATTGCGATGATCAGCGGCACGCTGCAGGATCCGTCCAACGGTTACGCGAGGTTCCAGGGCTACAAGCGGGCGCTGGCCGCTGCAGGCATTACATACGACGACACCTGCGTTCGCATCGGCAATTACCGGTACGAATCGGGCGTTGAAGCGATGAAATATTTTTTGGAGCTGGACGAGCGTCCGACAGCCGTCTTTTCCGCGACGGACGAGATGGCGATCGGAGCCATCCATTGCATTCAGGATTCCGGCCTTCAAGTGCCGGGAGACGTTTCCGTTATCAGCGTAGACAACAGCCGGATGGCTTCCATGGTCCGTCCGCAGCTGACCGCCGTCGCCCAACCGATGTACGACATCGGAGCGGTGTCGATGCGCCTTCTGACCAAGCTGATGAAAAAAGAGCATGTCGATCAGTCGAAAGTGGTGCTTCCGCATGAGATCATCGTACGCCAGTCGGTCGGAGGAGCATAACTTTGAAGACGTACGGAAAAATCGGCATTATCGGAGCTATGGCGGAAGAGATCGAACGGCTTCATCAGCATGTAGAGCTCGAGCGTCAATATGAGAAGGCGGGCATCGTTTATTACGAGGGCAAGCTGCACGGCCAGCCGGTCATCTATTGCAAATCCGGCGTAGGGAAGGTCAATGCGGCAGTTTGCACGCAGCTGCTTCTTTCGTACGGCGCGGATTGCGTTTGGTTTACCGGCGTTGCCGGCGCACTGGACCCGCGGCTGGAGGTCGGCGATATTGTCGTATCGTCCAGCTGCGTGCAGCACGATATGGATTGCTCGCCTCTCGGGTTTCCGAAGGGCGTCATCCCGTTCCATCCGAACTCCGAATTCAAGGCGGATCCCGAGCTGGTCCGGCTCGCTTCGGAAGCGGGAGAGCGGTTGTTCCCGGGACGCTGCTTGACGGGCAAGATTTTGTCCGGCGATCAGTTTATTGCGAGCCGGGAGACGGTGCAATATTTGCACCAGCAATTCGAGGGAGCATGCGCGGAGATGGAAGGGGCTTCGGTAGCGCAAGTATGCGAGATGAACGAGGTGCCGTTTATTATTATCCGATCCATGTCGGACAAAGCGGACGGCTCGGCGCAAGTCAGCTTCGAGGAGTTTACCGTGCTTGCCTCGGACCGTTCGTACCAAATGATCGACGACATGATCCGGCATTTGTAATCGTTAGCGGGACAACCGACAAGAGCAACGAAACGCTGCAACGCAAGCAGCGTTTCGATTGCTCTTTTTTTGTCTGTCGGGTGACGGCTACAGCCCTTGAATGACGATCGACTGCGTATGACGGTTTTGACGTTCGATTTGCTCGCGGCGGGGAATGGGGGGGATGGCTGCCGAATCGTCGAGCCACCGGTTCGGCAGTTCGACGGGACTATTCGGCTGCCATCGCCGAATCCATCCTTCCGGCAGTGCCGGCGCCGTGCCGCTCCGCACGGCTTTCGCCAGCGGATGATCGCTCATTTCCAGCCATATAAGCGACCATGCGCGGGGAACGACCCGCCACAAATCGTAGCCTCCGCCCCCGATCGCGATCCATTTGCCCCCGGCATGCCGATGGGCCAGCTCGTGGATGACGGCGGGAATTTCGGCATAAATGCGCATGCTGCAATGGATATGGGACAGCGGATCGAACGCATGGGCGTCGCAGCCGTGCTGACTGACGATGACGTCGGGCTTGAAATGGGAAACGACCTTGCGCAGCGTGGCGTTAAAGCTTTCCAGCCACGACTCGTCCTCCGTATACGGCTCCAGCGGAACGTTGAAGCAAGCGCCGTAGCCCGCGTCGATGCCTCTCTCGTACGCATAGCCGGTGCCCGGGAACAAATATTTGCCCGTCTCGTGAATCGAATACGTACACACTTCGGGAGAGTCGTAAAAGACCCATTGCACCCCGTCGCCGTGATGCACGTCGGTATCGATGTACAGCACTCTTGCGCCGTATTTGTTCCGAATATACTGGATAGCAACGGCGGCGTCGTTGTAAATGCAAAAGCCTGCCGCTTTGTGGGGGAAGGCGTGATGAAGCCCGCCGGCCAAATGAAAGGCATGCTGCGCTTGGCCGCTCATGACCGCATCGGCGGCATCGAGAGAACCGGCGACGATGGCGCACGCCGCCTCGTGCATGCCGCCGAACGAAGGGGTATCCTCGGTATGGAAGCCGTACTGTTCCGCCAATCCGTACATCGCCTCGCCGGCATTCGGCTCGCTCAATGTCTTAACCGCTTTCAAATAATCCTCTCGATGGACGAGAGACAGCAGCTCGTCGCCGACCTCGATGGCCGGCCGGCGCATCTCGCGGTCGGACAACGCTCCGGCTTCGCGCAGCAGATCGATCGTCAGCTTGTGACGGATCGGATCGAATGGATGCTGTTCGTTAAATTTGTATGCCGCCGTTTGCGGATCGTAAACGAATATAGCGTTGGAAGACATTCGCGGGTCATTTCCTTTCCGGACCATAATGGCGTTGCCTCAATACATAAACCGGTTGCGAAAGCGGATTCGGTCGAACTGCTCAACGGAGCTGAGGGGCACTTCGGAGCCGATGCGCACCATCAGGCAGTTGGCGGGATGGGAGCATATTTCGGGATCGTCCGTCGCATACCAAATCATGCCGACCGATTTCATCAGGTTTTCCATCATCTTGCGGTAATCCCACACGTTCAGTCCCGTACCTTCGAGATCCCAATGCCAATAATATTCCGTCGTATATACGATTGCGTTCTCCAGCTGCCCGTCCGCGAAGGCCGTCCGGATCATCCGCTTGCCGAGTCCGAAGGATCGGTATTCGTCGGCCACTTCGATGGCGCCGAGCTCGATGAGATCGGCCATGCCGGCTTCCGACCACCGTTCCAGCTCATCGGGGTAATGGAACGTGACATACCCGACGATCGTACCGCCTTCGCGGGCGACAATAATCCGTCCTTCCTCCAGGCCGGCTATCTCGACGAGCGCTTCGTGCTGCTCCTTGGGCCTGCGAAAAGCGTCCAGCCGCGGATGCATCGCATAGCCGGACAACCGTGACGGAGGAACGGGTCCTTCAATGATAAGTTCGCGGCGGTCGGCCGTAACGACGGTATCTGTCTGAAACCGCTTCCGATGCTCCATGTCGCGGGTGCCCCTTTCGGTAAATTGCGAAGAGTTTGCGTAAAAATTGCTGAATAATGATCATTTCCTACTATTGTTTATAACAAACAATCAAAAAAATGAAAAGCATAGTCGAACCGAAATAATATATGGTATAATGTGAAAAAGCGAATGAAAGCGCTTCTAACCAGCGTATTTCAGATTTGATGGGAGAGTGATAGCATGATCAACTTGCATCAAGAACGTATACCCGCAACCGCAACAAATCCGAATTTACAACATTACGAAGACGCTTCGGCGTCGTTTCGATGGGAAGACGTGGAGAAGCAGTTCAGCTGGCACGAAACCGGCAAAGTAAATATGGCTTACGAAGCGATCGACCGCCATGTACAGCAGGGCAAAGGAGGCAAGACGGCGCTTTACTACAGCGACAACGAACGGGACGAGTCTTATACGTTCGAGCAGCTCAGCAAAGGGTCGAACCGGTTTGCTAACGTGCTGCGCGGGTTGGGTCTCGGAAAGGGAGACCGCGTATTTATATTTATGCCGCGCACGCCGGAGCTCTATCTGAGCATTCTTGGAGCGCTCAAGATCGGGGCGGTGGTCGGACCGCTGTTCGAAGCGTTTATGGAGACGGCCGTTCGAGACAGGCTGCAGGACAGCGAAGCGGCCGCCATTGTAACGACTCCGTCGCTGCTGCCCCGTATCAAGCGGGAAGAGCTGCCTTCTCTTAAACATATTATCGTATTCGGGGACGGCGCGCCAGAGGGAGAAGGGATCGTCAACTACTCGGAGGCGATGGCCCAAGCTTCCGACGAGACGGAAATCGAGTGGCTCGGACGGGAAGACGGACTTATTCTTCATTATACGTCGGGTTCCACCGGAAAGCCGAAGGGCGTATTCCATGTCCAGAACGCGATGATCCAGCATAAATATACAGGTCAAATCGTGCTCGACTTGAAGGAAGACGACGTTTACTGGTGTACGGCCGATCCGGGCTGGGTGACGGGAACGTCGTACGGCATTTTCGCTCCGTGGCTGAACGGCGCGACAAACGTCGTACGGGGCGGCCGCTTTAGTCCCGGCGACTGGTACGGCGTCATCCAAAAGTACGGCGTCACCGTATGGTACAGCGCGCCGACGGCGTTCCGCATGCTGATGGGGGCGGGCGACGAGCTGACGAAGCAATTCGATTTGTCCAGCCTGCGCCATGTGCTGAGCGTCGGGGAGCCTTTAAACCCCGAAGTCGTGCGCTGGGGAATGAAGGTGTACGGCCAGCGCATTCACGATACGTGGTGGATGACGGAAACCGGCGGTCAGCTGATTTGCAACTATCCGAGCATGGATATTAAGCCAGGATCGATGGGCAAGCCGATTCCGGGCGTGAGCGCCGCGATCATCGACGACAGCGGCAACGAGCTCCCGCCGTACCGGATGGGCAACCTGGCCGTTCGGACGCCTTGGCCGTCCATGATGCGCAAAATATGGAACAACCCTGCGAAATACGAGGAATATTTCCGGCTGTCCGGCTGGTACGTATCCGGCGATTCGGCCTATATGGACGAGGACGGGTATTTCTGGTTCCAGGGACGTATCGACGATGTCATCAATACGGCAGGCGAAAGGGTCGGTCCGTTCGAGGTCGAGAGCAAGCTGGTCGAGCATCCGGCGGTGGCGGAAGCCGGGGTTATCGGCAAGCCGGATCCGCTGAGGGGAGAAATTATTAAGGCGTTTATCGCGCTTCGCGAAGGTTACGAGCCATCGGAAGAGCTGAAGAAAGAAATCTCGCAATTCGTGAAGGTCGGCTTGTCCGCGCACGCGGCTCCTAGAGAAATCGAGTTTAAGGATAAGCTTCCGAAGACGCGCAGCGGCAAAATTATGCGCCGCGTGCTGAAGGCATGGGAGCTGAACCTGCCGACGGGCGACCTGTCCACCATCGAGGATTAATACGGATTTAACGACGAAATGATGCCTAGAAACGTTAGAAGGGGCGTCCCCAGGTCTATTACGACCTGAGGGACGCCCCTTCTCTTTATGAATGGCCTGCCGGCCAACGCTTCCGTTCGTCTAACCGCCGACGGTGACGACGGCCGAAGCCTGGGATACGCCGTTCCCGTTCTCGGCCGTTACGTAATACGAGCCGGTCGCCAGCGGTGCAAGATGCTCGTAGCTCGTTTGCGAGGTCGACGCCAGCTTGACGTAATTGCCGTCGTTGTTCGCGCTGTAGTAAATGTGATATTGCGTCACTTGATCCGCAATCGCATTCGGCTGCCAGCTGATGAGCGTGCTCAGATCGGACTGTTCGGCGCTAATGCCGGCCGGCGCTGCGGGAACGGCCGTTCCGTTTCCGCCGTCACCCGGATTGCCGCCTCCGCCGATATCGTCCGGCAGGCCCGGAATGACCGGGATGTCGGGCACGGTCGGCGCACTTCCGTAAGACTTGATTTCGCTCGGCGCGGATTCTTTGCCGACAACGTCGACCGCCGTGACGTAATAGGTTGTTTTTTCCGTCCCCGAAGCTTTGATGGATAACTTGTATTCGTCGCCCAGCAGGAACGATTGGCCGAATTTCTCGTATTTGCCGTCGTTTACGGAGCGGTATACCCGGTATCCGACCACGTCCGGCGACTTGCTGTCGTTGAATACGAGGGTCAAATTGCCGTTTCCGGAATCCTGCAGCTTGATGATGCTCGGCGGCTCCGGAGCGGCGCCGTCGTCCTTCCTCGGATCGACCTTGGACGGAGCGTCGTTCGCGGCGTCCGCCGGCACGTAAATTTCCATCGGACGCCTGCTTTTGGCCGGCAGCTTCGATTGAGCTTCCCGGATTTCGTCCATCAGGGCGTCAAGCGGCTTCAGCCGTTTCACGACGACTTTTTCCCGCAGCATATCTTCCGGCGTCAGCTCGTTCGGCACGTAATTGATGCCTTCGTACGTGATATATTTCATCCGTACCAAAGCGTCGTCCTGCTTCTTCGGTATGAAATCTTTGTTGAACCAGTCGGTGACGAGCATGCCGGCTTCGCGCGTCAGCGAGGTCGGAAGAAGACCGCTGGCGCTGGAGACGGTCGCCTTTACGACGCCATCCGGCTTCGCAAATTCCTTCGTTTGGAACAGCTCCGGCTTTTGTTCCGCCAATTCGTTCATAATCAATGCCCAGATCGAGCGGGCCCTTGTCCTGCCCTCGTTGGAGAGCGCGTTGATTTGCTCCTCGTAGCCGGCCCATACGCCGAGCGTAATGTCGGGCGAGAAGCCGACGAACCAGACGTCGCCGTAGCTTTGCGTCGTACCCGTCTTGCCCGCGATCGGGATGTCCCGGTAATGCTTGAACTGCGAGACGAGCGCGTGGCCCGAGCCGGACGGGCTCGAAATGACCGTACGAAGCATATCCGTCACGAGAAATGCGGTTTGCTCCGAAAAGACTTGCTTCGGCGCCGGCTTGTGCTCGTAAATGACTTTGCCGTTCGCGTCCGTAATTTTCTCGATCATATAAGAATCGTTAAACGAGCCGCCGTTCGGAATGGCGCCGTAGGCGTTCGTCAGCTCTTCCACCGATACGCCTACGCTGAGTCCGCCGATAACGCCGGTTTGCGCATAGGAGTCTTCCGGACGCAGCGTCGTAATGCCGAGCTCCCTGGTAAATTTCCACGCTTCTTCGATAGTAACTATATCGTTGAAAATTTTGAGCGCGGGAAGGTTCATCGAGCGGTTGAGCGCTTCCCTGGCCGTTACGAGACCGGCAAATTTCCGGTTGACGTTCATCGGAATATGGAACCCTTTTTGCCCGTCCTTCATGACGATCGGCGCATCGTCGATAATGCTGGCCGGCTGAATCAGCCCTTTGTCGATGGCCGGCAAATAGGCGGCGATCGTCTTCATCGTCGAGCCGGGCTGACGAATCATTTGGGTGGCGTAGTTCATTTGCTCTTCGTAAAAGTCGCGTCCCTCCAGCATGCCGACGATGGCTCCCGTCCGGTGGTCGATCAGTACGGCGGCGATTTGCTCGAGGCCTTTCGTCTCGCTGTAAGGAGTGAAGTTGTCCGGATTGCTGCCGATCTCGCGCATGATGGAATAGACGTCCTTATCGATCGTCGTGTAGACGTGGTAGCCGCCGCGCAGCAGCTGCTCGCGCGCTTCCTCGATCTGGCCGGCGTATTCGTCCTTGCGCAAATCTTCCTTCGTCAGCTCCGGATTTGCCTGCAGCAGCAGCGTTTCGGCCGCTTGCCGCTCCGCTTCCAGCATCAGGTACGGATACGTGTTGTACGCCTTTTGGCTAGGCGGCGCGAGCGACGAGCGGATGTCGAACGCTTTCGCTTCCTCGTACTGCTCCTGCGTAATCCGGCCCGTTTCCAGCATGCGGGACAAGACGAGCTGCTGGCGCTTCATGGCGGCTTCGAACCCTTTTTCGTTGAATTGCCCCGATCCTTTAAAGGCGGTATACAGCGACGGCGCCTGAGGCAGACCGGCCAAATAAGCGGATTGCGCAATGTTGAGCTTGCTCAAATCCTCGATGCCGAATATGCCCTTGGAAGCGGCCTTGATGCCGAACACCTGATAGCCGTTCGAACCGTTGCCAAACGGCATCTTGTTCAAATAAGCGGTCAGTATTTGCGGTTTCGTCAAGTATCGCTCCATGCGAAGCGACAGAAAAATTTCTTTTATTTTGCGGCTGTCGGTCTTATCGAGACTGAGAAACACGCGCCGGGCAAGCTGCTGGGTGAGCGTGCTGCCGCCGGTCTGGGTCGATTCGTTAAGCAGCTTCTGCTTGACGGCTCGGCCCAACCCCATAATGCTGATCCCGTCATGCTCGAAAAACTCGTTATCCTCCGTCGCGAGCAGCGCGTCGATGACCGACTGCGGGATTTCCTCGTATTCAATGACGACGCGGTCCTCGTCCGTGCGCAATTGGCCGACCAGCGTGCCGTCGTTAAAGTAGACGTACCCGGTCATCGCGTATTCGTCGACTTTGCTTTCGATAACGGATTGCGGCCGAACCTCCTCGTCCTTTACAAGCGCGGCTACGTAGCCCGTAACGGCGCCTCCCGCGAGCAGACCGAAAAATATGCCGAAATAAACAATCCACTTGAACGTTAAGAATGTTACCAGTCCGAACAGCCGCCATTTGCTGTACTTTCGCGGCGACGGTTGACGCTCTTCCTGCATGATCCCTATTCCTCCTCCAAAAATAACATGACTATTATAGCATAAAACCCCAATCGATACATGCATCCATCGAATTGACTTCGCGCCAAAGCTGTGGTATAACAGCAATAATGTTCATACCATGAAAGGCTGTGAAGGGTATCAGTAGACCTGCGCAACGTCATTTCAGAGAGCCGGTGGAAGCTGCGAACCGGCATGCGCCGCAAGTCGAATTACCGCCTGGAGCCAAGCGGGGGAACCGGCCGTTAAGGCCAGAGTAGCCCGTTTCGGAGCGCCGCTCCGTTATCAAGCAACGAAGCGAGAGCCGTCAGTTCTTTTCGCCGCCGCATGGCGCAATGGCTCTAATAAGGGTGGTACCGCGAGCAAATCCTTCTCGTCCCTTTGTGGATGAAAGGATTTTTTTGCGTTCATCGATAACCGCGTTCTACAGCATTAGACGCAATTCAAGGAGGAAAAGTTGTATGGTGAAGTGGGAGCAATTATCGCCCGAGCAGCGGGCGGAAGCGGAAAAGCAGCTGGACGTCATTCGCCGCGGCGTCGTGGAAATCGTGCCGGAGGAGGACTTGAAGCAAAAGCTGGCCCATTCGGTGGCGACCGGCAAGCCGCTCAAAGTAAAGCTGGGGCTTGATCCGTCGGCTCCGGACATTCATGTCGGGCATACGGTCGTGCTGCACAAGCTCCGCCAATTCCAGCAGTTCGGACATGAAATTCAGCTGATTATCGGCGATTTTACGGGACAGATCGGCGATCCGACGGGCAAGTCGGAGACGCGCAAGCAACTGACGCCGGAGGACGTAAAGCGCAACGCGGAGACGTACCGGCAGCAAATATATAAAATTTTGGATCCGGAGCTGACGAAGCTTTACTTCAACTCCGAATGGCTCGCGCCGATGAAATTTGCAGATGTCGTCGGATTGGCCGCCAAGCTGACGGTCGCCCGCATGCTGGAGCGCGACGACTTTACGAAACGGTATACGTCGGGCATGCCGATCAGCATTCACGAGTTTTTCTATCCGCTGATGCAAGGCTACGATTCCGTCGCGCTGGAGACGGACGTTGAGCTGGGCGGCACCGACCAGAAATTCAATCTGCTGATGGGCCGGACGCTGCAGAAGGAATACGGCAAGCCTGCGCAGGTCGCGATCATGACGCCGCTGATCGAAGGACTCGACGGCGTGAACAAAATGAGCAAAAGCTTGGGCAACTACATCGGCATCGACGAGGAGCCGGCGCAAATTTACGGCAAATCGATGTCGATTCCGGACGAGCTGATGCTGAAATATTACGAGCTCGCAACCGATATCGGCAACGAGGAGCTTGCGGCTCTCAAGGCGGGCCTCGAAAGCGGCGAGACGCATCCGCGCGATGCCAAGATGCGGCTGGCGAGAACGTTCGTCCGAATGTACCACGGGGAGGAGGCGGCGCAGGAAGCGGAGCGGCATTTCGTGACGGTGTTCCAGAAGCGCGCGCTGCCCGATCAGATCGAGGAGATGGAAGTGCCGGCTTCCGAGCTCGAAGGCGGCGCCGTCAAGCTGACGAAGCTGCTCGTGGCGCTCGGCCTTCAGGCGTCCGGCAGCGAAGCGAGACGGAGCATTCAGCAGGGAGCCATTCGCATTAATGAAGAGAAATGGTCCGACCCGAATGCGGATTACGTCCCTTCCGACGGCGACGTTCTGCAGGTCGGCAAGCGGAAATTTGTCAAGCTGAAGCTGGGTTAAAAGTCCTGTTTGCAAGCCGCCTGCTTGTTTCGAGCGGCGGTTTGCTCATTTTTTAGAAACATATGTCGAAGTCGTGCGTAATAAATATCGGAAATGATAACAGGTTATGGATGACAGAAGGGGGTGAGCGGGATATGGAAACAATGTATTTGGCCTGTCTGATTGTCGGCATTCTGTACGCGGTCGTAAGCGTCATCTTCGGAGATTGGCTGAGCCAGGCGCTCGACGGCGTATTCGACTTCTTGTCGTCGGAAGGCTGGTCGTTCCTTCAGCCGATGACGCTCGTCGGCAGCATTACGGTATTCGGCGGAGCCGGTTATTTATTGACCGAATACAGCGCGCTCGGGGGATGGAGCATACTGCTGCTGGCGGCGCTGATCGCGGCCGCGGCCGGAGCGGCCGTTTACTTCTTATATGTAAGGCCGATGGAAAACAGCGAAAATTCGATCGCCTTTTCGATGCAGTCGCTGCCCGGTGCGCTGGGCGAGGTGATCGTGCCGATTCCCGGCGAAGGCTACGGGGAAGTGCTGCTGAAGGTCGGCGCCGGCGTAACGAACCAGATCGCGGCCAGCTTCGAAGGAAAGCCGATCCCCGCGCAATCCAAGGTCGTCGTTGTCGACGTGAAGGACGGCACCCTCTACGTATCCGAAATCGACCTGTAACAAACCCATTAACGAGAGAAGGGAGCAATGCAAGTGCAAGATGCCATGATCATTCCATTAATCGTAGTCGGCGTGCTGGTCGTACTCGGCCTTGCCTTCTGGGCCCGCTACAAGACGGTCAGCCCGGATGAGGCGATGCTCGTAACGGGCTCCATGCTCGGAACCCGCAATACGATGGTCGACGAGTCCGGAAGAAAGGTGAAAATTATTCGGGGCGGGGGCGCATTTATTCTCCCGATATTCCAGAAGGCCGAATTTTTGTCCCTTCTGTCTCACAAGCTGGACGTTTCGACGCCCGAGGTGTATACGGAACAGGGGGTTCCCGTCATGGCCGACGGCGTGGCGATCATTAAGATCGGCGGCGCCATCGAGGATGTGGCGACAGCGGCGGAGCAGTTTCTCGGCAAGCCGACGGAAGCGCTGAAGGGAGAGGCGCAGGAAGTGCTGGAAGGCCACCTGCGCGCCATTCTCGGTACGATGACGGTGGAGGAGGTATACCGGAACCGCGACAAATTCGCCCAGGAGGTGCAGGGCGTCGCGGCGAAGGATTTGAAAAAGATGGGCCTTCAGATCGTTTCGTTCACGATCAAGGACTTGCGCGACAAGCACGGCTATTTGGACGCGCTCGGCAAGCCGCGCATCGCGGCGGTGAAGAGAGACGCCGAGATCGCGGAAGCCGAAGCGGTGCGCGATGCCCGGATTCAGAAGGCGCTGGCCGACGAAGCCGGGATGAAGGCGGAGGTGCTGCGCGACACGAACGTGGCGGAAGCGGAGCGGGACAAGGAAATGAAGGTCGCTTCCTTCAAGCGGGACCAGGACACGGCGCGCGCCGAGGCGGACCAGGCGTATTCCATCCAGGAAGCGCGCATGAAGCAAACGGTCGTCGAAGAGCAGATGAAGGTCGAGCTCGTCCGCAAGGAGCGGGAAATCGATCTGGAGGGGAAGGAAATTCTTCGCCGCGAGAAGCAGTACGACGCCGAAGTGAAGAAGAAGGCGGATGCGGACCGTTATGCGGTGGAGCAAGCGGCCGAGGCCGAAAAGGCGAAGCGGCTGCGCGAGGCGGACGCGCTGCAATACCGGATCGAGGCCGAAGCGAAAGCCGAAGCGTCCAAAAAGCGGCTGGACGGTCTTGCCGTCGCCGAAGCGGAAAAAGCGAAAGGTACGGCGGAAGCCGAGGTTATCCGGCTGCGCGGCTTGGCGGAAGCGGAAGCGAAGGAAAAGCTGGCGGAGGCGTTCGAGAAGTTCGGCGAGGCGGCCGTATTGGACATTATCGTCAAGATGCTGCCTGAATTGGCCGGCAAAGTGGCCGAGCCGATTTCTTCCATCGACAAGCTGACCGTGGTCGATACCGGCAACGGAGAAGGCGCGGCGCGTCTGAGCAATTACGTCACGTCGCTCATGGCTACCGCACCGGAAATGCTGAAGGACGTCTCCGGCATCGACGTCAACGGATTGATTCGAGGCTTAACTTCGAAGGTGACCGCACCCGCCGGACAACCGCGCGCGCTGTCCGCAGCGGCCGAGCCGGTCAAACCGGCCGGACCGTTCGGATCGCAGGAATCCTAGACTCCATAAAAGAAAGGGCGTTCCGGAGCATAAGCTTCGGAACGCCCTTTTTGGACTGCGTATCGATTGAAAATTAACGGCTGTAGAACTCGACGATTTGCTTCTCGTCGATTTCTTGCGAAAGCTCGGAACGGTCAGGCAAACGAACGTATTTGCCTTCCATTGCGGCTTCGTTAAATTCCAAATAGTTCGGAAGGTGATGACGGCCCTCCACAGCTTCTTTGACGGATTTCAGGGAACGGCTGCGCTCGCGCAGTCCGATCACGTCGCCGATGGAAACCGTGTAGGAAGCGATGTCGACCTTTTTGCCGTTGACCGTCACATGCCCGTGGGATACGAGCTGACGGGCGCCTGCGCGGGAATTGGCGAAAGCAAGGCGGTAAACGAGGTTGTCCAGGCGGCTTTCCAGCAGCGCCATGAAGTTTTCGCCCGCTTTACCTTTCATCTTGGCCGCTCTGTCGTACAGGTTGCGGAATTGCTTCTCGCCCAAGCCGTACATATGGCGCAGCTTTTGCTTCTCCATCAATTGCAGGCCGTAGCCGCTCACTTTGCGGCGTTGGTTAGGGCCGTGCTGTCCCGGAGGGAAAGGTCTCTTAAGATCTTTGCCGTTGCCGCTCAAGGAAATGCCGAGGCGGCGGCTAAGTTTGAATTTGGGTCCTGTATAACGTGCCATTCGTCGAATTAACTCCTTCATCAAATTAAGTTTGAGAATGGGGTTGTGTTTCGGGGAGAACACCGGCGTTCAGACGAATGTCCGACTCTGATGAACAGTTCAGCCGCTGGCTCATCAGCAGTGCGCTCCTGAGGGTGACACAAAACCGTACGCCCATGATTTCAACAATTAATATTATAGGAGAATCGCAAGAAAAGTCAAGGAAGCATCGCGTTCAATTTCGTTGCGACATGGGACGTTGTCCCGAAATATTGGGCAAATAGACCAAAAAGCGCCTAAAGTCCTATAAATTATGGGAGGGATAGTGCAAATTTCTTAAAAATAAAGTATGATGATAACTATGAAAAGTTATTTTCCTGCTGTCAAGGGAAAGGATCGTGTGTGGGACATGGTAGATCGAACGACGGACGACGCCAAATCTCATATCTGGTTTGCCGACGAAGACATACGCGACGCGGACGAGCCCTATTTGCCGTCCTTACTGAAGGAGGGCTTCCGGCAATGGCTTGGCGAAGCGTCCGAGCTGCCCTTGTTCGGAGGCGGCAAGTTTGCGATATTCGACAAAGGCGGGCGCTGCCATGCGGCGGCGATCGACGGCAGGCCGGAACCGCCGGACGGGCTGGACTTCGGCTATGCGGCCGGCCTGCTGGAGGAGGCGGCCGCCGGCCATGCCGCGCGAACGGAACAGACGCCCGGCGGTCCGGCGGCCGCGGTTCCGATCCGCAGGCGGAAGGACGGGCAGACGTTCGCCGTGCTGCTGTACGAAGCGCAGGAAGGACAGCTCCCCGGACCGTCCGAGCTGCAGGCTTGCGCGCTTCATTTCCGCAGCTGCTTCTACCGGAGCTTCGAGCAGACGTACGTAAAGGACATTTTGGCGCACCAGCAGCGCTCGGACAGAGAAGCGAGCCGCCGGGACGCCTTGTTTTTGTCCGCCAAGCGGCTTTACGACCAATTCGACGTCACGTCGGTTATTTCGGAAATGCTTCGCAGCCTGGAACAGCTGTATCCAAGCTCGGAAGTGTTCGTTTATTTGTCGCAGGATTACGTGGACGGCGATCCGAGGGTGAAGCCGCTCGTCTTCAAAAATACGGCCCACGATATCGTCGCGCAAGCTTTCCTGGACGGAAAGCCGGCAACGGAGCAGGACCGCGGCGGCGTGATCCGGCTGGCGGTGCCGTTGACCGGCAAGCAGGCGGCCTACGGCGTATTGTGCATCTCCATCGGCCGCGACCGCTGGGACGAATCGGATCTGCCCGCTTTTTTGCTGCTGGCGGACACGGCGGGCTCCGCCTTCGAGAATGCGAAGCTGTACGAACAGTCCAATCTTCTGATCAACGAGCTCAGGCTGATCAACGAGATGACCAAGCGGCTGAACCAGTCGCTGCGGCTGAAGGAAATTTTTCAGTTCGCGACGAGCGAGCTTCTGTCGATCTTCGACGCCGACTATTGCTGCGTCCTTCAGTTGGACAAAGAGAAGGCCCAGTTTGCGGTCAAGTCCAGCAACATCCCGGCAATGGCAAGCGAGAAGTTTTCGCCCGAATACGGCTTCTGCGGCATCGTTTACCGGACCAAAGAACCGCTTATTATATCCGATTATTGGAACACGCGCGTCGTCAGCTCCAAGCTGATGGACAATACGGGCTCGAGATCGCTGATTGCGGCGCCGATATTCGTCGAAGGGGAAGTAGAGGGCGTCATTCTCGTCACCCACAAAATTCCGAATTTTTTCTCTTACGACAATTACAAGCTGCTGCAGGTCATGAGCACGCACATCGGGTTGGCCGTAACGAACGCCTCCCTGCACGCCGCCGTTCGTCGGATGGTCATTACGGACACGTTGACGGGCCTTCACGCCCGCCATTATTTGAACGAGCAAATTCAGAGCCGGCAGCGCAAAGATCAGTTCGGTTCGCTTATTCTGGTCGACATCGACCATTTCAAGACGATCAACGACACGTTCGGCCATCAGGTCGGGGATCAAATCTTGATCCAGGTGAGCGGCATTATATCGGCCGCCATTCGGCAGGGCGATATTGCGGCACGGTGGGGAGGCGAGGAGCTGGCGGTTTATTTGCCCGGCATCCGGACGGACCAGGCTTTGCGCATCGCAGAACGAATCAGGGAGCATGTCGCCCGGGAAACGAATCCGAAGGTGACTGTCTCCTGCGGCGTGTCGGAATGGACGTCCGACAACGACAAAATCAGCGTCGAATCGTTATTCTATCGCGCCGACATGGCGCTGTACGAAGCGAAGAACAGCGGCCGAAACTGCATTATGATCGGCAATTAGGGACATCCGAAAGGATGTCTCTTTTTGCATGCTGAAAGTATACGGTTCGTATAAGGATTGCCGCTTTATGGGAGGATAGAGGGGAGGCGCCTTGCGATCAGCGCGCTTTAGTATAAGGGAAGGTGTGATCGAATCGTGAATGGGAACCGGCTTGGAAGGCTCGCGCTGGCGGTGTTGGCGGCGTTCTGGCTCGGAGGATGCGGAGCGTCGGACGGGCGTTCTCCCGAGCAGCTGCTCACCTTGTCGTATTCGGGGCTTGCCGCGATGGATCAATACGTCTTTACGGGATCGACAAGCATGGGGATGGAAGGCGGAGTGACGTTCAAGCCCCGGACGTTCGAAGGGAAGGTCGTCAATCACAAGCCGCTGACCGTTCAGGCGGAGGAGCAGTCGGCCTATGGCTGGAGCCCGATCCAGACGCTGGAAATGCTGAGCAAACATAATCGCGGCGTGACGGCGGTACGGCCGGAACGCGGGGCGGCGACGGAAACGGTCACATTGAGAACGGCGGCCGACGAAACGGAGGCCAAGAGGCTATGGGAGGAGCGGCTGAGCCAAGAGATGGACGCCATAGCCGCCAGTTTGCCGCAAGGCAGCGCCGATGCGATCGACCGGTGGAAAAGCGAGCTTGACCGCTCGCGCAAGCAGCTGGACGCCATGCTGAAGACGCTGAAGGTCGACTCGCAATACGAGATCGTCATCGATCCCGACAAGCTGCTGCCGCTGAAGATGGACGAGACGACGCGGTTTACGTATAGCCGCGGCGGCCGCGAAGTGCGGGAAATCCGGCAAACGTCCGTACGGTTCGGACAATTTAACGGAGACGCCGCGAATCCGGTGCAATAACGAACGTTTCATGGTACGATGTGGATGTGGAAGGTACGGCCCAAAGCAACAAGCGATTCACGAGAGCATGAGCAAAGGAGTGGCGACAAATGCGGGATCCGAGACTGCAGAAGCTGGCGCAAAACCTTGTAAGGTATTCCATCGACGTTCAGCCGGGAGAAAACGTATTGATCGATATGATCGGTTCCGAGCTGGAATTGGCGAAATGTTTGGTGGAGGAGGTGGCGGCGCGCGGCGGCCGGCCGTTTCTCGAGCTTAGCGACCGGTCGGTTCTAAGAACGCAGCTGAAGCACGCGACCAGAGAAGGGATCGAGCTGTGGGCGAAGCTGGATCTGGAGCGCATGAAGCAAATGCAAGGCTACATTGCGGTCCGGTCCGGCAGCAACGTCAACGAGCTCGCGGACGTTCCCGACGCGCAGATGAGGCTTTACGAGCAGATCTATCGCAATCCTGTACATATGGAGCAGCGCGTCAAAAAAACGAAATGGGTCATTTTGCGGTATCCGAATCCGTCCATGGCCCAGCTTGCCAAGATGAGCACGGAAGCGTTCGAGGATTTTTATTTCGACGTGTGCAACCTGGACTATTCCAAGATGGAACGGGCGATGGAGCCGCTGCAGGAGCTGATGGTCCGCACCGACAAGGTGCGCATCGTGTCCCCAGGCACTGACCTTACGTTCTCGATAAAGGGCATCGGCGCCAAAAAATGCTCCGGGCACCGCAACATCCCCGACGGTGAAGTATTCAGCGCGCCCGTGCGCGATTCCGTGCAAGGAACGATTACGTACAACGCGCCGAGCGTATACTCCGGCGTGACGTTTCAGAACGTGTCCTTCACCTTTCAAGACGGCAAAATTGTGCATGCGGAAAGCAACGACAACGCGCGCCTGAACGAAATTTTGGACATGGACGAAGGAGCGCGCTATATCGGGGAATTCGCCATCGGATTCAACCCGCATATTTTGCATCCGATGAACGATATTTTGTTCGACGAAAAAATTGCGGGCAGCCTTCATTTTACGCCGGGGCAGGCCTATGAGGAAACGGACAACGGCAACCGGTCGTCCGTCCATTGGGATCTGGTGCTGATCCAGCGCCCGGAATACGGCGGCGGCGAAATCTACTTCGACGACGTGCTGATCCGCAAAGACGGACGATTTGTCGTTCCCGAGCTGGAGCCGCTCAATCCGGAAAACTTGAAATAATTGCTAATGAAGCGTTTTTTTCACCAACCCTCTTGATGGATGATTCGATTCACGGTATCATGTTGTCAAAGGTAAGCTTTACTAATATGTTTGGAGGGATCTCCCATGTCCAATAACGCAGCGATTGTAGAAATTTCGCAAACGGCTAGCAAATTTACTTCATCCATCGTTCTTCAAGCCGAAAGCAAATATATCGATGTCAAGAGCATCCTCGGACTGTTCACGACGCTGGTGGGAGGTCACGCGTACGAGCTGCATGTTCACGGACCGGACGCCGACGAAGCGAAAAAAGCGATGGCCGAAGTGTTTGCCAAGCACGGCCTGAACGTAACGGTCATCACGGACTAAATTATGCGATGTGTTGCAGGTTTCAAGCGTCCCTTTCGAAGCGGAAGGGGCGCTTAACTGTTTTGTCCTTGTGCATTCCCCGTTTTTCGTCTAATATAAAAGGTATAGAAGTTGGCGGTATGCGCACAGGGGGGATCGAAATGTCTGCACCGGAGTTAACCGAACTGCTGCATGAACGAGCGATTCGTCTTCTGCAGGAAGACGCTAATAAGATAGAAAAGCTGATCGAAGTCCAAATGGAAAATTTGACGACGCGTCAATGTCCGTTGTATGAAGAAGTGTTGGACACCCAAATGTACGGTTTTTCCCGTGAAGTCGATTTCGCCGTCAGGGCGGGATTGGTTTCCGAATCCGCCGGCAAGGATATGATGAGCCGTCTGGAGAGAAATTTGGCCGTGCTGTACGAAGCTTTGGACCGTAAAGGCAGATCCTGACCAGGGTCTGCTTTTTTTAACCTAGAAGCAATTATAGTTTCACCTTATACCGAGCTTATCTGTCAACGCGAAACGTAAGCTGCGTCTCCTAAGTAAGGCGCCAGCCGTTTACGCTTGGTTTGCCGTCCGGCTCGCCGGGCGGCGGACTGCCGCTTCGGACCGCGCCTTGCTTCGGGGCGAAAGTTCCATTACAATAAACATATATGGCAAATTGAGGAGTGGATGACATGACCCAAGACCAAACTGGAATCATCCGTATTTCTGACGACGTAGTAGCTACAATTGCGGGACTTGCGGCACTCGAGACGCCAGGAATCGCGGCAATGTCGGGCGGCATATCCGAAGGGCTTGCCAAACGTCTTAGCGGCAAAAACGTGCAAAAAGGCGTATCCGTGGAAGTCGGTCAGCTGGAAGCGGCCATCGACCTGCGAATCATCGTGCATTACGGCATTCCGATTCAGGAAGTATGCAAGCAGCTGCAGCTGAACGTGCGCGAATCGGTAGAAAATATGACCGGACTTCAAGTCGTGGAAGTGAACGTGAAGGTGGAAGGCGTCGCTTTCAAGGAAGATGAGCCGGAAGAGCCGCAGCAAAGATTGAAGTAAAGCGCAGCAGCGCGCAAATACATACGGCGCGCCTCCATGACGGAGGCGCGCCGTTTTTGATTCGCTTATTTATTTGTAATGACCGCAAGTCTGTTCTTCGCCGGTTGTTCCGGCAATTCCGTTCGATTGTATTCCCTTGAAATGCTAAGCAATACCCCCATGGACATCAAGGTGGCAAGCAGCGAAGAACCGCCGTAGCTGATAAACGGAAGGGTCACGCCCGTAAGCGGGATGGTGCCCGTCACGCCGCCGACGTTAATGAACGTCTGGACGGCCAGCAAGCCGATGATGCCGACGCCGACGACCGTGCCGTAGTGATCCGGGCAACGCAGCGCCACAATCAGGCCGCGCCACAAGAAGGCCAGGTAAAACAGCAGAAAGATGGTGCTGCCGATAAACCCGAACTCCTCGCCGATAATCGAAAAGATAAAGTCATTGTATGGATATTGGAGATAATGCAGCTTCTGCACGCTTTCGCCGAAGCCGGCTCCGGACAATCCGCCGTGACCGAGCGCCTGCAGCGAGGAAACGAGCTGCCAGGCATCGTTCTGCGCATAAGCCATCGGATCGGCAAATGACGTAAATCGCTTGATCCGGTACTCCCAAGCTCCAGGCTTGATGAGATACGCTACGGATACGATCGGAATGAGGACCAGGATGCCGACGGTCAGCGACAGGAAAACTTGCTTCAAATTGGCCCCGCCCGCCATAATCATAACGGTGGCGCTCGCGGCGATGACCAGGCAGGAGCCCAGATCGGGCTGCAGCATAATCAGGCCGCAAACGAAACAAACGATAATGATGACGGGAAGCAATCCTTTCTTGAAATCGCGGAACTTTTCTCCCTTCTTGGAGATAAGCGCCCCGAGGTACAATATAAGCGCCAGCTTGGCCGGCTCGGTCGGCTGGATACCGAGCGAGCCGACGCCGAACCAGCTTCGCGCGCCGTTGAGCTGCACGCCGATGAACGGGACGAGCACCAGCATGATTACGACGGGAATAAAAAACAAGATGAATCCCCGCTTGAACACCTGATATCGCATGTTCATCATGACGAGCATCATAAAAACGCCGAGACCGGCAAACAGCAGCTGGCGCTTCGTGAAGTACAGCGCGTCGTTGCCCAGCTTGTCCGAAACTACGCCTATGCCGGAGCTTGCGCTGAATACCATCACGATTCCAAAGCCTACGAGCAGCAGCGTCATGATGAGAAGCAGAAAGTCCGGCCTTCCCCGACTGCCGTTCTGAGCAGCTTTCATGGCGAGCCCGCTAAGCGATCATTTTTTTGAGCTGTTCGAGTCTTTGAGTGGCCGTGTCCAATATATGCTTCGGAATCGGGGATTCGTAATCCAGCCCGTGAGGGAACGTCGCCCGGCCGATATAGACCGCTTCCACGACAAGAACGGTGTGAGGGTTTTCCAGCTTGCCCTCGACCGCTCTCGTATTGATGCGGAGGTAGTAGGTGGAGCCGCTTGTGCGGTCTTCCAGCTTCAAGTCGTATGTAGCGCGATAATATTCCCACTGCCAACGAACGAATCCGACCTTTTCCGCCGACTCGTCGAGATGGTGAAGTTCGCTTTGCAATCCGTTCAGTCCGGAGTTTTCAATAATCATTTTATTTCCTCCCACATTCTCAAGACATAGTTGTACATTCTTTACTCATGATAGTATGTTTCCCCAGTCTGCGCAACCCTTACTCCCGCCCGGCACGCCCCGTGCCGGAACATGTTCGCGAATCCGTCACAGCTCCCGTCTCAGCCATGATGCTTCCTATATAGCGCCTGGTTCTGTTAAACTATAACTTAACACGCTAATGCGGATTACGGGGAGGAGTTATCGTCATGAACAACGATTATGTAAGTGAAACGCTCCGGCAGCTGTACCCGCAAATGGTTGCCTGGCGCAGACATCTTCATCAGCATCCCGAATTGTCGTTTCAGGAAAAGGAAACGTCGCGGTGGATCGCGGAGCGGCTCGACGGCATGAATTGCCGCGTCGACAGGGGCGTCGGCGGCTACGGCGTCGTAGCGACGTTCCAGGGCCGCAAGCCCGGTCCGGCCGTGGCCCTCAGGGCCGACATGGATGCGCTGCCGATTCAGGATATGAAAACATGCGAATATGCGTCAAAAGTTCCCAACGTGATGCATGCGTGCGGGCATGACGGGCATACGGCCGCGCTGCTGGCGGCGGCGTCCTATTACGACGGCTGCCTGGACAGCCTGGCGGGAGAGCGGCGGCTGATCTTTCAGCCGGCCGAAGAAACGACGCCCGGAGGCGCGGTGCAAATGATTCGAGCGGGAGCGATGGAAGGGATCGACGCCGTCTACGGCGTCCATTTGTGGTCGCCGCTTCCTTACGGCCAAGCTTCTTCGAGACCGGGCGCGTTTATGAGCGCCGCCGATGAGTTTACGCTGGAAATCAAGGGCAAGGGCGGCCACGGCGGACTTCCTCACCAATCCGTCGACACGATTGTCGCCGGCGCGGCGATCGTGCAGGCTGTGCAATCGATCGTGAGCCGCAGCGTCAATCCGCTTCAGCCTGCGGTGGTGACGATCGGCTCGTTCCAGGCCGGTTCTACCAATAATGTAATTGCCGAGACATGCGTGATGAAAGGAACGGTCCGTTCCTTCGACGAGGCGACGAGGAAGCTGATGCTGGAGAAGCTGGAAGCGATCGTTCGCCATACCTGCGCGCAGTTTGGCGCGGATTGCGATTATCAGCTTCGGCCGGGTTATCCGCCCGTCGTAAACGATGTAACGGAAGCGGCCCGCTTTGTGGAAGTGGCGTCGTCGATTTTTGGCGCGGAGCATACGCTGTTGTCCGAGCCGCTGACGGTGGCGGAAGATTTTGCATATTATTTGCAGCGCGCGCCGGGCTGCTTTATGTTCGTCGGGGCCGGCAATCCCGCCTGCGGCGCCGTCCATTCCCATCATCATCCGTTGTTCGATATCGATGAGCGGTCGATGCTTCATGCGGCGAGACTGCTAATCGGAATGGCCGAGCATTATGCGGCTTCCCGGCAGTCGGCGTGACGGCCGGGAAACGGCTCGGGAGGAGCCGTTATTCGTCCTCCCAGACGGCCACGAGCTCGCTGAGCTCGTTGTAAAGCTCGGCCGGATCGGCCTCCGTGTTGTTCCACACATTGCTGGCTTCCCATATGAGGACGGTATCCTCGTCCTGTTCGTCCATCGCTTCCGTCCCCGAATAGACGAGCAGCGTACCGTTCGCCGGCAGCGTCACCCGGTCGAACGTATAGGTCTGGTTGCCCCGCACGCTGACGAGCTTCCAGCCGTCCATCCGGATCGGGCTGGACGTCAGGTTGGCGATGGTCACCAGTTCTCCGCGCTTGTCGACCGTCAGTGAAATTTGTCCTTCCTGCTGCGCTTTTTTGACCGGCACTTCGGCGTGGCTCGCTTCTTTGCCCGAGCTCCACAACCCGACTTTGTTCTGCTTCGCTTGCTGCTCCAGTTGTTTGTAAACGTTTTCCATCTTCACGTTCGGTTCGACGATCAGCACTTTGGCAAGACCTTCCGTCAGCAGCAGCTCGTTCAAGATCCGGCCGTCCCGCAGCTCCACCACCGCCAGCGTCCGTTCGTACTTGTCCAGCAGCTCCTTGTCGAACGTGAGCCGCACTTCTCCCGACTCCTTCAGCAGCTTCTCGGTAAAGGCCGACGCCTCCGGGCCGTACGCCTCCACGGGCGCATTCGGTTTTTTGGTCTCGGGCGTATCGATATAGAGCAGTCGAATCGTTTTGTTTTCGTTTCCGACCTGTATTTTGAACGTGTCGCCGTCTACATATCCGGTCACAGGATACCATGTATTCGCTTTTGGCGTGCTGTCGGTCACAGCTGAGCAGCCGGCCAGCGCGACGAGCAGCAGCAGAAGTAAATATCGAAGCATTCTTCTCATAGATGTTGCAGCCTCCAGCTTGGGTTAGTATCCATACGATAAAAAAAGTCCTTCCAAACTATTATACCATAATTCGATTATAGTTCGAAGTGCCAAGACGGCAGGGATAAAATCCGCCTCTTTCTTTCATACTGACAAGAGAGAACATAATATCGGGAGGCTACCAACGGTGAAGAGCAACGGACAAGGCGCGTTGATCATACAATCCGATTTGACGGTGCTGCTGGATGAACGCATGCCGCTCGCCGAACAGGCCAGGGAGCTGCTGCTGGCCTGCGCGGACGCCGTCAAGCGGGCCGGCGTCATCCATACGTACCGGATCACGCCAATGACGGTTTGGAACGCGCTGAGCAGCGGCATGAACATCAGCCGAATTGTGGACGGGCTTGCCGGGCATGCCAGGCACGAAGTGCCGGTCAAGGCGGCGGCGGCGCTCCGGCTGTGGGCGGAGCGGTACGGCAGCCTGAAGCTCGTGTCGCGGGGCGAGAAGCTGATCGTGCAGGGCGAAGAGGGGCTGCTGGAACGGCTGTCGGCGCAGCCGGCCGTCCGGGGCTGGATGAAGGACGGCGCAACGGACGGAGAGCGGGAACTGCTTCCCTCGTTTCGCGGCGCGTTCAAGCAAGAGCTGGCGAGACAAGGGTATCCGGTGCTCGATCAGGCCGGCTATCACGAGGGGGAAGCGCTGACCGTTAGCTTGAAACCGAAGTCGGCCGGGGGCGGCGCATTTGCCCTTAGAGACTATCAGAGGGAAGCGGTGGACCGGTTCGTCCGCAGCGGCGGCGTGCAAGGCGGGAGCGGCGTCGTCGTGCTGCCTTGCGGCACGGGCAAAACGGTCGTCGGCATCGCGGCGCTGGCCGAGCTGGGAACGGC
This sequence comes from uncultured Paenibacillus sp., assembly GCA_937895345.1. GTDB lineage: Bacteria > Bacillota > Bacilli > Paenibacillales > Paenibacillaceae > Pristimantibacillus. Next base: position 49,083 of record CALAWP010000078.1, on the reverse strand, counting down.
CGCGCTGGTCTTGACGCCGAACGAAACGTCCGCCCGGCAATGGCGTTCGGAATTGCTGGACAAGACTACGCTGGACGAAGGACAAATCGGCATTTATTGCGGTTCACGCAGGGAGGTTCGCCCGGTCACGATCGCGACCTACAATTTGATGACGCGTCGCAGGACGGATACGGAAGATTACCCTCACATGAAGCTGTTCTCGGAACGCGATTGGGGGCTGATCGTCTACGACGAGGTGCAGCTGCTGCCGGCCCCCGTATTCCGGATGACGGCCACGCTGCAGGCGACCCGAAGGTTGGGGCTGACCGCCACGCTCGTCAGGGAAGACGGCTGCGCGGAGGACGTCTATTCCTTGATCGGCCCCAAGCTGTACGACATGAACTGGCGAACCGCCGAGGAGCAGCACTATATTTCGTCCGTGCGTTGCGCCGAAATCCGGCTGCCGCTTCACGGCGCGGAAGCCGCGAAATACGAAAGCTCCGGCCCGCGGACGAAGCTGCGGATCGCCGCGGAAAATCCGTCCAAGCTCGCGGTCGCGGAGCAACTGCTCGAACGGCACAAAGGAAAGCCTGCGCTTGTCATCGGCCAATATTTGAACCAGCTGAACGAAGCGGCCCGCCGCCTGAACGCGCCACTGCTGACGGGCGAAGTGCCGCAGCCGGAGCGGCAGCGGCTGTACGAGCGGTTCAAATCGGGCGAAATCGGCGTCATCGTCGTTTCCAAGGTGGCGAATCTGGCCGTCGATTTGCCGGATGCCGCCGTCGCCATTCAGCTCTCCGGCAGCTTCGGCTCGCGGCAGGAGGAGGCTCAGCGGATCGGCCGGCTGCTCAGGCCGAAGCGGGGAAGCAACGAAGCCTGGTTTTATTCGCTGGTAACCGACGGCACGAAAGAAACGGAATTCGCCCTCAAGCGCCAAATGTTTATGCTGGAGCAAGGATACCGCTACGAGCTGCTGCGCGGAGCCGAAGGCGGCGCCGCAAGCCGGGACGAAGGAGAGGGAGTCCGATGAAGTGGCGGCTGTGGCAGGCGCCGTTATCCGGCGAACGGCTTCGGGCGTTTGAAGCGAATCCGGCATGGCGCGCCTCCTTGCCGGCCGGCGCAGGCTGGACTGACGCCGCGCGGCGGCTTCCGGCGGTCCGGCGTGCCTATGCCGCTCTCCCGTCCTGCGCGGCCGCCGCATTGCGGGCGCATCTGCTTCTGTTTGCGGCGCAGCCTGCGGAGGAGGAGCGGCTGCTCGCCGCGCTCGTCCGCTCCACGCCGCTCACCGGCGCCGAGTGCCGGCTCGGCCTGGAGGCGCTGCGGCAAGCGGGCGCGCTGTTTGCGCTGCGCCGCTTCTCAGGAGAGCGGCTGTGGTGCATGCCGCTTGAAACGTTCGAATGCTGGCTGCAGGCGGCCTTTCCCGGCGAGCCCGGCCGGCCGGGCGAGACGCTGCGGCTCGCGCCTGCGGCGGAGAGCGAGGCGCCTCCGCCGCCGTTTGGTCTTCAGCTGCTGCGGGCGTGGTCGACGCTGGCCGCATTGGATACGAAGCTGACTGCAAAAGGAACGCTGCCCAAGCCCGTGACCGGCCGGCTGGCCCAAGCCTTTCGGTCCGACATTCCGCTGCCTGAGCGGTTCGCCGCCCAGCGGGAAGCGGGACTGCCGGCGGGGGCCGTGCTGGCGCTCGAAGCCGGGTTTGCCTTTCGGGTGCTTGAGCGGAAGGATAACCGGCTCGCCTTCCATAAGGACTATATGGCCGCCTGGCTTGCCCAGGACGGCGAGGAGCGGGAGCGGCGGCTGCAGGAGTGGATGGGCGCCCTGCTGCTTGCCGATTCGCCTTCCTTCGCGCATGCCTGGTCTATGGTGCGGGCCTTGCCGCCGGGCGAATGGTTTGAGGTTAGGGGGCTGGCGCGGCAGCTGGCTCAAATGCGGCGCGGGATGGCCGCGCCTGCCCCGGACATGCCGGAAGCCGCTGTCCCGGAAGCAGACGAGCAGGCGGTCGCCCGCTGCTGCCGCGTATTTCAAAGCCTGGGCTGGCTGGAACCGGCCGAATCGGAGGCTTGCGGCCCGGTCGTCCGGCGGCGCGTATTGCCCGAGACGCAAGCGACGGAGCTGATCGTACAGCCCGACGGCGAGCTGCTGGCCCTTCCGGGCTGCCCGTTCCCGGTGTTATGGGAGCTGGAGCTGATCGCCGACCGGATCGGCGGCGACGAACACCTTTCGGTTTACCGGATGAGCGGAGCGTCGCTGGCAAGAGCGATGAAGCACGGCCGTACGATCGGGACGATCGGAGCATTTCTGACCGAAGCGGGCGGAGGCCAGCCGCTGCCCGGCATTGTAGAAGCGATGGCGAGGGAATGGATGCGGGGGCATCCCGCGTCCGAAGACGCTGCTTATGTGTCCGCATACGAAGACGCCGCCTATCCGTCCCCGTTCGGCACCCAAGGCTGCCTTAGTAAGGCTCCCGGATTTTCAGCGCCGTCTTCGTGGTCAAGCGCCGGGGAAGGGGAGCTTCGCCTGACGTTTGCGGTTCCCGATCATTTCGTTCCGGGTATGCCGCCGCAGGACGAATACGGGCTCGACGACCGGCCGTTGCCGGACCAAGGCCCTGGATGGGGGGAGGCGAACGGACTTCCCGGCATGTGGGTCAGGCAGCTGAGAAGCTATCACGTCTCGACGGAGCGGGAGTTGATGGAAAGGGCGCTGCAGCTGGAAACGTCCGTCGAGCTGAGGCTTGGCGGGGGATTGCGCAGCTTCGTGCCGTTCAAGCTGGAGAAGCGGGGAGAGTCATGGGAGGTGGTCGGCAAGCTGCGGGATGACGGAACCTATGCCGAGGTGCGACTGGCTCCGGGCATGTGGGAGCAAATGCGGATGCAGCTGCCGGAGGAATGCCTTAGAACTTAAACTCTATCTTTCTTCCCCGCCGCTATGCTATGATAATGGGGAAGCAAGCAAGGAAAGAGGTGGATGCATGGCTGTAGCCGGACAAATGACGCCGGACGATCTCGTGCAACCCGCATGCGAATCGTCCTCGCTTGATATGGCGTCGCTTCTGCTGCGCGCTTATGATTTGGGGGATAGCATCAACGAATCGGCGGAAGTAGCCGAATATTTATATTGGAAGTCCGTTGTCGGCGAGAACGAGGAGGTTAAGCGGCTGAGCGCCCAATTCGCGAAGGCGAAGGAGCTGTTCGAGGAATGCCAGCGGTTCGGCCGATTCCATCCCGATTATCATGCGGCGAAGGACAAGGTGAAGGCGATCGAGAAGCAGCTCGGAGAGCTCGAATGCGTGCGCCGCTTCAAGGCATCGGAGCAAGCGGTGGACGATATGCTGTACGAGGTGTCCAAGCTGATCGCCGAATCCGTTTCGAGCACGATCAAGGTGCCCGGCAACGAACGGGGATCGCTTGGCGGCTGCGGCGGAGGCGGCTCGTGCGGCTGCGGAAGCGGCGGCTGCGGCTGACCGCTTTCGAAGAGTTGACGACACTGGAAGGAGCATGGAAGAGATGTTGCCGGATCGAACGGGGTTTATCGTATGGGTCAGCGATTTGAAAGCGGCCAGGGGACTGGACCGGTTTGGCACCGTGCATTATATGTCGAGAAAGCTTCATTACGTGGTGCTGTATATGAATGCCGAACGCGCGGAGGACGCGCTGAAGCAATTGAACCGGCTGTCGTACGTCCGCAAGGTGGAGCGTTCCTACCGGAACGAGATCAAGACGGAGTACAGCAAGGATAGCGAGGACAAAACAAGATTTTATACCTTGTAGCGCATAGTATTCGTTATAAGGATGAACCAGGCAACGCTTTTTGGCGCACTTAAGCGCCGAAAAGCGTTGTTTTTTTGAATCAATTTCCATTAATTTACTTAAATGGCCCGACTTTATTTTATTGTTGAAATATCGGACAATCATGGTAGAATGAAGGTTAATAGGATAAAAGCCCTGGTTCCTTGGGAGGAGTAGGTTGCGGAATGAAGGATAAAATGACGAGAAGATGGAGTACATATGAGTCGTTTTATGTCGAGTTGGGCGATAAAAAGGTCGTGGACATCATTATTACGAACCACGCCAAGAGCCGCTGGCAAGACCGCATCGAAAAGGAAAACACCGGATTCGAGAATATCGCCGACTATATGTGGGACTGTCTGAAGAAGGGCAGAATCGAACCTTATTACCGCAACGAGCAGGACGTTTATTTGATCGACGACGATCTGGTGTTCGTGGCGGAATTTTCGGATTCCATGACCGAAATGGATTTGCTGGGCAATCCGCTGCACAAGATGATCGTCGTAACGTTTTTGGGCCGAATGTCCGAAACGATCGAATTGAGGGATCTGAAGTCCTACTACTCCTGGCTGAGGCATTCCAGAAGAATGACGCTCGTCAAAAACAGCCGAAAGCGCAAATAACGGTTTGCGCCGGCAGCATGACTACCGCCCGTAAACGCGCGGCCGAACCCCGGCTGCGCGTTTTTATTTGCCCGTCCATGCCTGCGGGTACAACTTCAAGCATGGTTTGCTGTATAATAGATGCAAAGAAGGGATGGTCGTTCCAATGGCATTGAATTTTCATCAGCTGCACATTTTTTATACCGTTGCGGAACGCGGAAGCTTCTCGGCGGCGGCCCAATCGCTCCATATGACGCAGCCGGCGGTTACGATGCAGGTCCAGTCGCTTGAAGATTATTTCGGGACGAAGCTGCTGCTCCGTTCGACGAAACGGATCGAGCTGACGGAAGCGGGCCGGGCTCTTCTGCCGTATGCCAAAAAAAGCATCGAGCTCATTCGAGACACGGATCAAGCGATGTCCGCGTTTACGAAGCAGCTGAAGGGAAGGCTGCAGCTCGGCTCCAGCCTGACGATCGGGGAATATATTTTGCCGAGGCTGCTCGGTCCGTTCGGACAGGAGTACCCGCATATTACGATCAGCATGAAGGTCATGAACACCGCGCAAATTATGGAGGACATTTTGAACCACCAGCTGAATTTCGGGCTGATCGAGGCGCCGGTCAACCACCCCGACATGCATATGGAGCCCGTCATGAGCGACGAGCTGGTGCTGACCGTGCCGAAGTCCCATCCGCTTGCGGATCGTACCGAGGTGACGATCGACGAGGCGCTGGAGCATGCGTTCGTGCTGCGCGAGCAAGGTTCGGGCACGAGACTCGTGATGGAGGAGCAGCTGCGCAAAAAGAAAATCGACCCCGGCCAAATGAAAATCGTCATGGAGCTTGGAAGCACGGGCGCGGTTAAGTCGGCGGTGGAGGCCGGATTGGGCTTGTCCTTTTTGTCCGCGTCCTCCGTCAAGCACGAAGTGGCGCTCGGGCTCATCAAGACGCTGCGCATTTCGGAAATTAAGTTCCAGAGGCAATTTTATTCGATTTATTTGAAGTCTGCGCTGCTGCCGATATCGGCGGTCACTTTTTTGACTTTTTTGAGAGAGAGGGACTTGCAGCAATGGTTGTAGAAAACGGGCGGGCGGACTTGCATGCGCATACGACGGCGTCCGACGGCGTCTGCTCTCCTTCCGAGGTTGTCCGGCTGGCGAAAGCCGCCGGATTGTCGGCGGTAGCCGTGACGGATCACGATACGACCGCCGGCTTGAAGGAGGCGGAGGAGGCCGGGCTGCGGCTGGGCATCCGGGTGGTGCCGGGGGCGGAGCTGAGCACGGCGGCCGATGGCAGGGACATTCATATCCTGGCTTATTTCGCCGACCCGGATGACGCTTTATGGCAGGAGCGGCTGGCTTCCTTGCGCGACGTACGCGACAGGCGCAACGCGCTCATATTGGAGAAGCTGGCGTCGCTCGGCATTCGTCTGACGATCGAGGAGGTGCGGGCCGCGGCGCATAGCCCGGCGGAAGCGGCAGCCGCGGAGACGCCCGGCCGCGCCGCCGGCCCGGACGCCGCCGGGAGCAAGAGCGTCGGCCGGCCTCATATTGCGGAGGCGCTGCGGCGCAAAGGCATCGTGGAAAGCGTCGGGGAAGCGTTCGACCGGTTTCTGGCGTCCGGCGCGCCGGCGTTCGTCAGCTTGGAGCGGGCGCATCCCGCCGAGGCGATCGGATGGATCCGCGAGGCGGGAGGCGTAAGCGTCATCGCGCATCCGGGGCTGTACGGCCGCGACTCGCTGGTGGAGGAGCTGCTGCGGCAAGGGGCTTGCGGCATCGAAGCTTTCCACTCCGACCACGGCGAAGCGGACGAGAGGAAATATGCGGCGATGGCGCATCGTTTCGGCGTCGCGGCGACGGGAGGCTCGGACTTCCACGGCGAGCGCGGCGGGGCCGGCTATCACGGCAGCGTCGGCGCGCGCACCGTGCCGATGGCCGTCGTGGACCGGCTATACCGGCTTAGCGCCGCCGGCCGCGAAGTCCGGTAACCTATTCCGGCAGCACGCAAAGGGGATGTCTCAAAAGTCATCGCAGATGACTGAGGGACAGCCCCTTTCGACTGTGAACATAAACCTTCCTTCGAAACCCGCGCTGCACCTTCGCGGGCCTATCGCCGCTGCGCGGCGTTATTTTACTTCGGACGCGAGCGTCTTCAGCCGGGCTTCGTCCGGCGTGATGAACAGCGTCTTCTGGTGGTCGTAAATGACGAAGCCGGGTTTTGCGCCGCTCGGCTTGCGGACGTGGCGGACGAGCGTATAGTCGACCGGCACCATGCTGGACGATTTGGCCTGGCTGTAATGCGCCGCCAGCATCGCCGCTTCCTCAAGCGTCGCGTCGCCGAAATCGGCGCCCCGGATGACGACGTGGGAGCCCGGAATGTCCTTCGTATGCAGCCACGTATCCGACGGAGCCGCGAGCCGGTTCGTCAAATATTCGTTTTGGGTATTGTTTTTGCCGACGTAGATCGGCGTTCCTTCGGAGGAGGCGTAACACAACAAAGCCGGCCGAAGCGGCTTTTTCTTTTTGGGACCGCGCCGGTGCCGCTCCTTCAAATAACCTCCCGCGACCAGCTCGTCGCGTATTTCCTCGATATCGGACAACGTCGCTCCGTCCATCTGCTGCAGCAGCGTATCGAAGTAGCCGATCTCTTCCTCCGCCATTTTCATTTGCTCCGCGACGATTTCCAGGCTGTTTTTATGTTTCGTATATTTCCGAAAGTACCGCTGCGCGTTTTCGGACGGAGTCAGCTGCGGATCGAGCCTGATCTCGATTTCGGTCCCTTCTTCGTCGTAGAAGTTGACGAGCCTCGCCGTTTCGTCGCCGCGCTTGATTTGATGCATGTAAGCCGTGATCAGCTCGCCGCAAATGCGGTATTTGTCCGCCTCGCGCGCTTCCTCGAGCGTATCCTGCAGCTTTTTGATTTTGCCGAGGTTTTTGCTTTTTTCGTTATGCACGAACCGGATCAGGTCGGCCGCCCGCTGCTTGACCGTATCCCGCTCGGCCTTGTCGCCGAAGTAAGCCTCCAGACATTCGCTCGCCGTCTGGAAATACGTTCGTTCGCCGGTCAGATGCGTCAGTTCCGTCACGGAAAAATAACTTTTGCCGTTGTCCGCCTGAACGATGACGGGCGTGTACCGATGCTCCGCAAAGCCGTCCATGGCGCTTCGGAAGCTGCGCCACAGACCGTCCCGGCCGCCGTCCTCTTCAGCGCGGTACGCGATTTCGGCCGCGAGCAGCGGGCTGAGGCCGCTGAACGCCGCCACCAGCTCCTTGCCGCCGGCCGGCTCCGCCCGGCCGTCCAGCGCGGCGCGAGCGTCAAGCTCCGCCGCAAATTGCCGCTCGTCCGCCACCTCGAGCGGATCGGTCTTGCCTTGCTCCGGCGGCGGCGTATAGGCGCTGCCCGGCATAACGATCCGGAACGAGCTGATTGCGGGCGTAACATGGTGAATGCCGTCATGAATCGTTCCCGTCGCGGAATCCATCAATATAATGTTGCTGTGCCGCCCCATCAGTTCGACGACGATCGTCTTGAGCGAAAAGTCGCCGAGCTCGTCGCGGTGCCTGACGTCGATATGAATGATTCGTTCGCGCCCGATCTGCCGGACGTTCTCGATGACGCCGCCTTCGCAGTGCTTGCGCATGAGCATGCAGAACATCGGAGCCTCCAGCGGATTGACGAAGCTGGCTTCCGTCCAATGGACGCGCGGATAGGTCGGATTGGCGGACAGAAGAAGCCTGCCTTGAAAGCCGTTGCCGCGAACGGACAGGACCAGGTCGTGTTCGGTCGGCTGATGAATTTTATGAATGCGCGCGCCCGCCCCTCGCTGCAGATCGCGAACGACGGCGCGGGTGACGATGCCGTCCAGTGCCATAATGTTCAATCCCTCTCTTCTTGCAATATGTTCTATCATGCCATACCCGGATCAAAAACTTAAGCTTTTCGGGATAAATGAAAGGCTGTCCGAATACATATAGCATAGCAGGTTTGTCCGCAGTGCGGCAAAATACGGGAGGGAGTCCGACATGGAACAAATCAAATGGCATCAATTAGGCGTCAGCGAGCTGGCCGAAACATTGGAAAGCTCTCCGGAGCACGGGCTGAATAAAGGAGAGACGGCCAAGCGGCTGGAGCAAAACGGGTTCAATGAGCTTTCCGAGGGAGAGCGCGTATCTCCCGTGCTGCTTTTTTTGAACCAGTTCAAAGATTTTATGGTGTTGATTTTGCTGGGGGCGACGCTCATATCGGGCCTGCTGGGCGAATATTTGGACGCGGTCACGATCATCGCGATCATCGTGCTGAACGCCGTCCTAGGCTTCGTGCAGGAATTTCGCGCGGAGCGGTCGCTCAGGGCGCTCAAGGAGCTGTCCGCCCCGTCGGCCAGGGTGCTGCGCGGAGGACGGGAAGTGACCGTGCCGGCCAAAGAGCTGGTCGTCGGCGATATCGTGCTGCTTGAGAGCGGCGACCGGATTCCCGCGGACATCCGGTTTGTCGAAGCGAACAGCTGCTATGCGGAGGAATCGGCGCTGACGGGCGAATCGGTGCCGGTCGGCAAGCATGCGGCCCCTATAACCGAACCGCAGCTGCCGCTCGGCGACCAGCGCAACATGGGGTTTATGGGAACGATGATTACGCGCGGCACCGCCAAAGGGATCGTCGTGCGGACGGGCATGGCGACGGAAATGGGCAAGATCGCGGGGCTCATCCAGCAGACGGAAGCGATGGAAACGCCGCTGCAGCACCGGTTGGAGCAGCTTGGCAAAATATTGATATTCGTCGCCCTGGGCTTAACGGTCATGGTCGTCGCGGCGGGCATCCTGCACGGACAGCCGGCATACGGCATGTTTCTGGCCGGGGTCAGTCTGGCGGTGGCCGCCATACCGGAAGGGCTTCCGGCCATCGTCACGATCGCGCTGGCGCTCGGCGTCCAGCGGATGATCAAGCGAAAGGCGATCGTCCGCAAGCTGCCGTCCGTCGAGACGCTCGGCTGCGCCTCCGTCATTTGCTCGGATAAGACGGGGACGCTGACGCAAAACAAAATGACCGTGACGCAAGTATGGATCGGCGGACGGCAGTTGGACGTGACGGGCGAAGGCTACGAGCCCGTCGGAGAAATCAGGGAAAACGGAAAGAGCGTCGACGCCAAACACGATTTGCCGCTCAAGCGGCTGCTGCAAATCAGCGCGCTTTGCAACAACGCCCAGCTCATCCGTACGGAGGAGGAGCCGAAGCGCCGCTCCAAGCGCGGCGAGAGCCAGCCCGAATGGACGCTGAAGGGGGATCCGACCGAAGGGGCGCTGGCGGTGCTGGCCGCCAAGCTCGGATCCTCGGCGAAGTCGCTGGAGATGCTGTATACGCGGGAAAAGGAGTTTCCGTTCGATTCGGAGCGGAAGCGGATGTCCGTCGTCGTATCCCATCAAGGCGGCCGGCTCATTTGCACGAAGGGCGCGCCTGACCTGCTTATGGAAAATTGCTCGTACGTGCTGTGGGACGGCAAGGTGGTGCCGTTTACGGCTTCCTTGAAGCGCAAATGTACGGAGGCGGGGGAGCAAATGGCGCAAAACGCGCTGCGCGTCCTCGGCTTCGCCTATCGCGATCTTCGCCCTGCGGAATCGTGCCAGTCGGAGCAGGAAGCGGAGACGTCGCTCGTATTTGTCGGCTTGGCGGGCATGATCGATCCTCCGCGCCGCGAGGTGAAGGACTCGATCGCGGTATGCCGCCGGGCGGGCATCAAGACGGTCATGATTACCGGCGACCATGCGCTGACGGCCGAGGCGATCGCGGGCCAGCTGGGCATCCTTCCGAGAGGCGGCGCCGTCATGACGGGCAAGCAGCTGGAGGAGACGAGCGACGAGGAGCTTGACCGGACGGTCGACAACGTGTACGTCTACGCCCGCGTGTCGCCGGAGCACAAGCTTCGCATCGTCAAGTCGCTGCAGCGCAACGGCCATGTCGTCGCCATGACGGGCGACGGCGTCAACGACGCGCCGGCGATCAAGGCGGCCGACATCGGCATCGCCATGGGCATTACGGGGACTGACGTTTCGAAGGAAGCTTCTTCGCTCGTGCTGAGCGACGACAATTTCTCGACGATCGTGGCGGCTATTGAGGAAGGCCGGGGCATCTACGAAAATATACGAAAGTTTATCCGTTATTTGCTCGCGTCGAACGTGGGCGAGATTCTGGTCATGTTTTTAGCGATGATGGCCGGGCTGCCGCTGCCGCTCGTGCCGATTCAGATATTGTGGGTCAATCTCGTGACGGACGGCTTGCCGGCCATGGCGCTCGGCGTGGATCAGGCGGAAAAGGATTTGATGCAGCAAAAGCCGAGATCGGCCAAAGAAAACATATTCGCCCGCAGGCTCGGGTGGAAAATTATTAGCCGCGGCATCCTGATCGGCATTTGCACGCTCGGCGCGTTCTGGATTACGCTCCAGGAAACCGGCGGCGGCGAGGCGGGGCTGATGAAAGCGCAGACGGTCGCTTTCGCGACGCTCGTTATGGCGCAGCTCATTCACGTGTTCGACTGCCGCAGCTCGAGATCGATTTTTCACCGCAACCCGTTCCAGAACAAATATTTGGTGCTCGCCGTTCTGTCTTCCTTGATGCTTATGCTGGGCGTGCTGTATATTGAAGCGCTGCAGCCGATCTTCAAGACGGTGCCGATCGGCTTCCGCGAATGGTGCCTCGTCATCGTCGCCGCCGGAATCCCGACCTTCTTCATGGGCATCGGCAGCGTGCTGGGCAAGCCGGGCAAGAACAAGACGAAATCGAAATGGAAGCCGCAAGCGGCCAGATAACCGAATAGTGCAAATGATGATGCAATTTAGGAATAGAATTTCTCCCGGCTTTAAGGTATGCTATTAAGAAAAAATAATAGAGTGGCATACCTGCGGCTGTAAGGAGAGAGATAGATGGAATTTACGAAAATGCATGGATTGGGCAATGACTTCATCGTCGTGGCGGGAGAACGGGCCCTTCCGGACAACGCTTCCGACCTGGCCGTGCGCCTGTGCAACCGGTTTTTCGGCATCGGCGCGGACGGACTCGTATACATTTTGTCGTCGGAGCAAGCGGATTTCCGCATGCGCATCGTCAACTCCGACGGCTCCGAAGCGGAGCAATGCGGCAACGCGATCCGCTGCGTCGCCAAGTACGTTTACGACAACGGCTTGACCGATAAAACAGAGATTACGATCGAAACGCTGGGCGCCGGCGTGCAGAAGGTGCAGCTGACCGTCGAAGGCGGCAAGGCGCAAACCGTGCGCGTCGATATGGGCGAGCCGATTCTGCAAGGGCTGCAGGTGCCGACGACGATCGACGCGGAGCGCGTCATCGAGCATCCGATCGAGGTGGACGGACGCGAATTCAAGTTCACCGCCGTATCGATGGGCAACCCGCATTGCGTCATCTACGTGGACGACGCGGCCCGCTTCGATCTGGAAACGTGGGGGTCGAAGCTCGAAACCCACCCGCTGTTTCCGCGCAAGATCAACGTGGAATTCGTAACGGTCAATTCCCGTACGCAAGCCGATATGCGCGTATGGGAGCGCGGCGCGGGCCCGACGCTCGCCTGCGGCACCGGCGCCTGCGCGACGCTGGTCGCCTCCGTATTGACGGGCGCGACGGACCGGACGGCGACGATTTCGCTCAAAGGCGGGGACTTGCTCATCGAGTGGAACGAAGCGGACAATCACGTGTACATGACCGGACCGGCGGCCGCCGTATATCGCGGCTCCCTGCAGGAGGTTTAACGATGGGGGGCGCGGGCGGCATGAAGCCGGACTTTAGAGTGGCGCTGCAAGAGCGCATATTGACCGGAGACGGAGCGATGGGAACCTACCTGTACGGGATGGGGTTCCCTGTCGGCGTTTCCTATGAGGAATTCAATACGCTGAGACCCGACGTGATCGAAGGGGTGCATCGGCAATATTACGAAGCGGGGGCGCGCGTCATCGAGACGAACACGTTTTCCGCCAATTCGATCAAGCTGTCGAAATACGGCCTCGAGGACGAGATGGAAGCGATCAACCGGGCGGGTGTCAGGGCAGCCAGAAAGGCGGTCGGCTCCGATGCGTACGTTGTCGGAACCGTCGGCTCGATCCGCGACGGCAAGCTGCGCAACATCCGCACGGCGGAAGTGGCCGAGTCGTACAAGCGCCAGCTGCACGCGCTGCTGACGGAGCAGGTGGACGGCATCCTGCTGGAAACGTTCTACGATTTGGAGGAAATGCTGCTGGCGCTCCGCCTGGCGCGCCAGGCTTCCGCCGTGCCCGTCATTTGCCAGTTCGCGGTGGAGGATACGGGCCGGACGCAGGACGGCATCGAGCTGGCGGAAGCGTTCCGGCAGCTGAAGTCGGAAGGCGCGGACGTCGTTGGGTTCAACTGCCGGAGCGGTCCGAGCGGCATTATGCGGGCGGTCGAAGCCGTCGAGGGACCGATCGAGCTTCCGATGTCGGTCTACCCGAACGCGGGCATTCCCGATTATGTGGACGGGAAATATCAGTATACGGCCGGGCCGGACTATTTCGGCGATTACGCCCGCCGGTTCGCGGACCGGGGAGCGCGCATTATCGGCGGCTGCTGCGGCACGACGCCGGAGCATGTGGCGGCGATAGCCGCGGCGCTGGCGGGATACGCTCCGCAGCCGGCCGAAGAAATGCGCAAGGAGCGGCACGGCGCCGAAGCGCTGACGGTGCCGGCCCCGGCCAAGGCGGAAGCCGCGCCGAAGGCCGAAGCCGCCGGGACGGCGGACGGCGGAGGCGGGAAAGAGCCGAACATCGTCGAGCTTGTGAAGGAGCGCCATACCGTCATCGTCGAGCTGGACCCGCCGCGGGATCTGGATATCGCCAAGTTTATGGCGGGTGCAGAGGCGCTTAAGCGGGTCGGCGCGGACGCGGTGACGATGGCCGACAATTCGCTGGCCGTCACGCGCATGAGCAACCTCGCTCTCGGGGCGCTCGTGCAGGAGCGGATCGGACTTCGTCCGCTCGTCCATATCGCATGCCGCGACCGCAACCTGATCGGCACGCAGTCTCATATGATGGGGCTGGACGCGCTCGGCATCGACCATGTGCTGGCAGTGACGGGGGACCCGGCGCGGTTCGGCGATTTGCCGGATTCCAGCTCGGTCTACGATCTCACTTCGTTCGAGATGATCCGCATGATCAAGCAGCTGAACGAGGGCATCGCGTTCTCGGGCAAGCCGCTTAAGCAAAAGGCGAAGTTCGTCGTCGGCGCGGCGTTCAACCCGAACGTGAAGCATCTGGACAAGGCGGTGCAAAGGCTGGAGCGCAAAATTGCTTCCGGCGCCGATTATATTATGACGCAGCCGGTTTACGACCCTGCGCTGATCGAAAACATCGCGGAGGCGACCAAGCATCTGGACGTTCCGATCTTTATCGGCATTATGCCGCTGGCGAACGGACGCAACGCGGAATATTTGCATAACGAGGTGCCGGGCATTCAGCTGTCCGACGAGGTTCGTCGGCGGATGACGGGGCTGGAAGGCGAGGCCGGCAGGGCGGAAGGCGTCCGGATCGCGCAGGAGCTGCTGGATTGCGCCCTGGAACGGTTCAAAGGCATTTACCTGATCACTCCGTTCATGTATTACGAAATGGCCGTGCAATTGACCGAATACGTATGGCAAAAGACGAAAAACCGGGCCTAATCCCGCAAAATCTAATTTTTGCTTGTTCGTTCGCCAAAAATCAATTAAAATAAGGCATAAGTTGGACCCGGCGGGAAAACGTATGTTCCGTCATCTTTTCGTCAACAATAGTGCAATGATTTATTTTCCAAAATTATTACAAGAGACGGTAGGCATTCCGGTTGGACCGACGCGGAGCATGCCGGTGCGTCAGCGACTGCAAAGACGCAGGCGGAGGGGGATCTGGCTTGGCCATTAAGCTTATTAATATCGGATTCGGCAATATCGTGTCCGCAAATCGCATCATTTCGATCGTCAGTCCGGAATCGGCTCCGATCAAGCGCATCATACAGGAGGCGCGGGACCGGCATATGCTGATCGACGCGACTTACGGTCGCCGTACGCGCGCGGTCATTATTACGGACAGCGATCATGTCATTTTATCAGCGGTGCAGCCGGAAACGGTTGCCCATCGTTTATCCACGAAGGATGACGATAACGACGAATAGTACGGGGAGCATCGATCAATGGGATTGTTAATTGTTTTGTCCGGTCCAGCTGGAGTCGGCAAAGGGACGGTATGCACCGCGCTTCGCAAGAAAATGCCGGATATCGTCTATTCGGTATCGGCCACGACCAGGCAGCCGAGGCAAGGCGAAGCGGAAGGCGTCAACTACTTTTTTAAAAGCAGAGAGCAATTTCAGGAGATGATCAAGAACGACGCCCTGCTGGAATACGCCGAATATGTCGGCAACTATTACGGCACGCCGCGCGAGTTCGTCGACCGGACGCTGGCCGGCGGCAAGGACGTCATTCTGGAGATCGAGGTGCAGGGAGCTCTGAAGGTCAAGGAGAAGTTTCCGGAAGCGATCTTCATCTTTTTGCTGCCGCCGTCCCTGGAGGAGCTGAAGCAGCGGATTACCGGCAGAGGAACGGAATCCATGGATACGATCAATACGCGGATGAACGTCGCCGTGGAGGAAATGAATTTGCTGAAGCATTACGATTACGCGGTCGTCAACGATGAAATCGAGTCGGCTTGCGAGCGGATCCGCAGCATTATCGTGGCGGAGCACTGCGCGGTGGAGCGCATGCTGCCGCGAATGAAACTGGCCGAAACGGCGATTGAGAAAGCTTGAGTGAGGAGAATGCTTAATGTTGTACCCGTCCATTGACGAATTGGTGAAGAAGGTCGACAGCAAGTATACGCTGGTCGTCGCCGCCTCGAAGAGGGCGCGCATGCTTCGGAACGGCGACAAGCCGGAAATCGTCAATCCGAAGTCCCATAAGTTCGTAGGCGTAGCGCTGGAGGAAATATACGGCGACACCATTCAAGTGGAGACGTTGGCTGCCAAAGAAGAGGCAAACCGGGAATGATACAGATCAGGGTGTGAGCTGGCGACAGTTGGCACCCTTTTTTTGTAGGCCGGGCAAGCCGTATCGCTCGCGTCTCGTCATGTAAGCGCATGCCCGAAATGGAGCAAACGATAGATTGGTGTCATCGACAAGCGGATCCAGGGCGGTCCGTGCGCGAAGGAGGTGCGAGCGTGGGGCAGCTTAACGGGGAACCGGAGGGGTTGAAGGAAAGGATCGAGCGGTTGGAGGAACAGGTGGCCGAGCTGAAAAGCGCGGCTTCCGATTCCCGTTCGGGGTGGGCGAGCTTTATTATCGGTTTCGTTGTCGTATTGGCATTGCTTCTCGTTGTAATCGGCATTATCCAGTTTATAATATGAGTATAATCCATTGAACTTAACAGGAGGGATACAGATGGAGCAATTGCGTTATCCGATTGGCAGCTATGTGTTCGAGGGGATGTCGGCGGCTCAGCAGCGGCAATGGATCGAAGAGATCGAGCGGCTGCCCGGCGAGCTGCGTGCCGCCGTCGAAGGACTGACCGCCGAGCAGCTCGATACGCCGTACCGGAGCGGCGGCTGGACGGTCCGGCAGCTGGTGCATCATATCGCGGACGCGGCGATGAACTGCTTCTCCCGGTTCAAGCTCGCGCTGACGGAAAACAATCCGACGATCAAGCCGTTCCAGGAGGAAGGCTGGGCGCAGACCGCAGACGGGATCGCGGCATCGCCGGAGCTTAGCTTGTCGATCATTGACGGTCTGTACGCCCGCTGGTCGCTCCTGTTGCGCTCGATGGACCGAACGGATTTCGACAAGCAATTTTATCATCCGGAACAGGGCAAGCAGGTGAAACTGTCCTACTTCCTCGGTTTCGTCGCCTGGCACGGCAAGCATCATACGGCGCAGATCGTTTCGCTTCGGGAGCGGAAGAACTGGTAACGTTAGCTGCCTGGCGGCGGCGCCCCGGCTTCATTCGTTGCATCGGTTATATTTGAGACGGGAGTTGGCATCATGGCGCTACACGGAAAAACGATTATTTTGGGCATTACGGGCGGGATCGCGGCTTATAAGGGAGCGGCTCTGTGCAGCAAATTGACGCAGGCGGGCGCCGACGTTCATGTCATCATGACGGAATCCGCCGCGAAGTTTATAACGCCGCTTACGCTGCAGACGCTGTCCCGCAACCCGGTGCATCTCGACACCTTCGACGAAAAGGATCCTTCCGTCGTCACCCATATCGATCTGGCCGACCGCGCCGACCTGATCGTCGTCGCGCCCGCAACGGCCAACATACTCGCCAAGATGGCGGGCGGCCATGCGGACGATATGCTGACTACGACGCTGCTGGCGGCGACCTGTCCGATCGTGGCTGCACCGGCGATGAACGTGCATATGTACGAGCATCCCGCCGTCGTCGCCAACATCGAGACGCTGGCGGCCAGAGGCGTCATGTTCGTCGAGCCGGGCACGGGCCAGCTGGCATGCGGCTATGTGGCCAAGGGCAGGCTGGCCGAGCCGGAGCAAATTGCCGCAAGCGTGGAAGACTGGTTTCGCCGGGGAAGCGCGCTGAAGGGCAAACGCGTGCTCGTGACGGCGGGCGGAACGATGGAGCGGCTCGACCCCGTCCGATATTTGACGAACGACTCCTCGGGCAAGATGGGCTTCGCCGTCGCGGAAGCGGCGGCGATGATGGGCGCCGACGTGACGGTAGTCGCGGGCCGGACGGCCGCCGCCGCTCCGGCGGGCGTCGCCGTCGTCAAGGTGGAGTCGGCGGAGCAAATGCTGGACGCCGTGACGGAGCGGTTCGCGGCAGCGGACATCGTCGTCAAGGCGGCGGCGGTGGCCGATTACAGGCCGGCGGTCGCGTATGACCGCAAATTGAAAAAGCGGGACGACCGGATGACGCTGGAGCTGGTCAAAACGACGGATATTTTGGAAACGATCGGCAAGAGCAAGCAGCATCAGCTGCTCGTCGGATTTGCCGCCGAAACGGAGCAGCTGGATACATACGCGATGGATAAGCTGAAGCGCAAAAACTGCGATCTGGTCGTGGCCAACGACGTGAGCGAGGAAGGATCGGGCTTTAACGCCGACACGAACCGGATCCGGGTATACGGACCGGAAGGGCTGATCGAGAGCTTGCCGCTCATGAGCAAGCGGGAAGCGGCCGCCCGTCTGATGGAATTGATAACGTCGCGGCTTCCCGACAGCGGGGGGAACGCGGAATGATCGCCAAAGTCATTGTCGATGTGCCGAGCCGTGAAACGGATCGGCCTTTTGATTATGCAGTGCCTTCCGGCATGGCGGAGTGGCTGGACTTGGGCAGCCGGGTCGGCGTGCCGTTCGGCGGCCGGGTGCTGCAGGGCTTCGTCGTCGAGCTCGCGGACGAGGCGTCGGTCGACCGCGGACGGCTGAAGCCGATCGCGGAGCTGCTCGATCCCGTGCCGCCGCTGCTGCCGGATATGATCGGCCTGTCGAAGTGGCTGAGCGATAAATACAGCTGCTCCTGGACGCAGGCGCTTCAGGCGATGATCCCGGCCGCGCTGAAGGGGAAGGAGGAGAGGTACGTCGCCGTCGGAGACGAGGAGACGGCCGCCCTCCGGCTGCCGCCGGAGGCGCTGGCCTTTATTCGCGGCGGCGGAGGCGCGGTCAAGCTCGAGGCGCTGCTGGATAAGTATCCCGAGCTGGCCCGCGACATTAAGGCGGCGCTCAAGGAAGGTTCTTTGGCGCTGAGCGCTTCCATCAAGGACCGCTTGTCCGTCCGCAAGGTGCTGACCGTCTATCCTCCGGAGGACCGGCAGGCGGCCCGCGAGGCGCTTGAAGGCTTGGGACGGAAGGCGGCCAAGCAGCGGGACGCGCTCGCTTACATGCTGGCGCGCGGAGGTCCCGTGCCGCTGCAAACGGCGGTGGCGGAGACGGGCGCTTCCGCGGCAAGCATCAGGGCGCTGGCGGACAAAGGGCTGCTCGCTCTGCGCGAGACGGAAAGCGCCCGCGACCCTTATGCCGGAAGAGACTACAAGCGGACGGAGCCGCTTCCGCTCAAGGACGGGCAGCAGACGGCGCTGCGGCGCATTCTCGCACCGATGGAAAGCGGGCGGTCCGACGTGCTGCTGTTGCACGGCATTACGGGCAGCGGCAAAACCGAGGTCTATTTGCAAGCGATTCAGGCTTGTCTGGATCAGGGAAAGCAGGCGATCGTCCTTGTGCCGGAAATATCGTTGACTCCGCAAATGGTGGAGCGGTTCAAGGGACGGTTCGGGGAGGCGGTAGCCGTGCTGCACAGCCGGCTGTCGCATGGAGAGCGCTATGACGAATGGCGCAAAATTCGCGCCGGCCGCGCCGGCGTCGCCATCGGAGCCCGATCGGCCATCTTTGCCCCGCTTAGCCGCATCGGACTGATTGTGATCGACGAAGAGCACGAAGCGTCCTACAAACAGGAGGAAAGCCCCAAATATCATGCCCGGGACGTCGCGATCTGGCGGGCGAAGCAGCACGGCGCCGTCGTCGTGCTCGGCTCCGCGACGCCGTCGCTCGAGTCGTACGCCGCCGCCGGCCGTCCGCCGGCGGAGCCCGGCAAGGAGCCGGCCCTCATCGTCATGGCGGACCGGGCGGGCGGGCGTCCGCTGCCGCCGGTCGAAGTCGTCGACATGCGCGAGGAGCTTCGCAGCGGCAACCGCTCCATGTTCAGCCGCGCCCTTCATGCCGCGCTGCAGGCGAGGCTGGAGCGCGGCGAGCAATCCGTGCTGCTGTTGAACCGGCGCGGCTATGCGACTTTCGTCATGTGCCGCTCCTGCGGCTATACGGCGGCTTGCGGCCATTGCGACATCGCGCTGACCTACCATCAGAAGTCGCGGACGATGCGCTGCCATTATTGCGGGCATGCGGAAGCGGCGCCCCTTACCTGTCCGTCCTGCGGCAGCGAGCATATTCGTTATTTCGGCACCGGGACGCAGCGCGTCGAGGAGGAGCTGGCCAAGCTGTTTCCCGGCATCCGCGTCATTCGGATGGACGTCGACACGACCTCGGAAAAGCACGCTCACGAAAAGCTGCTGAAGCAATTCGGAGAGCGGAAAGCCGATGTGCTGCTCGGCACGCAAATGGTGGCGAAAGGGCTCGACTTTCCGTATGTGACGCTGGCGGGCGTCATTGCGGCGGACACTTCGCTCCATCTGCCGGATTTCCGGGCGGCGGAGCGCACGTTCCAGCTGCTGACTCAGGTGGCGGGCCGCGCCGGCCGGCATCATCTGGAGGGCGAGGTCGTCATTCAGACGTACGCGCCCGACCATTATGCGATCGAAGCGGCCAAGCGGCACGATTATGTGTCGTTTGCGGCGGAGGAGCTGCGCCATCGCAGAGCGATGGGCTATCCGCCGTATTGCCGGCTCGTGCTGGTGACGATCTCCCACGAGCAGCTGACGCTGCTGTCCCCGGTTGCCGACCGGTTTGCGGCCGAGCTGCGCGAGCTGGCGGCCCACGAGGGCGTGCTGGCGCCGCTGGGCGGCGGCTCGCCGAGGGCGCTGGAGGTGCTCGGTCCCGTGGCGTCGCCGATCGCCAAATTGAAAGATCGCTACCGTTTTCAATGTGTGATAAAATATCGGGGGAGCATCGATGCCGCCGCGCTCGTCCGCCGGGCGATGAAAGGATTTTTGGAAGGCCCGAAGGACCGGCAGGCGCTGTTCAGCATCGACGCCGACCCGCAAGTCATATTGTAAGTAAGCCGGATGCGCCTTCGAGCGCATGACAGATAAGGATGGGGAACAAATGAGCATACGTTTGATCGTGAAGGATCCGGATCCCGTATTGCGGGAAGTGGCCAAGGAAGTGACGAAATTCAATGCGAATTTGAAAAAGCTGCTGAAGGATATGGCGGAGACGATGTACGACGCCAACGGCGTCGGGCTGGCCGCGCCGCAGATCGGCATTTCGAAGCGCGTCATCGTCGTCGACGTCGGGGACGAGCACGGACTCGTGGAAATGGTCAATCCCGTCATCGTCGAGAAGGAAGGCGAGCAGCTCGGGCCGGAAGGCTGCCTCAGCATTCCGAATTTGAACGGGGACGTCCTCCGGGCGGATCGCATCGTCGTCAAAGGGCAAAACAGCGACGGACAGTTTTTTACCGTGGAAGCGAGCGGTTTTTTTTCCCGCGCCTTTCAGCATGAAATCGATCATTTGAACGGCGTGCTGTTCACCGACATCGCGGAAAGCGTCTACGACATTTCCGAACGCGCCGACAAAGGCGGCGAATCCTGATGCGCATCGTCTTTATGGGAACGCCGGAATTTGCCGTGCCTTCCTTGAAGGGGCTGGCCGCGGAAGGCTATGAGATCGCCGCCGTCGTCACCCAGCCGGACCGGCCCAAGGGAAGGAAAAAGACGTTGACGCCGCCTCCGGTCAAGGAAGCGGCGCTCGAAATGGGGCTGCCCGTGCTGCAGCCGGAGCGCATGCGCAGTCCGGAGGCGGCGGCGGCGGTCGCCGAGTTGAAGCCCGATCTGATCGTGACTGCGGCCTACGGCCAAATCTTGCCGAAAGCGGTGCTGGAGACGCCCCGCTTCGGCTGCGTCAACGTACACGGCTCGCTTCTGCCCAAATATCGCGGCGGCGCGCCGATTCAGCGTTCGATTATAAACGGCGAGCGCTCGACCGGCGTTACGATCATGTATATGGCCGAGGGGCTGGATACGGGCGACATGATCAGCTCCGTGGAGCTGCCGATTACGGACGAGGACACCGCTGGCACGATGTTCGCCAAGCTGAGCGAGGCGGGGGCGAAGCTGCTGCTGGAGACGCTTCCGTCGATCATCGACGGCACGGCGAAGGCCGTTCCGCAGCACGAAGCGGAAGCGACTTACGCGCCCAATCTGACGCGCGAGGACGAACGCATCGACTGGAGCAAGTCCGCGCGGGAGCTGTTCAATCAGGTGCGCGGGTTGTCGCCGATGGCGGGCGCCTTTACATATTTGAACGGAGAAGTGTTCAAAATTTGGGCATGCAGGCCGGAGCGGGAAGACCGGACGGCGGCCGCGGCGGGCGTCGAGCCGGGAACGGTGGTCGAAGCCGGCAGCGGCGGCATTCTCGCGCAAGCCGGCAGCGGTCTGCTCCGGCTCGTTGACGTTCAGCCGGCGGGCAAGCGCGTCATGAGCGCGGCGGAATGGGCGAAGGGCGCCCGGCTGGAAGCGGGCGTCCGATTCGGGCCGGAGGCAGCGCCATGAGCCGGCCTTCTTCGGGGGGCGGAGGCCGAGGCCGCCGGGGCGGAGCCGGGGGCGGACGTCCTCCGGCCTCGCCGACTGCGGCGACAGCGCGCGAAGTGGCGCTGGACGTGCTGACGAAGGTGGAGCAATCCGGCGCGTACAGCAACCTGCAGCTGAACCGCTCGCTGCAGGACGCGAAGCTGCCGCGCGCGGACGCCGCGCTGGCGACCGAACTCGTGTACGGCACGATCAGCCGGAAGCTAACGATCGATTATTGGCTGGGACGATTCGTCGCGAAGGGGCTCGCGAAGCTGGAGCCGTGGGTGCTCCAGCTGTTGCGGCTCAGCTTGTACCAGCTCGTCTGGCTGGACCGGGTGCCGCCCCATGCGGCGGTCCACGAGGCGGTGGCGATCGCCAAGCGGCGCGGCCACGCGGGCATCGCGAGCATGGTCAACGGCGTGCTGCGAAGCGCCGGCAGAAGCGGCGCGGAGCTGGACGTCTCCTTGATCCGGGGCGTCTCGCCCGCGGAGACGATCGCCTTGCGCCACTCGTATCCGCGGTGGCTGACGGAGCGGTGGGTCGCGCAATTCGGGCCCGAGACGGCGGAGGCGATTTGCGCCTCGGGCAACGAAGCGCCCCGAAGCAGCCTGCGCGTCAATCCGCTGCGGACGACCCGCGACGCAGCCCTGGCCAAGCTGCGGGAGGAAGGCATCGAGGCGGAGCCTTCCGCTATGTCGCCTGCGGGCATCGTGCTCGTTCGGGGCGGCAATCCGGCGAATGCCGAAGGCTACCGGGAAGGGCTGTGGTCCGTCCAGGACGAAAGCTCCATGCTGGTGGCGGAGGCGCTTGCGCCGATGCCGGGCATGACGGTGCTGGACTGCTGCGCCGCGCCCGGCGGCAAAACGACGCATTTGGCCGAGCTGATGGAAGGCAAAGGCAAAGTATGGGCGAACGACTTGCATGAGCATAAGCGCAAGCTGATCGCCGAAGCGGCCGGGCGGCTGAAGCTGACGAACGTCGAAGCGATCAGCGGCGACGCCGCGGCGCTGGGAGAACGGTTCGGTCCGGCTTCCATGGACGCCGTGCTGCTGGACGCGCCTTGCTCGGGCTTCGGCGTCATACGCCGCAAGCCGGAAATCAAATGGACCAAAAGCGAATCCGATATCCGCGAAATCGCCGCCGTTCAGCGGCGGCTGCTCGATGCGGCGGCCGGCCTGGTCAAGCCGGGCGGCGCGCTCGTTTACAGCACGTGCACGATCGAACAGGAAGAAAACGAGGCGCAGATCGGCCGGTTTCTGACGGAGCATCCGGAATTTTCATTGGATCCGGAATGGCCGGAGGAGCTTGTGCGGCGGCTGCAAGCCAGCGGCGCCGCCGGCGCTTCGTTCACCGGTCAAATTCAACTGCTGCCGCAGCATTTCGGAAGCGACGGCTTCTATATCGCCCGGCTGGTCAAGCGTCCTTGAGGCGTTCCATGACTCGGCATGGGCGTTTGTGGTAAAATAAGCGATAACGGCCAAGCGCCGACGGCTTTGCCGCCGTTGCCGGCGGGCACAGCTCTGCGTTTCGCGCCGAACGTTCGGCGCGGCGCAAGGCGAAGCGATGCCCGCTTATCGTTTGCGCAAGCCGGCTGTCATTAAGCCGGGCTGCCGTCTACTTTGGGATACAGGTGTGATGAGATGAAACCATTTATTTACGACTATACGCACGACCAGCTCCGGGAATGGATGAAAGAGAACGGGGAGCAGGCGTTCCGCGCGGACCAGCTGTTCGATTGGCTGTACGCGAAGCGGGCCGGCAGCTTCGAAGAGATGAGCAACCTGTCCAAAGAGCTGAGACAGAAGCTGGACGAGTCGTTTCAATTCGTCACGCTGAACGAGATTACGAAGCTGGAATCGAAGGACGGTACAGTCAAATTTTTGTTCGGCCTGCATGACAACCACGCGATCGAGACGGTTATTATGCGGCACAGTTACGGCAACAGCGTATGCGTGACGACCCAGGTCGGCTGCCGCATCGGCTGCACGTTTTGCGCGTCCACGCTCGGAGGACTGAAGCGGAACCTGAACGCCGGCGAGATCGTAGCCCAGGTCGTGCGCGCCCAGCAAATGCTGGACGCCACCGGCGAACGCGTGTCGAGCATCGTCATTATGGGCTCCGGTGAGCCGTTCGAAAATTACGACGCGACGATGGCGTTTCTGCGCATCATGATCCACGAGAAAGGGCTGAACATCGGCCAGCGCCACATTACGGTTTCGACAAGCGGCATCGTGCCCAGCATGTACAAATTCGCCGACGAAAACACGCAGATCAATCTGGCCTTGTCGATCCACGCGCCGAACGACAAGCTGCGCTCCAAGCTGATGCCCGTCAACCGGCGGTTCCCGTTCGACGACGTCATCGAGGCTTGCCACTACTACATTGCGAAGACGGGCCGGCGGATTACGTTCGAGTACGCCCTGATCGGCGGCGTGAACGATCAGCCGGAGCATGCGCAGGAGCTGGCCGACGTGCTGAAGGATATGCTGTGCCACGTCAATCTCATTCCGGTCAATCACGTGCCGGAGCGCAATTACGTGCGCACGCCGCGGGACGATATTTTCGAATTTGCGCGCGTGCTGGAACGGAACAAGATCAACGTGACGATCCGCAGGGAGCAAGGTCATGACATTGCGGCCGCCTGCGGCCAATTGAGGGCGAAGCATATGGAGTCCACGGCGAGGTGATGACGATTGTTAACGGCAAATCGAAGTAACGTAGGACGCGTTCGGCATGTGAACGAAGACCGGTGCTGGGTCGGGCATTTGCCGGGCGGATTGACGCTTGCGATCGTGGCGGACGGCATGGGCGGTCATCAGGCGGGCGACGTGGCGAGCGAGCTGGCGGTGAACGCCTTCCGCAGCGCCTTCGAACGGCATGCGGACCGCAGCGGCATGACGGAAGGCGAAGGCAAGATGCTGATCCGTCAAGCGATTTCGCATGCGAACGAGACGGTTTACGCGATGGCCGCCAGCGACGACAAATACCGCCATATGGGAACGACGGTCGTGGCGGCGCTGCTGCATGACGGGCGCGCCGTCATCGGCCATGTCGGCGACAGCCGCGCCTACCGGGTAACGAAGCAGGCGATCGAGCTGCTGACGGCCGATCATTCGCTCGTCAACGAGCTGTTGCGGTCGGGACAGCTGAGCGAGGAGGAAGCGGCCAATCATCCGCGCCGCAATGTGCTGACGCGGGCCGTCGGCACCGACGCCCAAGTCGAGATCGACGTGCAGGCGCTGGATTGGCACGCCGAGGATTTGCTGCTGCTGTGCAGCGACGGCTTGACGAATATGGTCAGCGAGGAGCAGATCCGGGCGGCCGCGGCCGACGACGAGCTGGAGCTTGACGACCGGGCGGAGCATCTCATTCAGCTGGCGCTGGAAGCGGGAGGAGAAGACAACGTAACGGTTGTCCTCCTGCAGGACGGCGGCGGCGACCGGGGAGAGGAGCGACTGTCATGATCGGACATGATTTGGCCGGACGTTACGAAATATTGACCCGCATCGGCGGCGGCGGAATGGCGCTTGTCTATAAAGCACACGACGTGCTGCTCAATCGGAACGTCGCAGTGAAGGTGCTGCGACAGCAATTTGTGGGCGACGATGAATTCGTCAGACGTTTTCGCCGGGAGGCGCAATCCGCCGCGGCGCTGTCTCATCCGAACGTGGTCAGCATTTACGACGTCGGCCAGGAGGACGAGACGCATTATATCGTCATGGAATACGTAGACGGGCATAATTTGAATGAAATTATTCAAGAGCGCGCGCCGCTGCAAACGGACGAGGCGATCCGCATCGCGATCCAAATATGCGACGCGCTGGATCACGCGCATCAGAATCATATTATTCATCGCGATATTAAGCCTCATAATATATTGATCGGCAACAACGGTCGGGTGAAAGTGACGGATTTCGGCATTGCGAGAGCGGTCACGTCCACGACGATTACGCAGACCGGCTCCGTCGTCGGCTCCGTCCATTACTTTTCGCCGGAACATGCCAAAGGGATCAACACGGGCGAGAAGTCGGACCTGTATTCCCTCGGCATCGTGCTGTACCAGATGCTGACGGGGAGGCTGCCGTTTCTCGGGGAAAGCCCGATCAGCGTCGCGCTCAAGCATTTGCAGGAAACATTCGAGGAGCCTCGCGAAGTGAATCCGCATATTCCGCAAAGCGTGGAAAACGTCATTCTGAAGGCGATGCGCAAAAATCCTGCCGAGCGGTACGGCTCGGCCAAGGGAATGCTGGCGGATCTGGACAGCTGCCTCCGTCCGGAACGGCTCAACGAACCGAAGGCCGTCTTCGCCGCGCATCACGACCTGGAGGAGACGAAGGTGATGCCGGCCATCCGGGGCGAAGCCGCCAACGTTCAGGACAGCGTGAAGCGGGACACCCAGCCGGTGCCGGCCGACGCGACCGGCAGATGGAACGCCGAGAACGACGGAGCGGCGGCGAAGGGCGCCAAGGGCTGGAAAAAGCCGCTGATCGTCGTCGGGGTTACGCTTATCGCGCTTGCCTTGCTGGCCTGGGGATTTACAAAGCTGCTGGACCAGCTGAATCCCGACGAGGTCGATGTCCCTTACGTCATCGACAAAACGTTGGACGAGGCGAGGCAAATGATCGAGGAGGCCGGTCTCCGGGTCAAGGAGCCGGTGAACCGGGAATTCAGCAAGGACATACCGAAGGACGTCGTATTCGATCAGTCGAAGCGGAACATGCGCGTGAAGGAAGGCGCGTATATCGAGCTGTACGTCAGCGACGGCCCGGAGCTCAAGCCGATGGGCAGTTACGTCGGCGGCAAGCTTCAGACCGCCAGGGACGAGCTGGCCGCGCTCGGCATTGCGGACGACCGCATCGAAGTGAAGGAAGAGCACAGCGAAGACGAGCCGGGCACGGTGCTGGAGCAAAATCCGCCCGCGGGACAGCCGATCAATCCGGAAACCGACCGGGTGTCGTTTGTCGTCAGCCTGGGCCGCGAAACGGTTGAAATGCCGGATCTGGTCGACATGACGCTGGCCGACGCCCAAAAGCTGCTGAAGGCGCTCGGACTCGTGCTGAATGAAGCTGATATTATATACGAACCGAGTTATATATTCCCGAAAGGCGATGTGACCCAGCAGGACAACTACCAGCCGATGGAGATGGTGCCGAAAGGGTCCACGGTCACCATCCGGGTCAGCACGGGCATTCCGTCCGACGCCATCAAATATAATTTTGTCGTTCGCATTTCGCCGGCGGTATTCGGACAGTCAAGCGAGGTCAAAATTTTGTATTCCGACGCGACAGGCGAAAATTTGGACGGAGGCACGCATACGATTAACGGTCCGTCGCAAATTACGGTGCCGCTTGTGCTGGCGCCGGATTCGTCGGCGACCGTATCGGTATACCGCGACAAAGAGTTTATCGACAGCAGAGATATCGAATATAAGGATTTGCAATCCGGCGGCGCGGATCCCGGCATTACGGTTCCCGGCGGGGACCCGCCGGCGACCGAAGAGCCGATTCACGAGCCGGCGCAAGGAGAGATGAATGAAGGTCATGGCGAAACCGAAGACGGCAGCGAAGAGGGAGAAGGACATTAGAATATCCGGCGGCGATCGCCGGGGAACGATCGTGAAGGCGCTGAGCGGCTATTATTACGTGCGGGACGAGGAGGCGGACCCCTCCTCGGAGACGGTGCAATGCCGCGCCCGCGGCGTCTTCAAAAAGCGGGGAATGACGCCGCTCGTCGGCGACAAGGTCAAGTATGCCCTGACGGAGAACGGAGAAGGGACCGTGACGGAGCTTCTTCCCCGCGTCTCCGAGCTGATCCGCCCCCCGATCGCCAACGCGGATCTCGCCGTGCTCGTGTTTTCCGTGACGGAACCGGCTCTCAATCTGCAGCTGCTCGACAAGTTTCTGGTTCATATCGAGCATGCGGGAATTCCGGCTATCCTGTGTCTGAGCAAACGGGATTTGGAAAGCGAAGGAGAATTGACGGAGGAAGCGGCCGCGGCCGCTTCCTCCGTCAACCGCATATACCGGCCGATCGGCTACGAGGTATACGGGACGAGCTCCCGCAAGCAGGACGGCATCCGGGAGCTGTCGGAGCGGCTGAAGGGTCATATCGCCGTATTTGCCGGCCAGTCCGGCGTAGGCAAGTCGTCGCTGCTGAACGCGATCGTGCCCGGCCTGTCGCTGGAGACGAACGAAATCAGCAGCAAGCTCGGCCGGGGGAAACATACGACCCGGCATGTCGAGCTCATTGATATCGGCGGCGGCTATGTGGCGGATACCCCGGGCTTCAGCCAGCTGGACTTTGCGGAGCTCGGCATCGAGGATTTAAGCTACGGCTTTGCGGAAATGCGGGTGTTGTCCCCGTCCTGCAAATTCCGGGGCTGCACGCATGCGCACGAGCCGGGCTGCGCCGTCCGCGAAGCGCTGGAGAGCGGCGGCGTCGAGCGGAGCCGATATGAGCATTATCTGCAGTTTTTGGCGGAAATGAAAGAGAACAAACGGAGGTACTGAATCGACATGACCATTATTGCGCCATCCATATTGTCCGCGGATTTTGCCCGGCTCGGGGAAGAGGTGAAGGCCGCCGAGACGGCGGGGGGAGACTGGATCCACATTGACGTGATGGACGGACGATTCGTCCCGAACCTGACGTTCGGACCGCCCGTCATCGCGGCCGTCCGCTCCGCGACGAAGCTTCCGTTTGACGTGCATTTGATGATCGAGCAGCCGGAGAGGTCCATCGCCGATTACGCGGCGGCCGGAGCCGACCGGATTACGGTTCACGCGGAGGCGTGCCTCCACTTGCATCGGACGATTTACGCCATCAAGGAGCGCGGGCTGCCGGCAGGGGTCGCGCTCAATCCCGCGACGCCCGTATCGGCTCTGGAGCCGGTGCTGGACGATGTCGACCTCGTTCTCGTCATGACGGTAAATCCCGGTTTCGGCGGACAGACGTTCATCCCGTATTCCTTGGAGAAGCTGCGCCGCTTGCGGGCGATGCTGGACGAGCGCGGGCTGAACGGCGTCCGGGTGCAGGTGGACGGAGGCATTAACAAGGAGACGGCGCCGCAAGTGCGGGAAGCGGGGGCGGATGTGCTGGTAGCCGGCAACGCCGTATTTGCGGAAACGGACCGGCGGGCGGCGATCGCGGCGCTCCGGGCAGGAGGGATATCGTGAGCCAGTCGGTCAAAACAGCTTTTTGGGTGCTGCTGTACGCCTTTATCGCCGCTCTATGCCTGACGCTGTTTGCGCAGATCGGCGGACTCGTCAAATATGTATTTTCGCTGCTGGCCATTTATATCGGCATCCGTTTTTTTCGCCGGTTTGAAACGATCGGGCTTCGGATCACGTTTATCGCGGTCGCGATTCTGCTTTATTTTGTCACGATGGTCGTATTCGAAATGTTCAAGTTCATTCAGCAAAATCCGGACGTGCTGGCCTGAACCGATTCGGGCGCTTGCCATGGAATAGGACAACCGCGCTTTGCATAGGATGGTTACATGAGCGTAGGATTTGTCACGGGTCCATTCGATGAGCGTGTCCGAGGAGGGATGAGGCATGAAGTTTTATACGATCAAGCTGCCCAAGTTTTTGGGCGGATTTGTTAAGGCGATTTTGAACACCTTCCAAAAAAATTAATGAGCATTCGGACAATCGCCCTGCGGCATCGGCGGCGAGGAACGAAATAAAAAAGCACCTGAGCGTCAGGTGCTTTTGTCTATGGCCGCAAGCAAAAATTACACGCGGGTAACTTTGCCGGACTTCAGCGCGCGTGCGCTTACGTATACGCGCTTGGGCTTGCCGTCGACGAGAATGCGAACCTTTTGCACGTTTACGCCCCAAGAGCGGCGTGTTTTGTTGTTGGCGTGGGAAACGTTGTTGCCTTGACGCGGCGATTTGCCGGTAATATAACATTTGCGGGACATGACTACACCTCCTTAAAGTTTTGCGAAGCAAAACTGCATTTGCTTAGTTTTGCGAAGCAAAACCGTTTACGCTCCACAGTACATGAATGAACATACTTGAATATCGTAACATAAAGTCGCATTTCATTCAACCATAAACTGCTTGCTTGAGAGCGATTTTGCCGAACGGACTTCTATATCGCATAGGTTTATAGTACAATGATACGTAGTCCATAATATACGCAAGGAGGCGTGCGCCATGTCATTGCAGATCGGCACCGAGCTTGGTGCCGTTGAGGTGTCTCATCATTGCATCGCAGTCATTGCCGGTTCCGCGGCCATGGAATGTTATGGACTTGTCGGCATGGCATCCCGCCAGCAATTGAAGGACGGAATTGCGGAGCTGCTGGGCAGGGAGAATTGGTCCCGCGGCGTCGTGGTCAGGCGGGAAAACGATCGTCTTCATATCGACCTTCATATTATCGTAAGTTACGGTACCAAAATCTCCGAGGTTGCGCACAACATTCAATCCAAAGTAGCGTACGTATTGAAGGAGGTCATGGGCCTTTCGGTGGATCAGGTCCATATATTTGTACAAGATGTCAGGGTATCCAGGTAGCAGGAAGGGGAATTTTCTTTGGGTAAGCGCTCTATTAACGGATCGGACTTTGCCGCTATGGCTTTGCTCGGTGCGGAATTATTGCAGCGTAACGCTGAGAAGGTCAACGCACTAAACGTGTTTCCGGTGCCGGACGGCGATACGGGCACGAACATGAATCTGACGATGAGCTCGGGCGTCCGGGAACTGAGAAGCAAGCCTTCGGAGCAGATCGGCAAGGCGGCCGACGCCTTGTCCAAGGGGCTGCTCATGGGAGCCAGGGGCAATTCCGGCGTGATCTTGTCGCAGCTGTTTCGCGGCTTTGCGAGATCGCTTGCCCACGCGGCGGAAGCGAGAGCGATCGATATCGCCAACGCTTTGCAGCACGGCGTAGATACCGCTTACAAGGCGGTGGTGAAGCCGGTGGAGGGGACGATTCTGACCGTCGCCCGTGAGGCGGCGAGACATGCGGTCCAATACGCGAGACGCTCGACGGACGTCGAGGATTTGATCGCGGAGGTGCACCGCAAGGCCAACGAAGCGTTGCAGCGCACGCCGGACATGCTGCCCGTGCTGAAGCAGGTAGGCGTCGTCGATTCGGGCGGACAAGGACTGGTCTATATTTACGAGGGGTTTTTCCGTTCCTTGACGGAAAGCGAGCCGGGCGCATATCCGGACATGCTGTATTCCCCGTCGGAGGCCGCGCCGCCGGAGGAAGTGGCCGTGCCGTCTCCGCCGAAAGAGGAACGCATGGCAGCCGCTTACGGCTCGGCGCAATCCCGGTTGTCCACAGAAGATATCGAATTCCCGTACGATATGGAATTTTTCATAAATCGGAAGCTGGCGGGCCATTCCGCACTGTTGTTTGATGAATCCGCTTACAAGAAGGCGCTGGAAAAGGACGGCGATTCCATTCTTGTGATCGTCGACGACGACATCATCAAGGTGCATGTCCATTCGCGCAAGCCGGGCGACGTTTTTAATTTGTCGATGAAGTACGGCGAGCTGACGGACATTCACATTCTGAACATGCGCGAGCAGCATCGCGACTTGCTGCAGCAAGAGGAATCCGCCGGTACGGCAGACTTGTCGTCCGCCGAATTGCTGGCCGGGCAAGCCGTCAGCGGCATGCCGCCGGGGCAAGTGTTCGAGCGGGCGCCGTACGGCATGATCGCCGTGGCGATGGGCGAAGGCATCGCGGAGCTGTTTCTGAGCAGCGACGTCGATACCGTGCTGTCCGGCGGACAAACGATGAACCCGAGCACCGAAGACTTTCTGAAAGCGATCGACGCGCTGTCGGCCGACCATGTGTTCTTGCTGCCGAACAACGGCAACATCGTGCTGGCGGCGGAGCAGGCCGCGGAGCTCAGCGAGCGTCAGGTGACGGTTATTCCGACGAAGACGATACCGCAAGGGCTGGCCGCCGTGCTGGCGTTCAAGGAGGACGAAACTCCGGAGCGCAACAGAGACTGGATGCACAATGCCGCCGCAGCCGTCGTGTCGGGCCAAGTGACCAAGGCGGTGCGGGACACGTCGATCGACGGGGTGAACATCCAGGAAGGGCATTATATCGGCATTAAAGAAAAAACGATCGTCGCTTCGGAAGCGGAGCTGCCGGCTGCCTGCCGGTCGCTGCTGGTCAGCATGCTGGAGAACGGCGGCGATTTGCTGACGGTGCTGGCGGGCGAGGAAGCGGAGCCGGAAGTGACGGAGGCGCTGCTTCAATGGGCGCAGGAGCATTATCCCGAGCTGGAGCTGGAAGTTCACCATGGCGGACAGCCGCTCTATCCTTATATGTTCGCAGTAGAGTAGCCTGTAAATACAACCGACGCTGGAGGGGTTTACGATGAGCAAAGTACGGATAGTAACGGACAGCACCTCGGATATTCCGGCCGACATTCGCGAGCGGCTGGGCATTCATATGGTGCCGCTGAAGGTTTTGTTCGGCGAAGAGACGTTTCTGGATGCGGTGACGATCGGAACGGACGAATTTTACAGAAGGCTGAAGCAATCGGAGGCGCTGCCGACAACTTCCCAGCCTTCCCCGGCCGAGTTCACGGAGCTGTACGAACGGCTGCTGGCGGAGGATCCGTCGGCTCCGATCATTTCCATTCATTTGCCCGCGGTGCTGAGCGGCACGTTCCAATCGGCTTCGATTGCCCGTTCGATGATGGACGACGGCGCCGACATTGCGCTGATCGATTCCAAGTCGGCTTCCTACGGCATCGGCATTCAAGTGGTCAAGGCGGCCGAGATGGCGGCCGCAGGCGCCGGAAAACAGAACATTTTGGACGAAATTTCGCGCATTCAGCAAGACATGCAATTATACTTTCTGGTCGACAGCCTCGAATATTTGCAGAAGGGCGGACGCATCGGCCGGGCTTCCGCGCTGATCGGTTCCTTGCTTAACATTAAGCCGATCTTGTCTCTCGATCAGGACGGCGGCGTCTATGCCGTCGATAAGGTAAGAGGCGGCAAAAAAGCGGCGGCCCGCATCGCGGAAATGCTGAAAGCGACATTCGGCGACGACCCGGTCGTCATGACGATTGCGTGGACGGACGCCAAGGAAGCTTCAACCGAGCTCGAAGAACGGATCAAGAGCGAGCTGAACGTGAAGCAAATCGGCTATGCGACGGTCGGTTCCGTGATCGGCACGCATGTCGGGCCGGGAACGAGCGCCGTCTTTATGCAGAGGGCGTGAAACGGCGATGACGGGCTTGAACGCAATTTCCGTAAGACAGCTTAAAGGCGTGAGCGCTCTCAAGGAAGGGGAGCTTCACGCCTTTGGCGTACATACGATCGCCGATCTGCTGGACTATTTTCCATACCGCTACGAAGACTTTCGGCTTCGCGATCTTTCGGAGGTGAAGCACGGAGAGAAGGCCACGCTGCAGGGACGCGTACGCGGCGTGCCGCTGCTTCAGCGTTACGGAAGGGGCAAATCCCGCCTGACGTGCAAGCTGGAAGTCGGCGGGCAGCTCATTTCGGCGGTATGGTTCAACCGCCATTATCTTCAGGAGCAGCTGCGGCCAGACCGCGAAATCGTCGTCACCGGCAAATGGGACGGCCACCGGCTGCAACTGAACGTATCCGGCAACGAATTTCCGGATGCAGCCGGCACCTCGCGCTCGGGCACGCTGCAGCCCGTGTACCACGTCGGAGGAAGCATCACGCAAGCCTGGCTGCGCAAGACGATTCAGCAGGCGCTGGAGCAATACGGCCCGCTGATGGAGGAGCCGCTTCCGTACGAGCTGGTCGAGCGGCATCGGCTGATGGGCCGCAAGGAAGCGGTGGCGCTGCTTCATCATCCGGGCGACGCCGGGAAAGGGCAAGAGGCGCGCAGGCGCATCGTATACGAGGAGCTGTTTTTGTTTCAGCTGAAGCTGCAGGCTTACCGGGCATTAAATCGGAGCCGAGGAGACGGCATCGCCTTCCGGATCGAAAGCGAATGGATCCGCAGCTTTGCGGACCGGCTGCCTTTTGAGTTGACTGACTCCCAGAAAAAGGTTATTAACGAAATATTGGTCGATATGCGGCGAAGTTCGGCGATGAACCGGCTGTTGCAAGGGGACGTCGGCTCGGGAAAGACGGTTGTGGCGGCCGCGGCGCTGTACGGCGCCGTACGCGCGGGGCATCAGGGCGCCCTTATGGTGCCGACGGAAATATTGGCGGAGCAGCACGCCAAAAGCTTGGAAAAGCTGTTCGATGGAACCGGCTTGCAGGTCGCGCTGCTGACGGGCAGCTTGACGGAACGGAAGCGGCGGGATCTATTGGCGGGATTGCAGATGGGGGTGATCGATATCGCCGTCGGCACCCATGCGCTCATTCAGGACGACGTCCTGTTCCGCAGCCTGGGGCTGGTCGTGACGGACGAGCAGCATCGCTTCGGCGTGAACCAGCGCAGCATCTTGAGGCGCAAAGGCTTGAATCCGGACGTGCTCACCATGACCGCGACGCCGATTCCGAGAACGCTCGCCATCACCGCCTACGGCGATATGGACGTGTCCACGCTGAAGGAGCTGCCGAAAGGTCGGAAGCCGATCAAGACCTATTGGGTGAAGCATGACGCGATGGACCGGGTGCTGTCCTTCGTCCGCAAGGAAGCCGGCCAAGGACGGCAGGCTTATGTCATCTGCCCGCTGATTGAGGAATCGGACAAGCTTGACGTGCAAAACGCGATCGATCTGTACGTGCAGCTGTCGCAGGCGTTTCCCGATTTGCGCGTCGGGCTGCTGCACGGAAGGATGCCGGCCGCCGAGAAGGATCAGGCGATGTCGGATTTCGCCGCGAACGAGACGCAGGTGCTCGTCGCGACAACGGTCGTGGAGGTCGGCGTCGACGTGCCGAACGCCACGCTGATCATCATTATGGACGCCGAGCGGTTCGGCCTTTCCCAGCTTCATCAGCTTCGCGGCAGGGTCGGGCGCGGGGAGCATCAGTCGCACTGCATTCTCGTCGCCGATCCGAAGTCGGAGACGGGCCGGGAAAGGATGAAGGTGATGACCGAAACGACCGACGGCTTCGAGGTGGCCAGGAGGGACTTGGAGCTTCGGGGCCCGGGCGATTTTTTCGGGACGAAGCAAAGCGGCCTTCCGGAATTTCGGGTCGCCGATATGGTCGCCGATTACGAGACGCTCGAGCAGGCGAGGGAAGATGCGGCGGAGCTGACGGAGCGGCCCGATTTCTGGCGCAACGAAGCGTATGCGAGACTGTGGGATTTGCTCCGCAAAGACCCAATATTTCAGGGAGAGCAGCTGGACTAGGCAAAAAACCGTCGTTTGCGGCATATAGTTAAAGGGTTAAACCGGATTGCCGAAACGGAGGTGTGTTGACGCGGTGAGTTATCAACAGTACGGAATCAAGCCGCAGCTCGTGGAGCGGGTCAAGCTGAAGATGAAAAACCCCTCGGTGAAGGAGCGGATGCGCCAGCTGCTCGCGCATGTGACCAAATACGATCTTCAGGACAGGGTAAAGGTGCGCAGGCTGGTCAAATCGGCTTCGGCCATCTTGCAGGAAAAGCTGACGGATGTGCAGGAGGAGCAAATTGTGAGCTTCGTTCTGGCGCAAAAGATCGATCCGAACAATACGTTTCATCTGCTCAAGCTGTGGAGCATGTTTCGCTGACCGTTTTCGGTCGGCGTTTTTTTTGTTTGCGGCTGGTATGATTATCGGAATGGGCCCGGCGGCGGCGTGCAGTTCTTTACTCCTACGAAACCGATTTCGGCGTATAGGACGCAAAAAATTTGCGGGCTTCCGAAATGAACTTTTCGGTGAAATCGGAAATGGGGACGAGCTATAATGATTACACAAAATGTAATCGCTTACAATGGAAAACGTTTTCCGAAAATGTTGGAAAAGGAGGTGAATGGGAAAAGGCTGCCGGGCTTTGTCGCAAGTCTTCGAAATCTACGTTAAGGAGGCTTTGAATCATGTATACCATTGTCCAGAAACGCATGCATTTGTTGTCGCTTGCCGCTGCTTTGATCTTTGTTCAGCTGCTGGCTGCGGCTCCGGCCGCCCAAGCGGCGGGCAGCGAAGCTTACGTCTGGAAAAACGCCGTAACCGGCGGAGGGGGAGGATTCATTCCCGGCATTATATTCAATACGGCGGAACCGGACCTGATCTACGCGCGCACGGATATCGGCGGCGCTTACCGCTGGAATCCCGCGGACGACAGCTGGATTCCGCTGCTCGATTTCATCGGCTGGGACGAATGGGGCAAGACGGGCGTCGACGCGCTCGCGACCGACTCCGTCGATCCGGACAGGCTGTATTTGGCGGTCGGCACTTATACGAACGAGTGGGATCCCAACAACGGCTATATTATGCGCTCGACGGACAGGGGCGAGACGTGGCAGGAAACCGAGCTTCCGTTCAAGGTCGGAGGCAATATGCCCGGACGTTCCATGGGCGAGAGGCTCGTCATCGATCCAAACAAAAACAGCATCCTCTTTTTTGGGGCGCGCAGCGGCAACGGGCTGTGGACAAGCTCCGATTACGGCGCCACCTGGAGCAAGGTGACAAGCTTCCCGAATCCCGGCACCTATATCGAGGATCCGAGCAATTCCTATCAAGGTGACATCGTCGGATTGTCCTGGGTGACGTTCGATCCTTCCACGGGCTCGCCCGGACAAGCGACCCAAACGATTTACGCCGGCGTGGCCGATCTCGGCACCAGCGTTTACCGGAGCACGGACGGCGGGCAGACGTGGCAGGCCGTTCCCGGCCAGCCGACGGGCTACATTCCGCATCACGGCGTCCTCTCGGCGGACGGCTACCTCTATATCTCCTACAGCAATGGCGCAGGACCGTACGACGGCACGAAAGGCGACGTATGGAAGCTGAATACCGCGACCGGGCAATGGACGAATATCAGTCCGGTGCCAAGCGCCAGCAGCGACAATTATTACGGTTACGGCGGGCTTGCCGTTGACGCGCAAAACCCCGGCACGATCATGGTCGCCACGCTGAACTCCTGGTGGCCCGACGCCATTATTTTCCGCAGCACGGACGGAGGAGCGACCTGGAGCCGGATTTGGGACTGGAACGGCTATCCGAACCGCACCCTTCGCTATACGCTCGACATTTCGGCCGCTCCATGGCTCGATTTCGGGCAAAATCCGCCGCCTCCGGAAGTATCGCCGAAGCTTGGCTGGATGATCGGCGATCTGGAAATCGACCCGTTCAATCCGGACCGGATGATGTACGGCACGGGCGCGACGATCTACGGCACCGACAATTTGACCGACTGGGACAACGGCGGTCTGATCGATCTGTCGGTCATGGCCAAAGGAATTGAGGAAACTTCCGTACAGGATCTGGTCAGCCCGCCTTCCGGCGCACATCTGATCAGCGGTCTCCTCGACGTTTCCGGCTTCCGCCACGACGATCTGACGCAGGCGCCGGCCAAGATGCACGTCAACCCGAGCGCAACGAACAGCATCGATTACGCGGAGCAAAATCCTTCGTTTATGGTGCGCGTAGGGCCGAAGGGCGACGCCGCCAACGCCAAATCGATCGGCCTGTCGTACGACGGGGCTTCCAACTGGTATCATCCGAACTCCGAACCGGCGGGCACGGCCGGAGGCGGTCAGGTGGCGGTGTCCGCCGACGGCACCGGCATCGTCTGGAGAACGCCGGATGTCGGCGTCTTCTACAGCCATAACGGGGGCAACTCCTGGACGGCCAGCGCGGGCGTTCCGGCCGGCGCCCATATCCGGTCCGACCGCGTCAACGCCGACAAGTTTTACGCATTTTCGGGCGGCACCTTCTATATAAGCACGGATAAAGGGAAAACGTTTTCGGCGACGGCGGCGGCCGGCTTGCCGAATGAAGGCGGCGCTTATTTCAAGGCGATGCCGGGCAGAGAAGGCGACATTTGGCTCGCCGGGGGCAGCAGCAACGGGCTGTACGGATTGTGGCATTCGACCGATTCCGGTCAATCGTTCGTCAAGCTGTCGAATGTGGAGGAAGCCGATGTCGTCGGCTTCGGCAAGGCTGCGCCGGGCCAAACCGTCATGGCGCTGTACGTTTCGGCCAAGATCGACGGCGTACGCGGCATTTTCCGTTCCGACAACGGCGGCGCGGACTGGGTCAGAATCAATGACGACCAGCATCAGTACGGCGTCACCAACATGGCTATTACCGGCGATCCGCGCATTTACGGCCGCGTTTATCTCGGCACGAACGGCCGGGGCATCTTGTATGCCGATCCCGTCGGAGGAGGCAATCCGGGCAACGGCGGCAATCCGCCGGTGAACGATTCCGCCATCTCTCCGACCGGCACGGTCTTTGACCGGAATCCATCCGCCCAGGCCGGCGTTTCGGTCGCCTTGACGCTGAACGGCAATTCGCTGACTGGAATCTGGAACGGAGCGAACGAGCTGGCGCCGGGAACGGATTATACCGTATCCGGCAATGCGGTCGTTATCAAATCCGGTTATTTGGCCCAGTTGCCGGTCGGCAGCACCGCTTTGACTTTTAAATTCAGCGCGGGGGCGAATGCCGTGCTGACGGTATCGGTCACGGATTCGACGTCGGCTCCGGCGGGCAGCATCAAGGTGCAAGCCTATAACGGCACGCTCGGTCAAACGTCCAATTCGATCAGCCTGAGAATCAAGCTCGTCAATACCGGGGATACGGCCGTTCAGCTGTCCGCCGTGAAGCTGCGTTATTACTTTACGGCTAACGGCACGCAATCACAAAACTTCTTCTGCGACTGGTCGCATGTCCAATGCTCGAACGTGACCGGCAGCTTCGTGCCGATGCCGGGACCGGCGCCCGGCGCGGATCATTATTTGGAAATCGGCTTTGCGAGCGGAGCGGGCAGTCTGGCCGCCGGGCAAAGCATCGATCTTCAAATCCGGTTCTCCAAATCGGATTGGTCCAATTATACGCAGACGGACGACTATTCCTTCTCGGCGGCATCGTCATCCTATGCGGACCGTCCGACCATAACCGGCTATATCGGCGGCGTGCTGGAATGGGGAGTCGAGCCGTAAATGACGAACGAATCCGGGAAGACCTCAACGGAAAAGACGGCGACGGAAAAGACGACCATTAAAGATATTGCCCGCATGGCCGGCGTATCGGTGGCGACGGTGTCTAAAATATTCAACGGCTACTCCGGCATCAGCGACAAAACGCGCAAAAACGTCATGGAGATTATGGAACGGACAGGGTACCGTCCGACGTATATCGCGCGGGCGCTGGTCACGCAAACGTCCAACATTATCGGCGTCATTTATGCGGGAAAAATAAATGCCGAGTTTAACCATCCGTTTTTTGTCGACGTCGTCAGCGCCTTCAAGACGGCTATCGGCCAAATGGGTTATGATTTGCTGTTTTTTTCCAACGAGCAGTTTCATTACGAGAAAGAGGATTATTTGGCCCGCTGCCGGCATTTCAGCGTGGACGGCTGCCTGATCTTGTCCGGGCAGCAGGTGCAGAAGTCAGTATACGATCTGGCCGCCAGCGAAATTCCTTGCGCGGCCGTCGATCTGCCGCTCGACGGGCCGAAAACCGGCTACATCATGACCGACAACCGCAAGATGGCCGATGCGGTCATTCGGCGGTTCATGGAGCTTGGCCATACCGATATCGCGTATATCGGCGGCGGCAGGCAGGCGGTCATCTCGGGCATCCGGCTGGAAGCTTTCCTGGAAGCAGCCGCGAATAACGGTTTGAAGCTGAGGGAAGAGTGGATCGTTCAGCAGGACACGTTCGATATCGAGGAAGGGTATGAACGAATGAAGCTGTGGCTCTCGCAGGAGGAGCGGCCCAAGGCGGTATTTGCCTCGACGGACATGTACGCTTTGGGCGCGATCCGAGCCATTCGGGAAAAAGGGCTCCGCGTGCCGGACGACATTTCCGTCATCGGCTGCGACGACATCGCGGCGGCCCGGTATATGCATCCGCCTCTCACGACGATCAGGCAGGACAAGCCTCGCATCGGGACGATGGCCGCCGAATTGCTGGTAGAGCTCATTCAGGGACGGTCGGACCGCAAAGCGGTGCTTGTCGAGCCCGAGCTGGTCGTGCGGGGCAGCTGCCGCGAACTGGCCTGCGAATCCGTCTTTACGAGGTGAATCCGGGCCTGCAGGCGAGCTTGTCTTGTCGGGTGAATCCGGGCCTGCAGGCGAGTCCGTCTTGCCGGGGAATCCGGCATCGGCAGGCAAGTCCGCCTTGCCGGGTTATTCCGGCATCGTATGCGATTCCGACTGCCGGATAGTTCCGGCCCGGACTCGTTCATCTGAAATTTATCGAAGGTATGCGTTATAAGGATGTCGTTTTGCACTCGTATAAACTTTTTGGGAGGTATGCTTTATGAAAAGGACGTTCAAAACCTGCATCATAGCGCTGCTCTCCGCCATAGTTGCCGTATCTTCATTTCCGCTCGGAGCGGACCGGAGCAGCGCCGCTCCCTCGTCGTACAATTATGCGGAAGCGTTGCAAAAAGCGATTTACTTTTATGAAGCCCAGCGATCCGGGGAGCTTCCCGAGGACAATCGCGTCATGTGGCGCGGCGATTCGGGCATGAACGACGGAGCGGACGTCGGCGTCGATCTGACGGGAGGCTGGTATGACGCGGGCGATCACGTCAAATTCGGATTTCCGATGACGGCAAGCGCCACGATGCTGGCCTGGTCTGTCTATGAATACCGGGACGGGTATGAGGACGCGGGACAGCTGGAGGAAATATTGGACAACATCCGCTGGGCGACCGACTATTTCCTGAAAGCGCATACGGCTCCGAACGAGCTGTGGGGACAAGTCGGCACGGGCGGCATCGACCATGCCTGGTGGGGGCCTGCGGAAGTGATGCAAATGGAGCGGAAGGCGTACAAGATCGACGCCAGCTGCCCCGGCTCCGATCTGGCAGGCGAGACGGCCGCCGCCCTGGCGTCGTCGTCCATTATTTTTGCGGACAGCGACCCGGCTTATTCCGCAACGCTGCTGCAGCATGCGGAGCAGCTGTTCAACTTCGCGGATACGTACCGCGGGAAATATTCCGACTGCATCACGGACGCCACAAGCTTCTACAATTCCTGGAGCGGCTATCATGACGAAATTACATGGGCCGCCGTCTGGCTGTATCTGGCTACGGAAGATCCGGCTTATTTGACGAAAGCGATCGCTTCCGTCGACGATTGGGGAACCGAAGGCCAAACGCCTTATTGGGGCTACAAATGGACGCATGCCTGGGACGACAAGCATTACGGCGCCCAGCTGCTGCTGGCCCGCATTACGGGGGATCAGAGGTTCGTCACGTCGACGGAGCGCAACCTCGACTACTGGACGAGCGGCACCGCCGACACGAACGAGCGCATCCGGTATACGCCGGGCGGTCTGGCCTGGCTTGATTCGTGGGGCGCGCTCCGCTACTCGGCGAACGCCAGCTTCCTCGCCTTCGTGTATTCCGACTGGCTGGAGAGCCAAAACCCGGTCAAAGCTGCGAAATACCGCAATTTCGCCGTCTCGCAAATCGCTTACATGCTGGGCGACAACCCGCGGAACAGCAGCTATGTCGTCGGCTACGGCAACAATCCGCCGGAGCATCCGCATCACCGCACGGCGCACGGCTCCTGGACGGACAGCTTGTCCAATCCGGCCAATCACCGCCATATTTTGTACGGCGCGCTGGTCGGCGGTCCGGGACTGGACGACAGCTATACGGACAACATCAACGATTATGTAAGCAACGAAGTCGCCACCGACTATAATGCCGGATTTACGGGATCCCTGGCCAAAATGATGATGCTTTACGGTCAAGGACAGCAGCCGCTGGCTTCGTTCCCGGAGCCGGAAATTCCGGAGGACGAAATGTTTGTCGAAGCGTCCGTCAACAGCTCGGGGCCGAATTATACGGAAATCAAAGCCGTCCTGAACAACCGTTCCGGCTGGCCGGCGCGGATGGGCGACAAGCTGTCGTTCAAATATTTCGTCGATCTGTCGGAGCTGATTCAGGCGGGATATTCGCCGAACGACGTGCAGATTACGACGAACTACAATCAGGGCGGCGTCGTGTCGGCGCTGCAGCCGCATGATGCGGCCAACCATATCTATTATGTACTGGTCGACTTTACCGGGGTCAAAATTTATCCGGGCGGACAGTCCGCGCACAAAAAGGAAATCCAGTTCCGGCTGGCGGCTCCGATGAACACGACGGTATGGAATCCGCTCAACGACTATTCGTACCAAGGGTTGTCGCAGGGTAATCAGGCGATCGCGAAGACGCCGTTTATCCCGGTCTATGACGCAGGCGTTCGAGTGTTCGGCGAAGAGCCGCCGGGCAACGGCACGCCGCCGCAGCCTCCTGCCGCCCCGGCCGGACTTGCGGCGAGCGCGGGCAACGGGAAAGTCGTCCTGAACTGGCAGGCGGTTCCCGGAGCTTACAGCTATAACGTGAAGCGCAGCACGGTCAGCGGCGGTCCGTATACGTCCGTCGCAAGCGGGCTGACGCAAACGGGTTATACGGACTTGGCCGTGCAAAACGGCACGACGTATTATTACGTCGTCAGCGCCGTCAATTTGGCGGGCGAAAGCGCCAATTCCGCCGCCGTCAGCGCTAAGCCGGAGGCCGGCCAGCAGCCCGAGCCGTCCGGCGACATTGCTCTGCAATATCGGGCGGCCGATACGAGCGCCGGCGACAATCAGATGAAGCCGCATTTCCGGATCGTCAACAACGGCAGCGCGTCCGTTCCGCTCAGCGAGCTGGAGATCCGTTATTGGTATACGAAGGAAGGCAGCGCGTCCCAGACGTTTAACTGCGACTGGGCGCAGGTCGGATGCTCCAATCTGACCGGCCAATTGGTCTCGATGCCGGCATCCGCCGCCGGAGCGGACCATTATATCAGCATTACGTTCAAGCCGAGCGCGGGATCGCTGGCGCCGGGAGCGAACACGGGCGAAATGCAAATCCGCATTAACAAAAACGATTGGACCAACTACAACGAAACGGGCGATTACTCTTACAATCCGTCCATGACGTCGTTTGCCGATTGGGACCGGGTCGCGTTATACCGGAACGGTCAGCTGATCTGGGGGATCGAGCCGTAAGCCGCACTGCGGACAGTCCGGGGCCGGACGCACCGGCCGCTCCGCGCGGGCAGGCCGATCGTTAATCGCGGCCCCTGCGCGGACAGGTCGATCGTCACACGCGGCTCCCGTGCGGACAGGCTGATCGTCAATCGCGGCCCTGCGCGGGCAGGCCGATCGTTAATCGCGGCCCCTGCGCGGACAGGCTGATCGTCACATGCGGCTCCCGTTCGGACAGGCTGATCGTCAATCGCGGCCCTGCGCGGGCAGGCCGATCGTTAATCGCCGCACCGCAGCGCCGGAGGCTCTGCATCGATTCGGCGCTGCGGCCAGACGGGCGGAAAGGTGGTGATGCCGGAAAAGGGGGACTTGCGCAAAAGAACGCCAATTTGAAGGATGAAAGGAGAAGAGCAATGAAGCAAACGAACCCGGAACGAAGGTTGACCGGAAAACGCGGCAAAGTGATGACCATCCTCACGACCATGCTGATGGCCGCGCTGCTTATGTCGTCTATGACGTCCGCCGCCGGGCAGCCGGCGGCCCAGTCTACCGGAGGCGCGGGGAACGAGCCGAATCTGAGCGCGGCGCTGAATGGAGACGGGGGAAGCTACGCCGTCATGAAAGACCGTTTTCTCGTCATGTACAACCAAATCAAAGATCCCGGCAACGGCTATTTTTCTCCTGAGGGCATTCCTTACCACGCCGTGGAGACGCTGATGAGCGAAGCTCCCGACTACGGCCATATGACGACGTCCGAAGCCTACAGCTACTGGCTGTGGCTGGAGACGCTGTACGGCTACTTTACCCAGGATTGGAGCAAGCTTGAGGAAGCTTGGGACAACATGGAGACGTATATTATTCCGGTCAACGAAGGCGACGGCTTTGAGGAACAGCCGACGATGAGCTATTACAATCCGAACAGCCCGGCTACGTATGCGGCGGAATATCCGCAGCCGGATCAGTATCCTTCCGAGATTTCCGGCAGCATCGCCGCTGGGCGCGATCCGATTCATGCGGAGCTCGTGCAGACGTACGGCAGCAATCAGACGTATCTGATGCACTGGCT
Organism: uncultured Paenibacillus sp.; assembly: GCA_937895345.1. GTDB lineage: Bacteria > Bacillota > Bacilli > Paenibacillales > Paenibacillaceae > Pristimantibacillus. The sequence continues at coordinate 5,388 of CALAWP010000078.1, read as the reverse complement.
GCTTGACGTCAACAACTGGTACGGCTTCGGCAATACGCTGAATCCTTCGCATACGGCGACCTATGTCAACACGTTCCAGCGCGGCGAGCAGGAATCGGTATGGGAAGCCATTCCGCATCCTTCGCAGGACGACCACAGCTTCGGCAAGCCGGGCGAAGGCTTTATGTCCCTGTTTACGAAGGAGCAAAACGCTCCCGCTCCGCAATGGCGCTACACCAACGCGACGGATGCGGACGCCCGCGCCGTACAGGTAATGTACTGGGCGAAGGAACTTGGGTACAACAACTCCGTTTACATCGACAAAGCGCGGAAAATGGGCGATTTTCTCCGTTACGGCATGTATGACAAATACTTTCAGCAAATCGGCAGCGCCGCGGACGGCTCGCCGACGGCCGGCACCGGCAAAGATTCGAGCCATTATCTGATGGCTTGGTATACCGCCTGGGGCGGCGGACTCGGCCAAACCGGCAACTGGGCTTGGCGCATCGGCGCGAGCCACGTTCATCAGGCCTACCAAAATACGGTCGCGGCCTATGCGTTGTCGCAAGGCGGACTGGAACCGGCATCGCCTACCGGCCAGGCCGACTGGGAGGAATCGCTGAAGCGCCAGCTGGAGTTCTATACGTGGCTGCTGACCGACGAAGGCGCGGTCGGCGGCGGAGCGACGAATTCCGTCGACGGCTCGTACCAGGCTTACCCGGCCGGAGTAAGCACGTTCTACGGCATGGCCTACGACGAAGATCCCGTCTATCACGATCCTCCGTCCAACACCTGGTTCGGTTTCCAGGCATGGCCGCTGGAGAGGGTGGCCGAGCTGTATTACATTTTGGCGGACAACGGCGATACGTCCTCGGAAAACTTCCAGATGGCGAAGCTCGTCATGGACAAATGGATCAATTGGACGATGGACTATACGTTCGTCAACGAGCGGCCTGTTACGGACGCCGACGGCTATTATCTGGACGCGAACGGCAACCGGATACTTGGCGGATCGAATCCGCAAGTCGCCACGACGCCGGAGCCCGGCGCATTCTACGTAATCGGCGGACAGGAATGGGTCGGCCAGCCGGATACGTGGAACGGCTTCAGCCAATTTACCGGCAATCCGAACTATCACGTCATTACAAGAAATCCGAGCCAGGACGTCGGGGTGCTGGGCAGCTATGTCAAGGCGCTGACGTTCTATGCCGCGGCGACGAAAGCCGAGCAGGGCAGCTATACCGCCCAAGGCGAAGCCGCCAAAAATTTGGCCGAGCAATTGCTGGACGTCGCATGGGCGTTCAATGACGGCGTCGGCATTGTGACCGACGAGCCGCGGGGCGACTATTTCCGTTTCTTCGAAAAGGAAATCTATTTCCCGTCCGGCTGGTCCGGCACATTCGGCCAAGGCAATGCCATTCCGGGACCGAACGGCGTACCGTCCGATCCGTCGAAAGGCGGCAACGGCGTATATATCAGCTACGCCGAGCTGCGTCCGGAAATCGTCAACGACCCGCAGTGGTCTTACCTGGAAAATCTGTATCAAACGTCGTGGAATCCGGCGACGCAGGAATGGGAGAACGGCGTGCCGACGTTCCGTTACCACCGGTTCTGGTCGCAGGTCGACATGGCGACCGCTTACGCGGAATTTGCCCGCCTGATCGGCAACGAGCAGCCGACGCCTACGGCGCCTTCCGCTCCGTCCGGCGTGACGGCGACGGCCGGCGACGGCCAGATCGCGCTGGCTTGGAACGCGGTATCGAACGCCGACAGCTACACGGTGAAGCGGGCGGCAGCCGCGAACGGCCCTTATACGGTCATCGCCAGCGGCTTGACGGCTCCGGCCTATACCGATACGGGGCTGACGAACGGCACAACCTATTATTATACCGTGACCGCGGTTAACGCCATTGGCGAAAGCCCCGCTTCGGCAACGGTGTCGGCCGTGCCGTCCGCTGTCGTGGTGCCTCCGGTCACCTTGTCGGTCCAATACCGGGCCGGCGATACGAACGCGCAGGACAACCAGTTCAAGCCGCATTTGCGGATTACGAACCAGGGCAACGCTCCGGTCGCGCTCAGCGATCTGTCGATCCGCTATTGGTATACGATCGACGGCGAGCAGCCGCAAACGTACAACTGCGATTGGGCGCAGCTCGGCTGCTCCAACCTGCAAGGGCAGCTCGTGAAGATGAATACCGCCGCCACCGGCGCGGATCATTACCTGGAAATTACGTTCAAGCCAAGCGCGGGCAATCTGGCGCCGGGCGCGAATACGGGCGAAATCCAATCGCGTATTCATAAAAACAATTGGTCGAACTATAACGAAACGGGCGACTATTCGTTCGATCCGACCAAAACCTCGTTTGCCGACTGGACGAAGGTAACCTTGTACTACAACGGCGTTCTCGTATGGGGCGTCGAGCCTTAAACAACGGCCGGACAAGCTGCCGGCGGGCTGAAAAGTAAACGGAACGATCCGTTAGGCTGAATCATTGCATAAGACAGGCCGGACATGCGCGTTGCATGTCCGGCCTGTTGCCCGTTGCGGCGGTTTACGGCCTGGCCGGCGGCAGCGGCTCGATCAGCGAAGCGTCGTCATTGCGGACGTTGCCGACCGCCGCGCCGACCGGATAGGCTTCCATCTCTTCCGAAGGATAAGGCTTCAGCAGCGCCTGCAGCCGGGACGGATCGCCAAGGTCCCGGTTCAGCCAAACCGCCTCGTCCTCGGGCCTCAGGATGACCGGCATCCGGTTATGGACGGGGGAGACCTTGTCGTTTGGATCCGTCGTCAGGATGGTGCAGGTGGACAGCTTCGTTCCGTCCGGCGCTCGCCATGTATCGTACAGCGCCGCCATGCTGAACAAGGAACGACTCTTGAGCACGAACCGGATCGGCTGCTTGTCCCGCCCGGTAACCATCCATTCGTAAAAGCCGTCCGCCGGCACGATGCACCGCTTGCGGCGAAACGGCTCGCGAAAAGCCGGTTTGGATGCGGCGGTTTCCGCGCGAGCGTTAATCATCGTATAACCAATCTTCGGATCGTCGGCCCACGCCGGAACCAACCCCCATTTCAGCTCCCCGAGCCGGTTTCTCTTCCCGTCGTGGACGATGGCCGGAATCGATTGGCCCGGCGCCACGTTATACCTTGGCTGATGCCAGGGCGACGAGCTCTCTTCGATATGATAATAAAGCATCAGCTCTTCCATTGTGACCGTAATCGTATATCGTCCGCACATAGGCCGGCCTCCCGCTTGGCGTCTTTGCTCTCATTATACTACACGACATGTCCCGAATCATTCCGGTACGATCAGGCATATGGTAGGAAAAAGCGGCGGCCGCCGCAGCGGTATGACGGGTTCCGGATTGGCGGATAATGATAGTAAAAGGTTGACGAAGGAGGCGCGGCGGGCATGGCAAACATACGGCTTTGGATACAAGCCGCGGGCAAGCGGCTCCGGCATTTGCTCGCACTGCCCGGCGCGGCCGCGTCTTATGCGGCCGGAAAATGGAAGGCGCATCAAGAAGAGGACGGCATGGCGGCTTCCGCACGGCTGCCCAAGCTGTCCCCGGCGGCGGCGTCCCGGCTGAAGGATGCCTGGCTGAAGCTGGAGGCGGGCGCCGCGGCGTCCACGGGCCAGGGTCAAGCCTTCACGCCGCCTGCGGAAGGGGAAGCGGCATCGGCGGCGGCGGGCGCGGGCTGGTCGGCCGACGAGCTGATGCTCATCCGTCGCATCCGCGCCGAGACGGAGGAAGCGAACCGGAACAACGTTACCCGCACGGAGGCTTACCGCAACGTTTATTTCCGCTTGCCGGAGCTTCATTGGGCGCTTCTTGCGCATCTCGTCTCGCGCAACGGCGGCTGGAACATGACCGACTTGCAAGGGGAATGGCTCCCGCGCCTGTTGACGGAACGGCAGCGCAGCGTGACGTTTCAATTTTTGGAGCGGGCCAACTGGCTTATTTTTCAGGACGCTTACCCGCAGCTGCTGCTGTACCAATGGAGCCTCCGCCAAGGGCGCAGCCTGTTTCATTTGCTGCCGGCCTTCGGCGTATCGGCATTTATGAAGCCGGTGTGGAGGCTGTTTTGGCGCGAGCGGGATTCCGCCATGCTGACGACCGCTTTGATCGTAAACGAGCAGCATTATATCGAGGAGAGGGTTGTCCGCCATCCGTATTTCCGGGAGCATGTGACGGACACGATGTTTTTCGGCTTGCAGTCGTTGATGCAGCTGAACGGCGTCGTGTTCCCTTACGGCAGCGGCAGAGAAGGGGCCGAGAACGAATTGAAGCTGGCCGGTCTTATTATGGAACGGTTTCAAAATTTGGAGGAGCGCATCGAATTCGGCAAGCGGCTGTACGCGGTGTTGTTCGGCATTCCCGAAGTGTACGAAGGGGCCAAATGTTTTGCCGCGGCCGTCAAGCATACCGGCTCGCGCGCGGACTACGCGCCGCATTTGTTCGAAGCCGTGCGCGCGCATCCGCCGCAGCGCCCGTACGAGGAGAAGCTGCTGGGCGGCAGACTGAAGCCGGGCGCCTCCCGCATCTTCAGCCCGCCCTTGTCTTCCGCATGGCCCGACTCGAAGGCCGAGCCGGCCGAACCAGGGGACTGGTTCCGCAGCGCCCGCCAAGTGACGGATTATTTTCGCGATCTTCCGCTGCCGCCGCATTTTGAAATGACGAACGAATACGGGCTGATGCTGAACAAGCTGGAGCTTGCCGTACTCGCGTCGCAGCGCGGCGCCGGCGGGAACGGCGGCGGTTGAAGCAATGGGACCGGAGAGGGCGAAGGCTGAGGCGCTGAAGAACGGCAACGGCGGAGGCAGCGGGGCTGGCACGGCAGAGGCAAGCGACACGGCAGAAGCAGCAGGGCTGCCACGGTGAAGCTAGCCGATATGGGTAACGAACCTCAGTGCGCTTATTCGCTTCCATTTGGCCGGTTCACATTTTTAACGAACCCCACAAGCTTAATTACCCCGAAACGGCTGAATATCGTCCAGAAATGGGATAATAGCGGAGCTGAGGTTCGTTACATTTTCAAACCTGCGACTTTGGGCCGATTAGCGATTGTCGGGTTCGTTACAGTTACGGGGTGGAATGTAACGAACCTCAGTGATCTTATTCGCTCCCAATTGGCCGGTTCACATTTTTAACGAACCCCCGCGAGCTTAATTACCCCGAAACAGCTGAATATCTTTCAGAAATGTGATAATAGGGGAGCTGAGGTTCGTTACATTTTCAAACCTGCGATTTTGGGCCGATTAGCGATTGTCTGGTTCGTTACAGTTACGGGGAGGAATGTAACGATCCTCAATGATCTTATCGGTTGGACCCCCTAATTCCGGAGAGTTGCCCATGTAAGAATGAGCGGATGTAGAATAGCTTCGATTTTCGCTGGATCTCGGCCGTTCT